>NZ_JBVUBB010000021.1:0-129665 GCF_055791185.1 Bradyrhizobium ingae
CGTGGTCGAGGAGGGTGCTTTGGCAGACTTGTTGCTGGTCGACGGCAATCCGATCGAGAACATCAAGCTGGTCGCAGATCCCGCGAAGAATTTCGTCATCATCATGAAAGGCGGCAAGATCTACAAGAATGCGCTGGGAGGCGACAAGAGATAATAGGGTCAGTACTCTGTCGTTAGTCGTCGCAGGCAATTGGTGCCTCAATCTCTGCGTCATCACCGGCGAAAGCGGGTGATCCGGTATTCCAGAGGCGCCGTTGTGGGACACGGAGATGCCGCAGCGTACTGGGTCGCCCGGTCAAACTGGGCGACGACGTCGAGATTGTGGTGCGCCCCGCACGCAAACGGCGTAACCGATCATGAGCCACCGTGCCGCAGCACCTCGATGGGATCGAGCCGCGCGGCGCGCCAGGATGGGTAGAGCGTTGCGAGAAACGAAAGCGTCAGCGCCATGATCACGACCGCGGAGGTTTCTCCGACCTCGACCTCCGCCGGCAGCTTCGAAAGAAAGTAGAGCTTGGGCGGAAACAGTTCGGTTCTGGTCAGCCAGGACATGAACTGCCGGATCGTCTCGATATTGAGGCAGGTCAGAAGCCCGACGACGAAGCCGATCAGCGTACCTGCGACGCCGATCGAGGCGCCGGTGATCAGGAATATCCTCATGATCGAGCCCCGCGAAGCTCCCATGGTTCGCAGGATCGCAATGTCGCTGCTCTTGTCTTTCACCAGCATGACGAGGCCCGATACGATGTTCAAGGCAGCCACGAAGACGATCAGGGTCAGGATCAGGAACATGACGTTGCGCTGGACCTGAAGCGCGCTGAAGAAGGTCGAGTTGCGCTGACGCCAATCGACCAGGAAGACCGGCCGGCCAGCGGCTTCCATCACGCTCCTGCGAAAGGTGTCGATGCGATCCGGGTCAGTCGTGAACACCTCGATCGCCGTGACATCGCCGTTGCGATTGAAGTAGGACTGCGCCTCCGCGATCGGCATGAAAATCATGCTCGCGTCGTACTCCGACATGCCGATTTCGAACACGGCCGTGATTTTGTATTTCTTGATGCGCGGCATGACGCCCATCGGTGTCACTGCGCCTTGCTGCGCGACGAGCGTGATAGCGTCACCGGCCTGTACGGAAAGCTGATCGGCGAGGCCCTGGCCGATCGCAACGCCCTGATCTCCGTCAAAACGTTCGATCGAGCCCTGCTTGATGTTGGCGGCGACCGACGTCAGCTTGTTGAGATCGACCGCGCGGATCCCGCGCACCAGAACGCCCGAGGCATTTGTGGACGATGCCAATGCCGTCCCGTCAACGACGGGAGCGGCCAGTCGAACTCCCTTCAACCGGCTGATGCGTTCGCTCACATCGTTCCAGTCGGTCAGAGGCGATTCCAGCGGCTGAACCAGAACATGGCCGTTGAGGCCGAGGATTTTGTCCAGAAGCTCTTTGCGAAAGCCGTTCAAGACCGCCATCACGATGATGAGGGTCGCGACGCCAAGCATGATGCCGAGAAATGAAAACCCTGCGATGACCGAAACAAGGCCTTCCTTGCGCCGCGCGCGCAGATAGCGTGCTGACAGCATCCACTCGAACGGTGCAAAGGGAACGACCTTACGCGGCGCTGTCATGATCCTCAGGGCTCATCAGATTCGTCATTCTGTCCGGTTGCAGCCGGTTTGGCGACCTGGGCGTCCTCGGGCAAAAAACGGCAGCGATATCATCGCGGCCATGACCTCGGACGTCATTGCTTTGCCCCGCGGGACAATTCACGTTGAGAATTCAAGACACTGGGAGGATATCCGATGACTCCGCTCGAAAGACTTCATGCGATGAAGATGCCGTTTGCCGAGCTCCAGGGCGTGCAGTTCATCGCGGCCGAGCCGGATCGCGTGGTGGCGAAAATGATCATCAGGCCCGACCTCTGCACGCTCGGCCACATCGCGCATGGCGGCGCCATCATGGCCCTTGCCGATTCCGTCGGGGCGGCCGCGACCGTGATCAACCTACCGGCGGACGCCAAGGGCACGACCACGCTGGAGAGCAAGACCAATTTCATTGGCGGCGCAAAGGAGGGGGCCACGCTGATCGCCACCGCGACTCCGGTCCATCGGGGGCGGCGGACGCAGGTCTGGCAGACTCGGCTGGAGACCGAGGACGGCAAGCTGGTGGCGCTGGTGACCCAGACGCAGATGGTCCTCGTATGATTACGGGGGCTTTGATTTTGTTAACGAATTGGTCGTTTGCCATGCCTCTAACTTGGGCATGTTCCCGTCTTGCAAACCATGCTGCGACGCACAATATAGGAGGCCTAGGGATTCGAACGCCTCCTCGAGGGACACCAAGAGGAGTTTTGACGTGGCACTTGAAGAAACCATGCACACCGAGTCCGTGCAGGGCTATGTGCGGACCCTGATCCAGCAAGAGGAATTGCCGCTCCTGCGCGATCATTTGCTGAGGCTCGATCCCGAGAGCCGGCACGACCGCTTCAACGGTTTTCTCGACGACAGCTTCATCGAGCGTTACGCGGCCCGCTGCGCCGACGACGGCACGGTGATCGTCGCCTACATCGTCGACGGCGTGGTCCGCGGCGCGGCCGAGCTGCATCCGGCGGAAGGTGATTCGCTGCCCGAAGTGGCGTTCAGCGTGGAAGCCTGCGCGCGCCGCCAGGGCGTCGGCACCGTGCTGTTCCGGCGTCTGATCGCGGAAGCGCGCTGGAAGGGTTTTGAGCGCCTGCGCATTACGACAGGCGCGGAGAATCACGCGATGCGGGCGCTGGCGAAGAAGTTCGGCGCGCATCTGGCATTCCGGCACGGCGAATCGACCGGCACCATCGATCTCACCAGGACGCCGGAGGCGGAGCTGGCGGATCTCGCTGCTGCGCCGTTCAAGGCGGGCCGCGCGCTGCTGAGCTTCAACAGCACATGGTGGAAGCTGTTTTCCCGCATGTACGGCAATCGCGCCGCCTAAAATCAAAAAAGCGGACCGGCACTGCCGGTCCGCTTTTCGTATCCTCAAAGATCAGAGCGCTTCAGGTGCCGGTACGCTTGTCGTTGCCGAAGCGGCGCACGACGCGGCGCTCGACCACTACGGAGCGCTGCGCGCCCTGTTCACCGGCGATGACGCGCGTAGCGGTGATGCGGCTGTTGGTGCGGGCCTGCTTCTTCACCTCAGCCTGCACGACGTCGAGCGGCATGCCCATCAGGGACGCGGCGATCTCGGCCTGCTGCTCCTGATTGTCGGTAATGCCGATCGCGGCGAAAATCGCCTCGTCCAGGGTCGGCGGATCGTGGCGCACGCGCCGCGTGCCGTATTTGGTATTCCAGTCTGCGCTCATGGTAGCCTCGTTTCGATCCGAGATACCTAGTGCTGCCTATGTTGCATTGCAATATGAATTTGGTGTGGCATCTCAGTTATACGCGTCTTGCATTGATCCGATGTCAGGGCGGTGACGGTTGGCCCGCATCGAGCGCGCTCTTCGGCTGGGGCCAGCGCTTTAGTGCCGCATGCCCGGCGTCGGTCAATCCGTAGATTCCCCGATCGGCCCGTTCGAACCAGCCGTAGACATTATGCAGCAGGATCTTGCCGGCATCGGGACATCGCGCGCGCAGTTCGCGCACCGCCCGCGGGCCCTCGGCGAGCGCCGAGGCACAGGCCAGCGCCTGCTGGCGATAGGCAGTCATGATGGGTGCGCGCGTGCTGCCGCCGAGCACCGGATCGCCCTGGCGGCGCTGGTGCTCGGCGACGAGCCGCGAGCGCTTCTTCGGCTCGCGGCGCGGCGCCGCGGTCGGCGGCTTCACCAGCACCTCGACCTGGCCGCGCTCGGTAACTCCAAGCATGCCGAAGCCGAGGCGGCGGCAGAGATTGCGATAGCGGGCATCGCTCTCGCGTCCCTTGCCGCGCGCGGACATTTTTGCGGCGATCCAGATCTCGTCACCCGCCGGGGCGCGATCGACCGCCTGCAGGATCAGCTCGAGATTGAAGGCGAGCTTGAGCTCGCCGATCACCACGATAGGCGGATCGCCAGCGCTGAGACCGACGAGATCGCAGCCGCCGATCTCGCCCTTCACGGTGAAGCCGAGCTCTTCGAGGAATCGTTTGACGGGCAGATAAAGCGCGGTTTCCACAGGCTGTTCCGTCGGAGAATCAGTTGCGGCCAGTCTAGCCCGGATCGGAGTCGCTTCTCGCGCCATTTGATCGGGAGCGGATGGTGCGGCTATCTTGCCAGCGGGACAGTCGGGCGCTTTGCGGAAGATGACAATCAGGAACGGGCTCTATCACATCCGGATCGAGATGCTGGATGCCGTGCAGGGTGGCAATCAAGGTGTCATGGTGCTGCGCGACGGCACCATGCGGGGCGGCGATTCATTTTTCTTCGCCTACGGCAGCTACACCTCAGCCGACGGCAAATGGAAAGGCGAGCTGACCAACGAGGAGCATTCGCCCTCGTTCGACGAGCGGCCGGTGTGGGGCCGCAAGGTCGTGACCATCGGCTTCAGCGGTACCTACACCGATGAAACCGCCTATGGCGAAGGCATTGCGCTCGCCGGCAAGCAGAGCATCCGCTTCAGAGGCAATCTGCGGCTCCTGGTAGCGGACTAGACGCGTCCGCTCACCGGTATAAGCGCGCCCGTCACGCCGCTTGCTGCATCGCTTGCGAGGAACAGGATCACTTCAGTGAGCTCCTGCGGCGTCACCCATTTGGAGAAGTCCGCCTTCGGCATGTCGGCGCGGTTGGCCTTGGTATCGATGATCGAGGGCAGCACCGCGTTGACCGTGACCTTGCCTTTCCACTCATTGGCGAGCGCCTCGGTGAGGCGGTGCACTCCGGCCTTCGAGGCTGCATAGGGCCCCATGCCGGAGCCGGCCTGGAGTGCGCCCATGGCGCCGACATTGACGATGCGGCCGGCCTTAGAAGCCGCAAGATGGGAGAGTGCGGCGCGCGAGGTGTTGAGCACGGTCAGCACGTTCAGCGCATACATGCGCTGCCAGGTCCTGATGTCGCCGTCGCCAACGGTCTCGAACGCAAAGCCGCCGGCGATGTTGATCAATGCATCGAGGTGGCCGAAATGTTTTGCCGCCGCCGAGACTGCCGTATTCGCCTGCGTCTCGTCCGAGAGATCGACGCCGCCGAACTCTATATGCTGCGCTGTCGCAGGCGCCTGCGATGGTGCGTGATCGATGCCGGCGACCCGCGCGCCCCGCGCCAGCGCCGTCTCCGCCACCACCCGGCCCAGCGCGCCGAGAGCGCCAGTCACGACAATGACTTTTCCCTGCACGATGTCCTCCGTCGTCACGATGCGCGCCGACTATCGCGAAAGCAAACTGGACTTGCAATGACGAGATCATCAAGGCTGAATGGCGATTGCAACCTTGGATCGCAGGAGGCGGCATGCCCGACAATCTGCCGACGGTAGACGTCCCCCCGGACATCATCAAATTGAAGCATCCATTGCGAAATTTCCTGGCAGCGCTGCGTGGCAAAAGCCCTGTCCGCATCGTGGCAATGGGATCGTCCTCGACGGCTGGACGGGAAGATGTCGTGCCTTATCCCTATCGCCTCGAAATGTATCTCAGGCAACACTACAAGGGCGATCTGCCGAAGATCCGCATCGATCTCTTCAACCGGGGCGTTGGAGACCAGGAAGCGCCGGAAGAGGTGGACCGTTTCGATGCGGATATTTTTCTCGACAAGCCGGCGCTGGTGCTTTGGCAGGTCGGCACCAATGCGGTCTTTCACAAGGATCGATACAAGTTCGACGTCGTCGTCGACAAGATCAGGGACGGTCTGCGCCGGCTGCGCGAGCACCCAATGGATATCGTGTTGATCGATCCGCAATATGTGACCGCCATGCTCCGTGACGATAGCGCCGAACTGTCGGAAAGGATGGTCGCGGCGATCGGTGAGATCGCGGAGAAGACTCCTCAAGTGAATTTGTTTCGGCGCTGGGCCCTGATGCGGCATTGGCACGTCTACAACGGCGTGTCGCTTGAGCAATTGCTCGATCCGAGCGATGGCGACAAGCTGCATCAGAGTGACTGGAGCACCATGCAGGTTTCCAAGGCCCTGTGCCGAGCGATTACCGATGCAACCTTGTCGGCAAGCTGGCTTCCGGCCGAAAAGCAATCCTGATCAGGATTGCAGATAGCGTGCCTTCAACGCGGTGCGCTCGGCTGCCCCGAGCTTGAGGCCATCGCGCAAATAGGTTTCGAGTTCGCCATAGTCGGCGCGCACGGCTTCGAAGCCGGCTGCGAGATAAGAGGCCTCAACCGAACCGATGGCGTCGCGCACGTCCTGCGGCAGTTCGGATGCTGCGGAAGGATCGCGGCGGTAGAACCGGTTCGTCAGCAGATAGTCCTCCGCGATGGTTTCTTCGGGCACGCCGAGAGCATGAAGGATGAGCGCGCAGGCAAAGCCGGTGCGGTCCTTGCCGGCGGTGCAGTGGATGACGAGCGGTGCGCGGTCTTCGAGGAGATGACCGAATAGCGCGCGAAAGCTGTGCGTGTTGTGGCGGACATAGTTGCGGTAGGATTCGCGCATGATCTCGAGCGCAACGGGCGCGGTCAACGTGCCGTCGGCCATCCGCGCCCTGAGCGCGGCGACCACGGTCGGCTCGATCGGCAGCGAATGCGTGGTGATCTCGCGCACGCCGCACAGCGCGTCCGCGCGCTCTTCGACGCCTCGGAAATCGAATGCGCTCCGCACACCGAGACCGCGGACGATCGCGACATCGGCTGCGGTGAGAAGGCCAAGGTGATTGGAGCGGAAGAGTCGCCGCCAGCGCGTCTGTCGACCATCGGCGGTCGGATAACCGCCGAGGTCGCGAAAATTGCTCGCGCCTTGCAAGGCGAGGTGGCGGGCAGGGGAGTCTGACATCAGATCGGCCTGGGCTATGTTGCCAACGGAATCGGCCGCGCGGCTCGCGCGCGATAGACTTGAACTTCATTACAGGGGGCGAATATGGACCGGCACAAGGCCATTATTTTGGCCATCGCCATTTTGGCGGGCGGAACTTTGATGGCGACCGGCACGAAGGCGCAGACGTTTCATGGCTATCGTTGCGCTGATGGTACGCAGTTCATCATCGCGTTTTACCCAGACGACAAGCGCGCCTTCATGCAGATCGACGGCGGCGCCATTCCGCTCGCCAAGCGGCTCACGCTATCGGGTGTGCGTTACTCCGGTGCCGGGATCACACTGAGCATCAGCAAGACCAGTACAACCGTCAAGCATCTGAAGCGGCCGGTCACAGTCTGCGAAGTGAGCTGAGCGCAAGAATCAAAGCAGAATCAAAAAGGGCCGAAACGATCCCGTTTCGACCCTTTTCAAACTTCCGCCGGACGCTTGCGAGCGTGGGGCGGTACCGAAGGCACGGCAGGCATCAGCGATCCCATTTCGGCTTGGCTTCCTCGATCGCCTCCTGGTGATACCAGCTGCCGCTGCAGATCGTCTCAACGACAGGCGAGGAGACGTGATCGGCCGGCAGACTGGCCTCGCCGTAGCGGCGACCGCCGAGAGCCGCACGGCCCCCGACAGGGAATTGGTAGATCGTGGCCGACCCTTGGCCCAAGTTACTGTTCATCATTGCGGTATCTCCTTCAGCCGGAGCGCTTGACCTCCATGGTGCGCCCGACTCGTTCGCTTATGGTTACTGGGTCACCCCATATTGGCCCTGCTTGGCGAAATGCAAAGTGCCGAAAACGGCATCATTGTTGGCCTAATTTGTAGGCAGTCAGGCCTCTGCACGCTGCAAGGCAAGTTCCACGTGATCAACGCATGGGCCATTCCGAAGGTTGCGAAGAGCGGCCCCGGGGCTTCGCGAAAATTGCCAAGGAGTGGCGCTGCTTTAACCGGTGGCCGGGTGCAGCGCGGTACATGCCGACAAATCGGGCGTTTTCTGCAGGTTTTTGCAGCGCGAAGTCACGAAAAGGTGCGCTGCTTTGACGCATGCCTTTGTGAATCGCTGGTGAGGTTCGCAGCCTGCCGGCTGACGGTGGAAAACCTCCCGCAGTGCGGCGTTTTGGCACGCGAAATGCTTGTAAAGCGCCGGCCGATGGTGGCCGGGTACAACGTGCGGGGACCACAGGTCCCCACCTTTCGCATCATCTACAGAGAGGCTCAATGACCAAGTACAAGCTCGAGTACATTTGGCTCGACGGATATACGCCGACTCCGAATTTGCGCGGCAAAACTCAGATCAAGGAATTCGCGTCGTTCCCGACGCTCGAGCAGCTTCCGCTCTGGGGCTTCGACGGCTCCTCCACCCAGCAGGCCGAAGGCCACAGCTCCGATTGCGTGCTGAAGCCGGTCGCGGTGTTCCCGGACGGCGCCCGCACCAACGGCGTGCTGGTGATGTGCGAAGTCATGATGCCCGATGGCAAGACCCCGCATGCGTCCAACAAGCGCGCCACCATCCTCGACGACGCCGGCGCATGGTTCGGCTTCGAGCAGGAATATTTCTTCTACAAGGACGGCCGTCCGCTCGGCTTCCCGGCCTCGGGTTATCCGGCGCCGCAGGGTCCGTACTACACCGGCGTCGGCTTCTCGAACGTCGGCGACGTCGCCCGCAAGATCGTGGAAGAGCATCTCGACCTCTGCCTCGCGGCCGGCATCAACCATGAAGGCATCAACGCGGAAGTCGCGAAGGGCCAGTGGGAATTCCAGATCTTCGGCAAGGGCTCCAAGAAGGCCGCTGACGAAATGTGGATGGCCCGCTACCTGATGCTGCGCCTGACCGAGAAGTACGGCATCGACATCGAATTCCACTGCAAGCCGCTCGGCGACACCGACTGGAATGGCTCCGGCATGCACGCCAACTTCTCGACCGAGTATATGCGCACGGTCGGCGGCAAGGAGTACTTCGAGGCGCTGATGGCTGCCTTCGACAAGAATCTCATGGACCATATCGCCGTCTACGGCCCGGACAACGACAAGCGTCTGACCGGCAAGCACGAGACCGCGCCCTGGAACAAGTTCAGCTATGGCGTGGCCGACCGCGGTGCTTCGATCCGCGTTCCGCACTCCTTCGTCAACAACGGCTACAAGGGCTATCTGGAAGACCGTCGTCCGAACTCGCAAGGCGACCCATACCAGATCGCTTCGCAGATCCTGAAGACGATCTCGTCCGTGCCGACCGACAAGAAGGCGGCCGCCTAAGATCTTTCAGGCCCGGACCTTGGGGACTTGGTCCGGGTTGGCTCTCAAATCCGCCGCGGCTGCGAGGCTTCGGCGGATTTTTGCATTTTGATGACAGTTGGCGCTATCGGGTATTGGGTCTGGCGTACGAAACTTGTCTCCCACGACCTAAAGAGGGATAGACTGGCGCCTCGGATGCGCGCAGGCCGGGGACACGGCTGGTGTTGGAAGGTTTTTACAAAGTACGGTTTCAGCTCGGCGAAGCTGTTGGCCGCAGCGTCATGCATGTCGGCGACGGCAAGATGCTGGGCGGCAACTCGGCCTTTGCCCATATCGGCACGTATGAGAAGACGGGCGAGGAGGTCGCAATCGTCATCAAGACCGTGCGCCATAATCCCGATCCGAATTATCGCGCGATGGCCGGCACGGACGATGCGACGCTGATCGCGAAGGGCCTGCCGGACGGCGATCTCTATCGTTTCAAGGGCGAGCTGAAGGAATTGCCCGGCGTTCCCTTTCAGTCGGTGATGATGCCGATCAGGGAGGACGAGGTGCCGATCGCCGGCGGCGTCGGCGAGGGCGGCATCGCCAACGGTCTCTACTCGATCCATCTGCGGATGCTGGACGGCATCGAAGGGGGGCTCACCGGCGTCATGCTGCTCAACCAGGGCCGCATCCTCGGTGGCGATGCCTCGTTCTACTATCTCGGCAGCTACACGGCCGCGAATGGCCGCTGGAAGGGCCAGATCCTGAACCAGGAGCACACGCCAGCTCGAGATGAAAATCCGGTGTTCGGCGGCCATGAGGTCGGCATCGGCTTCTCAGGCACCTATGACGACGAGGAGGCGGTGCTGGAAGCCACCGCGCTCGCGGGCAAACGCAGCATGCGGCTGACCGCGGCGCTGAAGCTGATGCATCGCGCCTGACTGGATGTTTGGGAGAACCATGGAAAACACCGTCCGCATGCTCTCGACGCTTGGCCTGATGGGGGCGATGCGCAGCCTGTCCTCCGCTTATGAAGCCGCGACGGGTGTCCACATCGATGCAGACTTCGCGCCGACCCAGGCGCTGCTCAAGCGTCTGCGAGACGGCGAGGCCGCCGATGTCGTGATCCTGACGCGCGAAGGCCTCGACGAGGTCATTGCCGAGGGCCGCGTCGTGGCGGAAGGCGCTGCTGACCTTGCGCGCTCCCATGTCGGCATCGCCGTGGCCGCAGGGCAGGTGCATCCCGACATCTCCAGCGAAAGCGCCTTGCGCAGGACGCTGCTTGCGGCGCGATCCGTCGCCTATTCGCGATTGGGCGCGAGCGGGATCTACTTCGCCGAGCTGATCGGACGGATGGGCATCGCGGCCGAGATCAACGCCAGGGCGACCATCGTGCAGCAGGGCTTTACTGCGGAACGGCTGGCCAGCGGCGAGGCCAATCTCGCCGTGCAGCAGATCAGCGAGTTGAAGCAGGTCGAGGGCATCGAGGTCGTCGGACCGATCCCCCTCGACTTGCAGACGCCGGCGCTGTTCTCGGCCGGCCGCCTGGCAACTGCGAAAAATGCCGAGGCCGCGGATCGGCTGTTGCGCTACCTGGCTTCGCCCGACGTTGCGCCCGTGCTGCGGCGGTCGGGCCTCGAGCCTTGAATTCGCCAACGCCCGGACGCAACCTTCCGGCCATGCGGACAGCTCTCTGCGCCATCCTTCTGACGTTCGCGGCACCGCTCGCCGCACAGGCGCAGTCGGCCGATCTCGTGCTGTGCGATCGGCTGGCGGCCGATCCTAGCGATCCCGACAAGCCGATCGACGTAAAGGGAGTAGCTGAGGTCGCGAGCGCCGACATCGCGACCGCGATCAAGTTCTGCAAGACGGCGGCAGGCGGCTCGCGCCGCGCGATGTACGAGCTCGGACGGGCTTACGCTGCCAATCGTCAGATGACTGAAGCGATGGCGGCCTGGAGCAAGGCGGCCAACAAGGGCTCGAGCGCGGCGATGGTCGAGCTCGGTGTGCTCTATGGCACCGGCGCAGGCGTCGCCAGGGACGAGGCGCAGGCGCGAAAGCTGTTCGAGAAGGCGGCGCAGGCCGGCAACCCGCGTGGCGTCAGCAATCTTGCCGCGCTTGGCGGTTCGCCAGGGGCTGCTCCTGCCGACCCGGCGCGGGCGCGCGAGCTGCTCGGCAAGGCCGCCGAGACCAATGCGGAGGCGCAGTACCAGCTCGGCCTGATGCTCGCGAACGGCGACAGCGGTCAAAAGGACGACGTCGCGGCCCGCGCGCTGTTCGAGAAGGCCGCCGCTCAAAATCATCCGGGCGCGCTGGAGCGGATGGGCGCATTCGCGCAGGAAGGCCGCGGCGGCCCGAAAGATGCGACTGCTGCGAAGGCCTATTACGAGCGCGCGGCCGCGCTCGGCGATGAAGACGCCAAGAAGGCGCTGGAACGGATCCGCTGTCCCTATGCGATCAAGAACAAGCAGGGCCAGCTCGTGACCACGCTTTGCTTTTAATCCGCTTCGCAAGTCAGTCGTTCTCGCCAAGCGAGCCTTGGAGGAACCTAGTTCGCGCCCCCGTCGTTGAGACCGAAATGAACAGGAGGCGCGACATGATCCGCAAATTGGCGTCCGGCGAATATCGTCTCTATTCGCGCAAGGTGAACCCGAAGACAGGCAAGCGCCGCAACCTTGGCACGTTCAAGAGCCGCGCGGCGGCGGAGAAGCACGAACGCGAGGTGCAGTATTTCAAGCGGCACTAGGGTGCCGAGCAACAAAAATGTCGAAAACAACCCCATGCAAAGTAAAGAGCAGGGGATGGTGTGATTGATTGCGGATTTAGCAAAATCTGATGGCACGTCGGACAAATCAGCCGCATGATGGCATCAACGGCGTGGAACACATCTCTCCAAAGGCGCGCCCTGCGCGGAAAAGCCGGATGGCCTTGATACGGCAGCGGTGCTAGTTAGCCCGCCATTGATCCGCTACTCAAAATGACTTTTCGGGATTCCTTCATTGCTGAACGGGCTCTACAAGGTCGAATACGGCGTCAACGATGCGTTCGGCCGCAGCATCATGTGCATGCACAACGGCAAGCTGCTGGGCGGCAATTCCGCCTTTGCGCATCTCGGGACCTATGAGGAGCTCGACGGCGAGATCATCGGAGAGGTCATCACCGAGCGTCACAACGACGATCCCTACTACAAGCCGCTGATGGGCACTGATGTCGCCGCCATCAGCGTGCTCGGCCGGACCACCAGCAATGGCATCCGTTTCGAAGGCGAGGCCGCCCCTGTGCCGGGCGCGATGTTCTGGGCCGAGCTTACGCGGCTCGATGACGATGCGTTGCCGCCGCGGGGCATCGTCGGAGCAGGCGGCATCGCAAACGGGCTCTATGCGATTGATCTGCGTGCGCTCGACGGCGTCGACGCTGGCCTCTCGGGCGTCATGCTGCTGATGGATGGCCGTATCCTCGGTGGCGACGCGTTCTTCTATTATCTCGGGTCCTACTCCTCGGCGGACGGCCGGTGGAAGGGCGAGATGCTCAACCAGGAGCATACGCCGGCGAAGGGCGAGAACCCGGTGTTCGGCGGCTATGAGGTCGGCATCGGTTTTTCAGGAAGCTGCACCGCTGACAGCGGGGAGCTCGAAGGCATCGCCCTCGCAGGCAAGCGCAGCCTCCGTCTTGCGGCTTCGCTCAAGCTGATGTGGCGCGCCTAGGGCAAGCGTTCGACGCGATTGCAGCCCCGATCAGTCGTCCAAAAGATAGTGCCCGTCAAGCTGTCGCCGCGCATTCAACCGCCAATCCTATCCGTCCGAGACGCCTAGGAATCGCGAGCGGTGTTTGAAAAGGCTGAAAGTCGTGTAGCTGATGCTTAAAATGCAAACCGCGGCAAACAGAGCAGCTCCGACAAATGATCCTTGCATGAACATGAAAAGTGCAATGCAGGCGAGTCCAGCTGAGCCACACAACAATGATGCAACAAACTTCCTTACTGCGCGCCTCGGGACCGATGGCTTCCAGACCAAATCGTAGAGTGCTGATGAAGCATATGAACTGTCTTGCAATGATCCAGGCAGAAGCGGACGAATTTCACCGACAACGTTGTGATGGAGACCCACTGCGAGCGCGATCAGGATAATTGCCAAGAGCAACAACATTGTTCAGCTCAGAGCTATCTTCGCGAGCGTCCAAACGAGGCAAGTTTTATTGAGGACATTTGTTCGGACGCAAGCTCGCGAAACGAATGTTCGCGAACGCCCCCCGCCGAGAGACGTCGGCCAATGACGCTACCACCGCGTTCGGAATTATCCAAGTGTGCCAGACGAGCTGCAGCGCCGGTGAGGCGCGCCCGTACGGAAGCGATGGTGCTACCGTTCTGGGGAAAAATGGGAAGAACTCAGTGTGAGCAAATCTAGTGTGCTACAACCGCATATCCGGACCTCGACGAGGCGAGCGTCCACTTTGCCGACGGGCCAGAGCGTCGTCTGACCTCGAATTGCATTAGGGATAGGGGCGAACGTTAGCGCCTCCGAGACGGAGAAAGCTTCTGAGTTCTTCGACAGAGTGAGCAACGCGGTGTGCACCGGCATCAAATAGGCGCGCGGCCGTGTGGTATCCCCAGGCTACCCCGATGCCTCCAAACTTCGCTGCCCGCGCCATCTCCATGTCGAAGGAGGTGTCGCCGATAAAGATCGACTCCTCAGCTTTTGTGCCGGTGGCTTCAAGTGCCTGGATCAGCATCCCAGGGTGGGGCTTGGAGGGCGCCATGTCTGCGGCTTGGATGGTCTTGAAGTAGTGTCGCCATCCCAGCGCTTCCAGGGCCGGAACGACAGCGGCCGAGGTGTGGCCGGTTGCGATCCCAAGCTCGACGCCGGGCATGCGGTCTAAATCGCGAAGCAGATCAGCGATGCCATCGAATGGCCTTTCGACAAAAGCGGGCTCGGACCTGAGCTGAGGGAGGACGCGGCCGTAGGCCCGCACCATGTCTTGAATTGGTGCTTGCGGTCCAGCGAGTTGCGCAAGGACAAGCTCAAGCGACCTTCCAATCAACGCTAGGCTGTCTTGAGTCGATGGGGGCGCTAAGCGAAATTCGGTAAAGACCAAGCGGTGGCATTCCAATATCAAAGCTCGGCTGTCGACAAGTGTTCCATCGAAGTCAAAAACGATCAACTTCACAACCTACTTCTTCCTTTAGCTGCCTAATTTAGGTTTGCCGTACAACAGAGCAGATGCAGTCAGCAACTGCATCGTCCTCTCCAGCGACCATGCGGCCTTGCGGCTAAGACCGGAGTTCTGCATCTGTGCTACACCTGCATATCCGGACCTCGACGAGGTGAGCGTCTACTTCGCCGATCGGCCAGAATCGAACATTCAGGTTGAGGCGTGCGCCGCTGCTAACCTACTTCTTCGTTTGTTCAATCCTGAAAGTGCTGCTTGGACCGATGGTCGTCGCGTGAAGAACCACTTCGCCGTCCTTTGCCATCGCGTAATGGGAGATCTTCGCTGGTTCAACTAAGAACGAGCCAGGTGGGTATGCCTTGAATTTACTTTCATCCCACTGATCACCGTTCGCGTAGTACAAGGTGCCGGACACAACGACGGCCGTTCGTGTCTCACCGTGCCAATGCGGCATGATCTTGAACCCGGCTGGGATTCTCACCCGCTCCGAAAGTAATCCCGCTTTTTTTGGGTCGCCAAATAGGGTGGCGATCCCCACCGCTCCGACTGGTCCCTCGAAACGAATGTCCTGAGGAAGCGTTGCGATGACCGCATCCTGGGCAAAAGCCGGCATCGATCCGCCCAGCGCGAGAAACGCCGCAGTCGCAAGGCCGATCAATGAAGGTGCCAGCCTTGTGGGAAATGCGTACGTCATGTCTCGATCCTTCCTAGGTCGTGAAGTGGAAGCGAAGGCTTTCCTTGCGGAACGCCGGCGCCCGGCCATACATCAGCGCCCGCCACAGCCATTCAATCGGACCGTAGGCAAAACGCGCAAGCCAGAGCCGGCTCACCAGCACCTGCGCGGCGTAGATCGTCAGGACGAGCAGCAGCCCGGTCACCGAGCCCATCCTGCCGAATAGTCCGAGGCCGTAGCCGTAGAAGATGAAGCCCAGCACGACCGACTGGACGATGTAGTTGGTGAAGGCCATGCGTCCGACCGGCTCGGCGAAACGGAGCAGCCTTGCGCCGGCTGACGTGCGTTCGGCGGCGATCACCAGGACAGCGTATCCCGACGCCAGGACGATCTGGCTAGCCATGGTCGCTGAGGGGGGCGTGAGCCGCGCCAAAAGCAGGCCAACCGCGACGGCCACAAATCCCGCGATCGCCAGCAGGTTTCGGTGTCGTTCGGCTGCCTCCGTGAACAGTCCGTGCCGCCAGCACAGAATGCCCACCAGGAAGAGGCCGGTCGTGCGCGGAAACACGTAGAGATGCAGCGGCAGAAGGGCAGGGAGCTCCTGCACGCGGAGCGCCAGCACCTTCGCAAAGCTTCCGTTTGCGTACGTCTGGTCGGCTGTCTGCACGAGTGCGACCAGCGCTGCCCGATCGGGGAAGGCGATGAAGGACGGCAGCACCGGTTGCAGCACATAGAAGATCAGCATGATCGCCGCCGCGATCGCGATCGTCCAGCGCGGCGCCCATAGGAACGGCAGCACGACAAGTCCGGCCAGCGCGTACTCGGTGAGGATGTCACCGTTCCAGATGAGGACCAGGTGGATCACCCCGAACAGCAGCAGCACGAGTAGCCGCCGGACCAGGAGCTGTGTCCGTCGCGGCGAGGTGCCGAGCCGGTCGAATTGGATGGCGAGGCCCACGCCGAACAGGAACGAGAACAGTGCGAACGCCTTCATGTCCACGAACAGCGTGAGCGCCGCGTCGACAATGCCGTTCAGCGTCGGGGCCGGGCCTGAGGGGAGCAACTGCAGGAAGATCGAGACACGAAACTCAGTCTCGAGGTTGATCGCCAGCACGCCGAACAGTGCCAGCCCGCGCAACGCGTCGATCGCGCCCAGCCGATGCGAAGGAGCCGTCGGTGAATTCGAACTTGTCAGGTCGGTTGTGGATTCCACGGCGGTGCTGATAGGGCCCGTCGGCTGCGGACGAAGTGCGCCGCGAGAACGAGGAGGTTTGCTCTGTCCCGATCATCCGTCATCAGTCGCGACTCAGCCAGGGGAATATTCCTGGCAGGCGCGAGCCTGGATGCGCGCTGCGCCTTGCAATATCTTGGGTTGTGATCAACGGATCCTGCGACGGTAGCATTGTAATCCTATCCGTGTCCCGCGAGCCACGATTGTGCTGTCTGCGCAACACTCCTTCCGGATTAAACCGTCATTGCAGGTCGTTCTCATCCGCGCCGCTTTTTGGCCACACCCCTCCGTGAATAAAATCTCCATAAATTTTTCAGGGCTGCGGCGCTCGCACCAGCGAAGGAAAAAATCCCAGGGTTCATTCAAATCTTGGGTGTCGTTTTCCGGGTCTGACAAGGGTTGACCGAGCAAACTGGTTTTACGATGGACGCCAAGACGAACATCAAGCAGAGACTGCCGAGCCGTCACGTCACGGAAGGCCCTGCGCGCGCGCCCCATCGCTCGTATTTCTATGCCATGGGTCTGACCACCGAGCAGATCCATCAGCCCTTCGTCGGCGTCGCGTCCTGCTGGAACGAAGCTGCTCCCTGCAACATCGCCCTGATGCGCCAGGCGCAGGCGGTGAAGAAAGGCGTGGCGTCGGCCGGCGGCACCCCGCGTGAATTCTGCACCATCACCGTTACCGACGGCATCGCCATGGGCCATGACGGCATGCGCTCCTCGCTGCCGTCGCGCGAATGCATCGCAGACTCCGTCGAGCTGACCGTGCGCGGCCATGCCTACGATGCGCTCGTCGGCCTTGCCGGCTGCGACAAGTCGCTGCCGGGCATGATGATGGCGATGGTCCGTCTCAACGTGCCCTCGATCTTCATTTATGGCGGCTCGATCCTGCCCGGCAACTTCCGCGGGCAGCAGGTTACCGTCCAGGACATGTTCGAGGCCGTCGGCAAGCACTCGGTCGGTGCCATGTCCGACGAGGACCTCGACGAGATCGAGCGCGTGGCGTGCCCCTCGGCCGGCGCCTGCGGCGCGCAGTTCACCGCCAACACGATGGCGACCGTGTCGGAAGCCATTGGGCTGGCGCTGCCGTACTCGGCAGGAGCTCCGGCTCCGTATGAGATCCGCGACGCCTTCTGCATGACGGCGGGCGAGAAGGTGATGGAGCTGATCGCGGACAACATCCGGCCGCGCGACATCGTCACTCTGAAATCTCTGGAGAATGCGGCCGCCGTGGTCGCAGCCTCCGGCGGCTCGACCAATGCTGCGCTGCACCTGCCGGCGATCGCGCATGAGGCCGGCATTAAGTTTGACTTATTCGACGTCGCCGAAATCTTCAAAAAGACACCTTATGTCGCGGATTTGAAGCCCGGCGGCCGTTATGTCGCCAAAGACATGTTTGAAGTTGGCGGCATCCCGCTTCTGATGAAGACGCTGCTCGACAATGGTTTCCTGCACGGTGATTGCCTCACTGTGACGGGCCGGACGATCGCCGAAAATCTCAAGAGCGTGAAATGGAATCCGCACCAGGACGTGGTGCACCCGGCAGACAAGCCGATCACCGTCACCGGTGGTGTGGTTGGTCTGAAGGGCAATTTGGCGCCAGAAGGTGCGATCGTGAAAGTCGCGGGAATGTCCAACCTCAGGTTTACCGGTCCGGCACGCTGCTTCGACCGGGAGGAGGACGCTTTCGACGCGGTCCAGAAGCGCACCTACAAGGAAGGCGAAGTCCTCGTGATCCGCTACGAGGGGCCGAAGGGCGGTCCCGGCATGCGGGAAATGCTCCAGACCACCGCAGCGCTGACCGGCCAGGGCATGGGCGGCAAGATCGCGCTCATCACCGACGGCCGGTTCTCCGGTGCCACCCGCGGCTTCTGCATCGGCCATGTCGGGCCGGAGGCGGCGGTGGGCGGCCCGATCGGGCTGCTCGAGGATGGCGACATCATCGAGATCGACGCGGTCGCCGGCACTCTTAACGTAAAATTGAGCGACGATGAGCTGGCTCAACGCCGGACCAAATGGCGTTCCCGCGCGACTAATCATACGTCGGGTGCGCTGTGGAAATATGCTCAGCAGGTAGGACCAGCGATCGGCGGGGCAGTGACCCATCCGGGCGGCGCGCACGAGAAACAGTGCTATGCGGACATCTAGGCGTACCATAGTTGCGTTTGTGTTGGGGGCTTTCGCGCTGGCCGCGCCGGCGCTTGCCTTCGACGGTGCGCCGGTCAATCCGCAGGATGCCGCCATCCCGGTGGTCTCGCCGGCGCCCGGTAGCGCCGCAGCGCTGCGCAAGGCCGTTCCTCCGACTGCAACCAATCCCGATGCCTCCTTCACCGCGTTGCAATATGCGGCCGAAGGTGGCCATCCCATCGCGCAATGGAAGCTCGGGCGGATGTACGCCAATGGTGAGGGCGTCGCTCAGGACGATTTGCGCGCCTTCGACTATTTCAGCCGGCTCGTGAACGCGCATGCGACCGACAGCCCGTCGCTGCCCCAGGCGCCGATGGTGGCGAACGCCTTCGTGGCGCTCGGCCGCTATTATCTCAACGGCATCCCGAACTCGAAGGTGAAGCCGGATCCGGAGCGGGCGCGCGAGCTATTCTCCTATGCCGCGGCCTATTTCGGCAATGCGGATGCCCAGTACGATCTAGCCCGGCTTTATCTGAAGTCGCCGGACGCCTCGCGCGATACCTTCACGCAGGGCGCGCGCTGGCTGGGTCTTGCCGCGCAGAAGGGCCAGCACGAGGCCCAGGCGCTGCTTGGCCAGATGCTGTTCAACGGCGATCGGCTGCCGCGACAGGCTGCCCGCGGCCTGATGTGGCTGACGCTGGCCCGTGACAGCGCAGGCACGGACGAGACCTGGATCAAGGAAAGCTACAATCGCGCCATCGCAAAAGCCTCCGATGACGACCGCGCGATGTGCCTGCAAATGCTCGAGCAGTGGGTGCAAGGTCGGCGAGACTAACCGCCGCGATTGATCGCTGCGAAGGGTGGGCAATCGCGCGCGTGCGCCGTGCCCACCATCCTACCGTAACTTACGCCGCCTCGAGATCCAGATCCGCCCACACCGGGACGTGGTCCGAGGGCTTTTCCCAGCCGCGCACATAGCTGTCGATGCCGACATTGGCGAGCTTGTCGCTTGCCTGCGGCGACATCAGGAGATGGTCGATCCGCAAGCCCTGGTTCTTCTGCCAGGCACCCGCCTGGTAATCCCAGAAAGTGTAGAGCCCGGGCTCGTCGGTGACCGCCCGCAGCGCGTCGGTGAGTCCAAGGCCGAGCAGGGACTGAAAACTCTCGCGCGTCTCGGTCTTGAACAGGGCATCTTCGGTCCAGGCCGCGGGATTGTGGACGTCGCGAGCAGCGGGAATGACGTTGAAGTCGCCGGCGAGGATCAGCGGCTCCTCGGCCTTGAGACGCTCCTTCGAATACTCAAGAAGACGCGACATCCACTTGAGTTTATACGGATATTTCTCAGTCCCGACTGGATTGCCGTTGGGCAGATAGAGACAGGCGATCCGCAAGACGCCTTGCTTCAGCGTCACGACGCCCTCGAGAAAGCGCGCATGCGCGTCCTCGTCATCGCCGGCAAGTCCCGACTTGGTCTCGTCGAACTTGAGCTTGGACAGCAGCGCCACGCCGTTGAACGTCTTCTGCCCATGGGTGACGACGTTGTAGCCGAGCGACTCGATCTCCAGCCGCGGGAAGGCGTCGTCGACGCATTTGATCTCCTGCAGGCAGACGATGTCGGGCGAGCATTCCCTCAACCAGGTCATCAGATGCTCGATCCGCTGCCGGACCGAGTTTACGTTCCAGGTGGCAATGCGGATCGTCATGAGGGTACTCCAGGCTGGGGCACCGTTAGAACAAACTGCAAACTCAGCCGTCAAGGACGGTCGGCCCGGAAGCGCAAAATCTCCCAAGAAATTAACCCGGCTTAAGCCGGAGCTCTGCCATTCATGCCGGAAAAGGTCCTGATGCATGGGATGGCCCGGCAATTCCCCAGATAGCAATGAGCCGCGCAACGGCCTGATCGGCGCGTTCCTCTACTGGCTCGGCGGCTTCGCGATCGAGGACAGCCTGACGGCCGATCTCAGCGAGCGCGAGATGCGTCGCATCCGGGCCAAGCAGGTCGATGCCGTCACGCAGCTGATCCCGGTGACCATGGCCGTGAACATGCTCACGGTCGCGATCGTGCTGATCCTGTTCTGGGGCAGGGGCTGGAACGGTTTCCTCGCGATCTGGGGACTGACGCTCGCGGCGGTCGCCACGCTGGCACTGCGCGGATGGCAGCGTTCCCACGTCGATCCACCGCAGGAGGCCTCATCGCGCGCGACGCGGCAGATGATGCGGCAGGCGTTCTTCCTCGCGGCCATCTGGGGCACGCTGCCGCTCGCGCTGTTCAGCCAGGTCGGGCCGACCAGCCAGCTGATCCTGGCCTGCCTGATGGTCGGGATGATCGCAGGCGGCGCCTTCACGCTCTCGACCTTCCCGCGCGCGGGTCTCGTCTACCTCGCCACCATCACGCTCGCCTGCGTCGGCGCGCTGCTGTTGTGCGGCAGCGGGCCGTATCTGCTGACCGCGGTGTTCCTGCTACTGTTCGCGTTCTTCATGGCGCGCAACATCGTCTCGCAGGGCAATCTGTTCCTCGGCAATCTCAAGGCGCAGCTCGCGCTCGAACGGCAGACCGAGACCATCTCGCTCCTGCTGAAGGAGTTCCAGGAGAACGCCAGCGACTGGCTGTGGCAGACCGATGGGGAAGGGCATCTCGTGCACGTGCCCGAGCGCTTCGCCGCGGTCGCGCAGATGCCGCTGCCGCTGTTGCAAGGCGCACATTTCGCCGACGTGCTCGACATGCTCTGTCCCGAGGATAAGAGCGCCGCCTACGACATCATCGGCCTGATGGAGCAGAGCGAACCGCTGCACGAGATGAGCATCAAGGTCGTCGCCGGCGGCGAGGCGCGGCAGTGGTCGCTGACGGCAAAGCCGTCATACGATCGCGACGGCCAGTTCCTCGGCTATCGCGGCTTCGGCCGCGACGTCACCGAGCGCTGGCGGGCGGAAAAGGCCGAGGCCGAAAACCGCGCGAAATCGAACTTCCTCGCCGTGATGAGCCATGAGATCCGCACGCCCATGAACGGTGTGCTCGGCCTAGCGAGCATGCTGCTCGAGACCTCGCTCGATCCGGAGCAGCGCGAGGCCGTGACCACGATCCGCGAGTCCGGAGACAATCTCCAGCGCATCCTCAACGACATCCTCGACCTCTCCAAGCTGGAGGCCGGCCGTTTCGAGTTCGAGGCGATCGACTTTTCGCCGCAGGCACTGGTCGAGACGGTTGCCACAATCGTGCGCGCCAGTGGCAAGGCCAAGGGCCTCGCAGTGAAGGTCGCGCTCGATCCGAACCTGCCGCCGGCGCTGCGCGGCGACGTCGCCCGGATCAGGCAGGTGCTGCTCAATCTCGCCTCCAACGCGGTGAAGTTCACCGACACCGGCGAGGTGTCAATATCAGCCATCTGCCAGGCACGACGCGACATGCTCGCGACCATCGAGTTTGCCGTGACCGACAGCGGCATCGGCATTGCGCCCGAGAAGGTCGGTCAGCTCTTCGCCGATTTCGCGCAGGCCGACGCCTCGATCAGCCGACGCTTCGGCGGCACGGGACTTGGCCTTGCGATCTCCCGGCGCATCATCGAGCAGATGGGCGGCACGATCGGCGTCACCTCAGTGCCGGGCGAGGGCTCGACCTTCCGCTTCACTCTGGTGCTGCCGTGGAGCCAGGCGCTGGTGTCCGACCGAGAGGCCGATCGCAGCGAAGCCGATGACCTCAAGGCCCGCATCGCGGCGCTCGATCGGCCGCTGAAGGTGCTGGTGGCGGAGGATGACGCCGTCAACCGTTTGGTCGTGAGCAAGATGCTGGGCGAATTCGACGTCGACTTGCGTGTCGTGGCCGACGGCGTCGAAGCGATCGAAGCCGCCGCGGACGGCGACTACGACGTGGTGCTGATGGACGTGCGCATGCCCGAGATGGACGGCCTTGCCGCGACGAGGGCGATCCGCGCGGCGGGCGGCCGCTTCGCGCTGCTCCCGATCATCGCGCTGACTGCCAACGCTTTCCCGGAAGACGTCAAGATCTGCCGTGAAGCGGGGATGTCGGACTTTTTGGCCAAGCCGCTGCGCAAGCCTGCACTGGTCGCCGCGCTGTTGCGGGCGCTGGATCTCATGGCTGCTGATGATGCGCCGCTACAGCCGGAGCAGGGGCCGCCCACCGCTCGGGTGCTGCAATCTGGCATTTGAGCATCCGGGGTGCGCAATGACACGCCGGCCTATCGCACGCTCCAACCGACGATCCGGCGGCAGCCTACGATTTTGCGCCAGATTGGCGGCCTATGAAAAAGGGACAGAGACATGCATGCCGAACGATTGTTGCCGGTGAAGACCGCGCCCGAGGGCTACGCAACACTCCGTGCGGTAGAAGCCTACATCCTTCGATGCGGCCTACCACGAGGTTTGATCGACCTCGTGAAGATGCGAGCGTCCCAGATCAATGGCTGCGCGTATTGTCTCGACGTTCACAGCAAGGATGCACGCAGGAACGGCGAGCGCGAACAGCGCCTTTACCTTCTCAATGGATGGCGCGAATCGCCGCTGTATTCGCAGGCCGAACGTGCCGCACTGGCATGGACTGAGGCGCTCACGGGGATCGCAGAGGTGCACGCGCCGGATGCAGACTACGAGGAACTAAAAAAGCAATTTACTGATAAAGAAATCGTCGATCTCACCATCCTCATTGGCATGATCAATCTTTGGAATCGGCTCGCTATCGGCATGCGCTACGTGCATGATGCAAGTTGACGTGCGTGTCTCGCGGCAGCCACCGAACAATGCAGGGGAGCTCGTTTGCAAAGGCAGAACATTTCGTCCGGTTACGCCTTTGAAGACGTGTACGGTTACTCACGAGCCGTCCGCGTTGGAAATCAAGTCTTTGTATCCGGTACAACGGCCCGTCCGCCGGAACTGGGCGGCGATGCCTATATGCAAGCGAAAGCCGCGCTGGCGACTATAGCCGACGCACTAGCCAAGACCGGTGCAGGGATGCAGCATGTTGTTCGTACAGTGGTGTACGTTATCGACATGGCTGACACTCAACATATTGCCCGTGCTCATTCCGAAGCCTTCGATCAAATCCGTCCGGCAAGTACGCTCGTTCAGGTCGCTGGTCTTACGCCAGCCTCTGCACGGGTTGAGATCGAGGCAACGGCGATCATCCGCGACTGACGGGATCAGGGCCGCGTACGCTCGAAGGCGCCGTGTGTACTCCCCGCATAGTGACTGCCTTCCCTGCCGTGTCAGCTCTTTTCACCGCTGATCAGGGAACGAGGCAGGTTGCTTGTGAACTTCTGCACCTCGGCTGGCGATCTCAAAATTATACCTCGGATACCCTGTGGGAGATTGGCCAGAAGCTCTGCATGTCGGGCTCGACTGCGTGCTGGATAGGTCCAAACCCAGTCTCTGAAAAACGACCAGTCGAACTGTTCGGGGTTTCCGACCCCGGTATCATCGCGCTCGCGGCCGTAGTTTCGGATACTTCGCCATATCGCTCGTGGAAAATAAACGTAGCGCGGCAGGTCAAGCCAGATGAGGGTTTCGGCCCGCGGCAGTCGAAGATCGAGATGGCTTGAGTAATTGCCCTCGATAACCCAGGCATCACGTGCAGCAGCCTCAGCCATTCTCGCACGAAAGAGTCCGGTCTCCGAAGGTGACCAGCCCGGATTCCAGTAAAGGGCATCAAGATGCACGACGGGAAGCCCAAGGCGTTCGCCAAGGCGGCGCGCAAGCGTCGATTTGCCGGCGCCACTTGGACCGAGAATGAGAATACGCATTGGCACAACCATTGGCTTTATCTGATCCAATGCACCATGTTCTTCGCCGTGGCGCGATGATGCGGCGGCTTGCGATGCGCCTCAACCGTCAAGTCTGGGACGGCCCGCGATTTCGCACTGTGTTCCGTGGTAGAGCCCGTCCATCACCACGGGCCGCAGAGATCGAGTGCAGGTTGCGACAGTCTCGCGGCAATATCGTACGATGACCGCGCATTTAACTGAGGCTTGAGATTGAATGCGCCGTCACCGCAATTTTAAACTTACTCGGGTCTTCGCACGTAGAGCGAGATAAACCGGTCGATCATCGGGTTGATCTGCTCCGGTACTTCCAGCGACAGGAAATGCCCGGAGCCGACGGCCTTGGCCGTGACCAGTTGCGGGCACAGCGCCGCAAAACGATCCAGATCCGCGAGCCGATGGGCCGCTTCGATGTAGAGCACCGGGACCCGGCACGCCTGGGCGCACTCGCGCGCGCGATGCACATCCCAGGGGAATAGACTTGTAAACGTGGACACCAGCACGTGCTGTGGCGTCGACAGGAAGGTCTGTTCAACATGGGCGCGGCATCTGTCGGTCGGCAGACAGGAGTCCGCCACAATTCTTCGCGCCTCGTCCGCAAAATCCGCGCCCCTTAAGCCCTCCAGATACCCGGCGAACACGGTCCCTGCCGAGGCAGGGAAGAGCACCCCTGAGTCGAGCAGCACCAGACCTGCAGGAAAGTCCGGATAGCGCGCGGCGATTTCGAGCGCCATGTTGCCACCCATGCTTTGACCAACGATGACCGGCTTTGTGATCTGCTGCCGGTTGCACAGCCAGACGAGATCATCGGCGAAGCCTTCGATCGAGTACGTCTGTTGCGGCTTGTCGCTTTCACCATGTCCCCGCAACTCGGCATTCAACGCCCGACCTTGTCGGGCGAAAAACTCCATCTGCGGCGCAAAATGCGTGCGATCGCCACCGAGGCCATGGACAAACAGGAATTGAAGCGGTCCCGCCCCGGCGATGTCGAAGGACAGCTGGATGCCATCACGCGCGAGTTTCATGGATCATCTCCGTATTCACCGACAGGTCCCTGGCGAGACCCTAGTCTAAGCGGCGGCGCTGAGGAGATTCGAACTTTCTCGAACAATTGGACTGCGGCAGGGCCGCTTCGGCGTCAGACTGTATCGGACCCGCCAAGTGCGTGTCCGGCCGATCCTCCCCGCCCGTGGCGATCTCGCGATCATCACAGGTTGCCCCTGATTTGCCTGACGGTCAAACTTTTCGCAAAAGTAGAAATGCATCGTGCCGGCTCCCCGGCTACTTTGCATGGTTGTTTTTGCGAAATTTGATCCGGGCTAGATCGAGAAGCTCGTCCCGCAGCCGCAGGACGCGGTGGCGTTGGGATTGTTGACGCGGAAGGACGCGCCGATCAGGTCGTCGACGAAGTCGACCTCGGAGCCCGCCAGGAACGGTTGCGATGCGGAGTCTACCAGCACGACCGCGTTGTCGCGCTCGATGACGAGGTCGTCGTCGGTGCGGTCACGCTCGATGTCGAACTTGTACTGGAAGCCGGAGCAGCCGCCGCCCTCGACCGAGATCCGCAGCATGGCGCCGGTGCCTTCGCCCTTGAGGATCTCCCCAATCCGGCGCGCGGCCCGGTCGCTGATGGTCACGGCAGTCGTCATCGTTCCACTCCGATAGTCCCGCGTCATATCCAATTCATTTGGTATCCCGCGTCGGTCATAGTTAAGTGCAAGGGTCCGCAGAATCAAATGGATAGGGACTAAATTCACCGTGTCCGTCGGAATGGCTGCCCCCCGCGCGCCCTATGCCTGCGATCCCGATCGCAGTCGCGGCCGGCTGGTCGCCGAGCCCCCCAGCCGTACCCGGAGCCCGTTCCGGCGGGATTGTGACCGGGTGATCCATTCCACCGCCTTCCGCCGCCTGAAGTACAAGACCCAGGTGTTCGTGTTCCACGAAGGCGACCACTACCGCACCCGCCTGACCCATTCGCTGGAGGTGGCGCAGATCGCCCGCGCGCTGGCCCGGCAACTCGGGCTCGACGAGGACCTCACGGAAACGCTGGCGCTCGCGCATGATCTCGGCCATCCGCCCTTCGGGCACGCCGGCGAGCGGGCGCTCGATGCCTGCCTGAAGAGCCACGGCGGCTTCGACCACAACGCCCAGACCCTGCGCATCGTCACATCGGTCGAGCACCGCTATCCCGAGTTTGACGGCCTCAACCTGACCTGGGAGTCGCTCGAGGGTATCGTCAAGCACAACGGCCCGCTGACCGATCGCGGCGGTGCGCCGGCCGGACGCTACCGCGAGCACGGCGTTCCCGTCGGCATCGCTGACTATGTCAAGGCATACGACCTGGAGCTCTGGAGCTTCGCCTCGCTGGAGGCGCAGGTCGCGGCGATCGCGGACGACATTGCCTATGATGCTCACGACATCGATGATGGCCTGCGAGCAGGGCTGTTTGGGGTCGACGATCTCAAGGCGATCCCGCTGATGGCGGAGATCATCACCGAGATCGGTGCACATTACCCGAACCTCGAGGATGTCAGGCGCGGCGCCGAGCTGGTTCGAGAGCTGATTTCGCACCTGATCGGCGCCGTCTTCGCCGAGGCGAAGGTCAATCTTGCGGCCATCCAGCCGCAATCGGCCCAGGACGTGCGCCAGCAGAGCCGGGCGATGATCGCCTTTCCGCTGGCCATGGCGGTCGAGGAGGCGGCCATCAAGACCTTCCTCTATCAGCACATGTACCGCCACAAGCGGGTGGTGCGGGTAATGGGGGAGGCGGAACAGATCCTGTTCGACCTGTTCGCGAAATATCAGGCCTCGCCCGACGAGCTGCCGCCGGAATGGCTGGCCGGGGCGGAGGCTGACGATGAGGCCGACAGGGCGCGCCGGATCGGCAATTTCATTGCCGGAATGACCGACCGTTTCGCCCTGACCGAGCACCAGCGGCTCTTTGACTCGACCCCGGATTTGCGTTAGGCGGCGGCCATGGCCGACACACCCTCATCGCTGCATCTTTTCGCCGACGTGCTCGCGCGCGTGCACGCCGTTTGCCGCGCGCTCGCGGCGGAAGCCAACTGGCCGGAAGGCATCGATTTCTCGCGCGTGGTGGTCGAGCCGCCGCGTGATCCGTCCCATGGCGACATGGCGACCAACGCCGCGATGGTGCTGGCGAAAGAGGCCAAGGCCAAGCCGCGCGATCTCGCCGAGCAAATCGCCGAACGGCTGCGCGCCGATGTGCTGATCGCCAAGGTCGATGTCGCCGGTCCCGGCTTCATCAATTTGACGCTCAAGCCGTCCGCCTGGGCGGAAGCGCTGCGCACCTTGCTGCGCGAGGGGGCGAGCTACGGTCGCCTGAGCGGGCGCGGGAAGGTCAATGTCGAATACGTCTCGGCCAATCCGACCGGGCCGATGCATGTCGGCCATTGCCGCGGCGCGGTGTTCGGCGATGCGCTGGCAAGCCTGCTCGATTTCGCCGGCCACGACGTCACGCGCGAGTACTACATCAATGACGCCGGCGCGCAGGTCGACGTGCTCGCACGCTCGGCATTCCTCAGGTATCGCGAGGCGCTCGGCGAGGACATCGGTGCGATTCCGGAAGGCCTCTATCCCGGCGACTATCTCAAGCCGGTCGGCGCGGCGCTGGCAAAGGAGCATAGCGACAGGCTGCGCTCGCTAAGCGAAGCCGAATGGCTCCCGGCCGTGCGCGCGAAGTCGATCGCGATGATGATGGAGGAGATCAAGGGTGATCTTGCCGCACTCAACATCCGTCACGACGTGTTCTTCTCCGAGCGCTCGCTGATCGAGGGCGGCAACAACAAGGTCGCCGAGACCATCGACTTCCTGCAAGCCAAGGGCGACATCTACGAAGGCCGTCTGCCGCCGCCGAAGGGCGCGCCGGTCGAGGACTGGGAGGACCGCGAGCAGCTTCTGTTCAAGGCCACGGCTTACGGCGATGACGTCGATCGTCCGCTGATCAAGTCGGACGGCTCCTATACCTATTTCGCGTCCGATATCGCCTATCACAAGAACAAGTTCGATCGCGGCTTCGCCGACATGATCGACGTGTGGGGCGCCGACCACAGCGGCTACATCAAGCGCATGCAGGCGGCGGTGAAGGCGGTCACGGCGACCAAGGCTGCGCTCGACGTCAAGATCGTTCAGCTCGTGAAGCTCCTGCGCAACGGCGAGCCGGTCAAAATGTCCAAGCGCGCCGGTGACTTCGTCACCCTGCGTGAGGTTGTGGACGAAGTCGGTCGGGACGCCGTCCGCTTCATGATGCTCTACCGGAAGAACGATGCGGTGCTCGATTTTGACCTCGCCAAGGTCATCGAGCAGTCGCGCGACAACCCGGTCTTCTACGTCCAGTATGGCCATGCCCGCGGCCACTCGATCTTCCGCAACGCAAGGGCGGAGATATTCGCAGACCTGCCGGAGACGACTGATTCTCGGATTGGCTGGCTCCTGGATTCCGCACTGGAGCGGCTGTCGGACCCGGTGGAACTCGATTTATTACGCCGGCTCGCAATTTATCCACGGACCGTCGAAGCGGCCGCCGCGGCCCACGAGCCGCACCGAATTGCTTTTTATCTCTATGACTTAGCCAGCGAGTTTCACGCACTTTGGACGAAGGGGCGCGATTTGCCCTATTTACGCTTCATTATCAATAATGATGCACAGCTTACAAAGGCGCGGCTGGCAATGGTCCAGGGCGTCGTCTCGGTCCTGGCATCGGGCCTCGCCATTCTCGGCGTCCATGCCCCGGACGAGATGCGGTAGTTTGGGGCGAACTACTTCAAGGAATTTGTGGGGGCTAACCGGCAGAAGCCGGCTCGCTTACGTAATGCGACTTGGTTGAATGCCTTGTGGGTGAAGGCCGCTGTTCGGGTCGAGGACTGGCGGCTTTCCCGAAGGGGACGCATCATCACGATGGCCGATCGATATCAGAACAGACCGTATCCTTCCGATGACTATGACCGCGGTGGCGATCAGCATGGCAGGGCGGATAGCGATCCCTTGGCCGAACTCGCGCGCCTGATCGGTCAGACTGATCCGTTCGCGACGCAGGGCCGGCCCGCCGCGAGGGCGCCAACTCCGCCGCCGCCCGAACCGTATCAGCCGTCCGCGCAAAGCTACGCGCCAGACAGCTACGACGACAATTACGACGAGCCGCCACCACCGCCCGGACCGCCGGCTTGGATCAGGCGTGCCAACGTTCGGCCGCAGCCGGCTATGCCTGAGCAGCCGGGCTACGCGCCGGCGGTGAACCCGGTGCATCCGCTGCAGCGCTTCACGGCCCAGCTGCCCGCGCCCGAGCCCAACTACCAGGAGCCGCAGGCCTATCCTGAGCACGACGATCCGATCGATCCGTCGCGCTATGACGATGCGCTTTATGGCCAGCTCGATGCAGGCCAGCAGGATTTCCAGCGCGATCCGTCCTATCCGGACGATCCTTACGCCTATCAGAGCGACTATCCCGAGGATGAGCTCGACGACGAGGTTCCGCAGAAGAAGCGCGGCGGGCTGGTGACCGTTGCGGCTATCCTTGCGCTCGCCGTGGTCGGTACCGGGGGCGCCTTCGCTTACAAGTCCTATCTGGGATCCCCCCGCAGCGGCGAGCCTCCGATCATCAAGGCGGACAACACGCCGACCAAGGTCGTGCCGGCGCCGGCGGACGGCTCCGCCAAGGTGCCCGATCGTATGGTCACCGGTGACGGCAGCGAAAAGATCGTGCCGCGCGAGGAAGCGCCGATCGACGTCAACGCCAAGTCCGGTGGCCCGCGCGTGGTCTTCCCGCCGCTCAATCCGAACGCCAACCCGCCGTCGGTCGCGAGCGTTTCACCGTCGACCGTGCCGCCGCCAGCCGTTGCGCCCAATAACGGCACGATGCCGAACAGCGAGCCGCGCAAGATCAGGACACTCTCGGTGAAGGGCGATCAGACCGACAGCACGCCCGCGCCGGCTGCGGCCGCAGCCAAGCAGGCGGGCGCTCAAAAAGCCGCCGCCGTTCCGGCCGTGCCACGCAATCCGCCGACCTCGGCCAATGCCAGCGCCAACCAGCCGATGTCGCTGGCGCCGCAGGCGGGCGCGCCGGAGCCTTCCGCGCCGCCGACCCGGATGGCCGCGACCAACCCGACGCAGATCGCTCCGGCCCCCGTCGAGGGCGGTGGCAGCTACATGGTCTCGATTTCGTCCCAAGATTCCGAATCCGCGGCTCGGGATTCCTTCCGCGTGCTTCAGGGCAAATTCCCGTCGGCGCTCGGATCGCGCTCGCCGGTGATCAAACGGGTGGATCTGGCGGACAGCAAGGTGAAGTACCGCGCCATGGTTGGTCCGTACCGGACCCGTCAGGAAGCCGTCCAGTTCTGCACCGAGCTGAAGTCTGCCGGCGGCCAGTGCTTTATCCCGTAGTATTATCGGCCGTTTCCTTGACCCCCTAGCGGGGTACGGTTAATCGGCGACTATGAGCACGCGGGCCTTCATTACCGGCGTATCCGGAACGGAATTGACCGCCACCGAGCGGGATTTTATCCGTGCCGAACGTCCCTGGGGTTTCATCCTCTTCAAGAGGAATATCGGGACTCCGGCTCAAGTTGCGTCGCTTGTTCAGGAATTGCGCGGTGCCGCTGACGCTCCGGATGCCCCCGTCCTGATCGATCAGGAGGGCGGACGGGTGCAGCGGCTGGGCCCGCCGCATTGGCCGGTCTATCCGTCCGGTGCCGTATTCGGGACGCTTTACGACATTGATTCGGTGCTCGGGTTGGCCGCTGCCCGCCTCAGCGCCCGGCTTATCGCGGCGGATCTGGCCGATCTCGGCATCACCGTGGACTGCCTGCCGCTCGCCGATGTGCCGGTCGCTGGCGCCGACGCCGTGATCGGCAACCGGGCCTATGGAACCGAGCCGGCCAAGGTCGCTGCGATCGCCCGCGGCGTCACGGACGGGCTGGAGCAGGGCGGCGTCCTGCCGATCCTGAAGCACATCCCCGGTCATGGACGGGCGACCGCCGACACGCATTTCCGGCTGCCGACGGTGGACACGCCACGGGATGAGCTGGAGCGCACCGATTTTGCCGCGTTCAAGCCATTGGCTGACCTGCCGATGGCGATGACCGCACATGTTGTGTTTAGCGCGCTCGACCCCGCCCATCCGGCGACGACATCTGCGACAATGGTTCAGCAGGTGATTCGTGGCGTGATCGGGTTCCAGGGTTTGTTAATGAGTGATGACGTGTCGATGAATGCGTTGGCGGGCACCATTACCGAGCGCACGCGTTCGATCTTTGCTGCCGGCTGCGACATCGTCTTGCATTGCAACGGAAATATCGAGGAAATGCGCGAGGTCGTCGGGCAAACGCCCGAATTGTCGGGCAAGGCGCTGGAGCGCGCGAGCCGGGCGCTGGCCGCGCGCAGGGCGCCGCAGCCGTTCGACCGGATGGCGGCACGCGCTGAACTCGACGCATTGATCGCACAGGCGAACACGGCATCCGCATGACCGCAGAAATCCTATCGTTCGAAACCGGGCGGCCCGCCGAGCTCGCCGAGGGCGAGCCGGCGCTGGTCGTCGATGTCGAGGGCTATGAGGGCCCGCTTGATCTGCTGCTCGCGCTGGCGCGGCAGCAGAAGGTCGACCTCGCCAAGATCTCGATCCTGGCGCTTGCCGATCAATATCTCCACTTCATCGAAGCTGCGCGGAAGATCCGGCTCGAGCTTGCTGCCGACTATCTCGTGATGGCTGCGTGGCTCGCCTTCCTGAAATCGCGCCTCCTGCTGCCGGAACCGCCGACGGCGGAAGGTCCGAGCGCGGAGGAGATGGCCACCGCGCTTGCCAATCGCCTGCGCCGGCTCGAGGCCATCCGCGAAGCGGCGAACCGGCTGATGAACAGGCAGCAATTGCTGCGCGATATCTTCCCGCGCGGCGAGCCCGAACAGATCGCCGAGGTCAAGCATCCGAAATACACCGCGACGCTGTACGATCTGCTCACCGCCTATGCCTCGCAGCGCCAGTCTCGCGTGCTGGCGAGCGTGCATCTTGCGAAGCGCACGGTGTGGTCGCTCGCCGAGGCACGCGCCTCGCTGGAGCGGCTGGTCGGGGGCCTTACTGAATCGGACGATTGGGGTCGCCTCGACGACTTCCTGATCCGCTACGTCGCCGATCCGTCGCAGCGTGCGACGGTGTTCGCTTCGAGCTTTGCCGCCGCGCTGGAACTGGTGCGGGAAGGCCAGCTGGAATTGAACCAGAAAGAGGCGTTTGCGCCGCTCTATTTCCGAAAGGGGCGGCATCAACCGGTGCCAGACGCGCCTCCCGCGCCTGAAACGCCGGTCGGCTAAGTGCAAGAAGGAGAAGCTGCCATGGCCTTGGCGGAAGTTCGGGTAGAAGAGGTCGAGCCGATGGACAACGAATCCCAGGCACGTCCCGAAGAGTTGCGGCTTCTCGAAGCGCTTCTGTTTGCGTCCAGCGAGCCGCTGGATACCGCGACGCTCGCCAAGCGCATGCCTGATGGCGTCGACGTGAAGGCTGCGCTCGCGCAGTTGCAGGCCGAATATGCGACGCGCGGTGTGAACCTCGTGCGTGTTGCCAACAAATGGACCTTCCGCACCGCTGGCGACCTTGCCTGGCTGATGACGCGCGAGAGCACCGAGACGCGCCGCCTGTCGCGTGCGGCGATCGAGGTGCTGGCGATCATCGCCTACCACCAGCCGGTGACTCGCGCCGAGATCGAGGAGATCCGAGGCGTCGTCACCTCGAAGGGCACGCTCGACGTGCTGCTCGAGACCGGCTGGATCAAGCCGCGTGGGCGGCGCAAGACACCGGGGCGTCCGCTGACCTTCGGAACCACCGAGGATTTCCTGTCGCAGTTCACACTGGAACAGCTCGGCGATTTGCCGGGACTGGAAGAGCTGAAGGGCACCGGTCTTCTGGACTCGCGTCTGCCGACCGGTTTCAGCGTCCCGACGCCGTCGGACGATCCGGCGTTGCGTGAGGACGAGGATCCGCTTGAGCCCGGCGAGGATCTGGACCTTGCGTTGGCCCCGGCGCCAGAGCCGGAACCTGAGACGCCGGAAAGCGGCGGCGAGGGCAGCGACGAGGGCTGACGGCCCGTCGTTCTACGGTCTCCCCCGACCAGTTAACACTAGCAAGATTACGTAGCGCCGACAGCGAATTGGCGCTGCCTTGGTCCTTGTTTTTGACACCTGCGAAGCCTAGGTTTCGGTGAAGATCGGCCGGGTCCCCGGCCATGCGTGTTTGGAGGGTTGCAGGATGGGTTCGCTTAGCATTTGGCACTGGATCTTGGTGATCGCAGTGGTCCTGCTGCTGTTCGGCCGCGGCAAGATTTCGGACCTGATGGGTGACGTGGCGCAGGGCATCAAGGCCTTCAAGAAGGGCATGCAGGACGACGACAAGGTTGCCGACAAGCCCGACGCCGCCAAGTCCATCGAGCACAACGCCGCGCCGACTGCGGCCCGGTCCGACGTCGGCAGCAAGGCCGTCTGAGCCAAAGATCGGCAGACGACGTGGGCGGTCCCGATCCCGCAGGTCGAGGATTGGGCCAATCGCGGCTTGCCTGAACGGAAGACTTCATGTTCGACATCGGGTGGAGTGAACTGGTCCTCATCGCGGTCGTTGCGCTCGTTGCCATCGGCCCGAAGGAGCTCCCCGGTGTGCTGCGCATGGTCGGCCAATGGATGGGCAAGGCCCGCAAGATGGCCGCCGAATTCCAGGGCCAGTTTCAGGAAGCCATGCGCGAGGCCGAGATGGCCGACCTCAAGAAGAGCTTTGACGAGGTCAGGGAAGCGGCTTCCGGCTTCACCGGCAACAATCTGATGACCTCGCTCACGAAGGACGTCAACGAGGCGCTGCGCATCGAGGACATCGACAAGCCGGCGGACACCGCGGCTACGCCTGCGATCGAGCCGCCTGCGGTGTCAACCGAAGCTCCGGCGACTTCAAGCGAAGCTCCGGCGACTTCAAGCGAAGCGCCGGCGACTTCAGGCGAAGCGCCGGTGATGCCGACGACACCGGAAGCTCCGACGCCCGCGACCTTTGTGGAGGCGGAGGCACATGCGGCGGCAAATGAACCGCTCGCGATCACCCGCGAGGTCGAGGCGGCTCCTGTGACCCGGGAGACTGTAGTCCAAGACACTGTAATCCAAGACACTGCGCTACCTGAAGCGATCAAGGACGCCAAAGCGTCATGACCGACGCCGACATCGAAGCCAGCAAGGCGCCGTTGATGGATCATTTGATCGAGCTGCGCTCGCGGCTGATCAAGGCGCTGCTCGGTTTTGGCATCGCGTTTATCTTCTGCTTCTTCTTCGCCAAGCAGATCTACAACGTGCTGGTCTGGCCGTTCGTGTGGGTCGCAGGGCCCGAGAATTCGAAGTTCATCTACACGGCGCTGCTCGAATATTTCATCACCCAGCTCAAGCTCGCGCTGTTCGGCGCCGGCTTCATCTCGTTCCCGATCGTCGCCACGCAGATCTACAAGTTCGTGGCGCCCGGTCTCTACAAGCACGAGAAGCAGGCTTTCCTGCCTTATCTGGTCGCGACCCCGTTCTTCTTCGTGCTGGGTGCGATGCTGGTCTATTTCGTCGTGCTGCCGATGCTGATCCGTTTCTCGCTCGGCATGCAGCAGACCGGCAGCGACGAGACCGCGCAGATTCAGCTCCTGCCCAAGGTCGGCGAATATCTGTCGCTGATGATGTCGCTGATCTTCGCCTTCGGTATCGCCTTCCAGCTTCCGGTGATCCTGACGCTGCTCGGCCGCATCGGCATCATCACGTCAAAGATGCTGCGCGAGAAGCGCCGCTATTTCATCGTCATCGCCTTCATCATCGCGGCCGTCCTGACCCCGCCCGACGTGCTGAGCCAGTGCTCGCTCGCCATACCCTTGCTGGCGCTCTATGAGGGCTCGATCATTGCGGTATCGATGGTGGAGAAGAAGGCCGCCGCCTCGCAGGCCTCCAGCGGAGGCGCGTCGTCGAGCGCCAACCCGGCGGAATAGGGCGCCGTATCCTTTGGCTGTCATTCCCCGCGAAAGCGGGGAATTGAGTACGCCGCCGCCCCTCCGTACCCTCGCGCTGTCTCTGGAATACTGGATCGCCCGCTTTCGCGGGCGATGACGCCTGTGGTAGGGAAATCAGCCATTTGCTGACTTGCAACGTTTGACGTTGCTGGTTTGCGCGCTGCCCCAGGACCACAGCCATGCACGACATCAAGACGATCCGCGACAATCCGCAAGCTTTCGACGCCGGCCTTGCCAGGCGTGGGTTGAAGCCGATGTCGGCCTCGCTCCTGGCGATCGACGAGAAGCGGCGTGCGGCGATCCTTGCTTCCGAGCAGGCCCAGGCCCGGCGCAACGCGGCCTCGAAAGAGATCGGCGAGGCCAAGAAAGCCAAGGACGAGGTGCGCGCGGCCAAGCTGATGGCCGAGGTCGCCGAGCTCAAGACCACGATGCCGGACCTCGAGGCCGCTGCGAAGGCGGCCGATGAGGAACTGGCAAAAGAACTGTCGGCGATCCCCAATCTGCCGCTTGCCGAGGTGCCCGACGGCGTCGACGAGCACGGCAACGTGCAGCATCACGTGTTCGGCAACAAGCGCAACTACAGCTTCGCGCCGAAGCTGCATGACGATCTCGGCACTGCGCTTGGCTACATGGACTTCGAAGCGGCGGCAAAACTCTCCGGCGCGCGCTTCGTCGTGTTGAAAAAGGGGCTCGCGCGGCTTGAGCGTGCGATCGGCCAGTTCATGATCGATCTGCACACCAACGAGCATGGCTATACCGAGATCAACCCGCCACTCCTCGTGCGCAACGAGGTGATGTTTGGCACCGGGCAATTGCCGAAATTCGAGGACGATCAGTTCTGGGCGATCAAGGGCGAGCTGCTCGCGTCCCCCGATCCTGAGCAGCTAATGACCGAGCGCCTCGGCCTAATCCCGACCGCCGAAGTGTCGCTCACCAATCTCGCGCGCGAGTCCATCCTCGACGAGAAGCAGTTGCCGATGCGGCTCACCGCCCTGACGCCGTGCTTCCGCGCCGAAGCGGGCGCGGCGGGACGCGACACGCGCGGCATGATCCGGCAGCATCAGTTCACCAAGGTCGAGCTGGTCTCGATCACGACGCCCGAGACCAGCAAGGACGAACTGGAGCGGATGCTGTCCTGCGCCGAGCAGGTCTTGCAGAAGCTCGGCCTGCACTACCGCGTGATGACGCTGTGTGCGGGTGACATGGGCTTCTCGTCGCAAAAGACCTACGACATCGAGGTCTGGATGCCGGGGCAGGGCGAGGGCGGCATGTTCCGCGAGATCTCGAGCTGCTCGGTGTGCGGCGATTTCCAGGCGCGACGCATGGATGCGCGCTCGCGCGGGCCGGACGGCAAGCCGCGCTTCGTCCATACGCTGAACGGCTCCGGCACCGCCGTCGGCCGCGCGCTGATCGCCGTGATGGAGACCTATCAGCAGGAGGACGGCTCGATTGCCGTGCCGGATGTGCTGCAACCCTACATGGGCGGGCTGAAGGTGGTCGCGCGCGAGTAGTGCGACATTTGCCGGGATAGACGGTTGCGAAGATCGGACGGGCGGTTATCCTGACGCCCCTCCGATATCTCCAGCGACCGCCCATGGCCCTGCACCGCGACATCTTCTGGATCGGCAGACAATGGGCGGTGACAGGCTTCGGCATCCAGGCGGTCGATCAGCGGTTGCGCGGTGTGCTCGACGTCGAGATCGCGCGGCTCTGGGACGACGATTTCGTGCAAAGCAGGCGCGCCAAGCCCGGGCTCAATATCGAAGATTTTGACAAAGCCCTGGCGCTCGCGCGCACGCGCTATCCGCAGTCGCCCACACCACCGGCGCGTGCGCCGGTGCACGCGGCCATCGAGCTGCCGCCTGGCCCTGCCCCCGTTGCACCATCAGCAAGGCCAGCCACTCCGGTCATGCTCGCTTTGCGAGCTGAAGGTCGGTTGGCGCGCTTCCTGCCGCAATGGCGTATCCGCCGCTAGGCGAAGGCGTGGCGACGGCCGCTGGCAGGTTCCAAACAGCCGGAAACTCCGGCGTTCCCCCGGTTTGCCTGATCGGCCGTAGCCGGATAAGACCTCCTCACAGCCCCAAAGGAATCGATCCGACGCATGCGCATTCTCTGCACCAATGACGACGGTATCCACGCGCCCGGCCTCACGGTCGTGGAGGAGATCGCGCGCGCCCTGTCTGACGATGTCTGGGTGGTGGCGCCCGAGCTTGACCAGTCCGGCGTGTCGCATTCGCTGTCGCTGAACGACCCCTTGCGCCTGCGCGAGGTCGGCCCGCGGCACTTCGCGGTCAGGGGCACGCCGACCGACTGCGTCATCATGGGCGCGCGTCATATTCTGGGCGCGACACTGCCCGACGTCGTGCTGTCCGGCGTCAACAAGGGCCGCAACGTCGCCGAGGACGTCGTCTATTCCGGCACCATCGCGGGCGCGCTGGAAGGCACGATCCTGGGCCTGCCGTCGTTCGCGCTGTCGCAGGAATTCAGCGTCGAGACGCGCGAGCGTCCGCCGTGGGACACCGCTCGCAAGTTCGGCCCCGACATCGTGCGCAAGGTGCTCGCGGCCGGTGTGCCCAGGAACACCGTGATCAACGTCAATTTTCCATCCTGCGCGCCGGAAGAGGTTCTCGGCATCCGCGTGACGCGGCAGGGCAAGCGTAATCTCGGCTTCCTCAGGGTCGACGAACGCCGCGACGGCCGCGGCAATCCCTATTTCTGGATCGGCTTCGAGCGCACGGCGATGATGGATCTGCCCGCTGAAGGCACCGACCTTGCCGCACTGCGCGAGCGCTACATCTCGGTGACACCGCTGAAGCTCGACCGCACGGACGAGGCCTTCTCGCAGGCGCTCGGCGAGACGCTGAAATAGGGGAGCGGAGCGGCTCTAACCGCCGCGCAGCGCGGACTCGATGGTCTTGCCGAGCGCGTCGAGCTGAAACGGCTTTTGCAGGGCCGGGCGGTCGCGATACTGCTCGGGCAGTCCGGAGGAGCCGTAGCCGGTGGCGAAGATGAAGGGGCGGCCCTTGGCCTTGATGATTTCGGCGACCGGCGAGATCACCTTGCCGTTGACGTTGACGTCGAGGATGGCGAAATCGAACTCTGTCGACTGGGCAAGCCGCATCGCTTCGGCAATGTCGCCGGCCTCGGCCGCGACCTTGTAGCCAAGCTCTTCGAGCATGTCTGCGACCATCATCCTGATCATGACCTCGTCTTCGACGAGGAAAACAGAACCGCCCGCAGTCATCCGTGAGTCCTTGCCCTTCCCATCAAACGTTCGCAGATAAAGCCATGCGACGCAACGAGCGTTTAGACGAACCCCGATCTGGAAATGGTGGCATGGCCAACTCTGTGTAAAGCAGATTATGTGGTCAGATGCCGTGGCAGAAGACTATCATGGGTTCCTGAGCCGGAACAAGAATCGAGCGGCTGCGACGAAGGTCGCAACTCGCCGCGGGTTGGGCCTGGCCGAGATCAAAACGCGACGAAAGCAATGACCGCCAATCAGCATCCGCCGGAAAAAATGATGTTTCAGCTCACGCTGCGACGTCGCGGCATCAGTGACCAGGCGGTGCTGCGTACCATGGAGGAGGTGCCGCGCGATCTGTTCGTCGAGGCGGCGGATCGGGAGGACGCCTACCGCGACAGCGCGTTGCCGATCGCCTGTGGGCAGACTATCAGCCAGCCCTTCGTCGTCGCCTACATGACCGAGCAGCTCCAGTTGCAAAAGCAGCATCGCGTGCTGGAGATCGGCGCGGGCTCCGGTTACCAGGCCGCAGTGCTGTCGCGCCTTGCCGGACATGTCCTGACGGTCGAGCGCTATCGAAAACTCGCCGATGCGGCGCGGGCCCGGTTGGAAAAGCTCGACTGCCACAATGTGGAGGTGATGCTGGGCGACGGTCTCGATCTGCCCGCCAATATCGGTCCCTTCGACCGCATCATCGTCACCGCCGCGATGGAAGAGATCCCGGACAATCTGATCGCGCGGCTGGAGGTCGGGGGCATCCTGATCGCGCCGGTCGGCCCTCATCAGGGGGTGCAGACCCTGATCCGACTGACCCGCACCGAGACGGGCATTGAGCGCAAGGAACTCGTCGACGTCCGCTTCGTCCCCGCGCTGCCTGGCGTGGCCCGCGAGCTGTAGAATTCGGGATCGGCTGTCCGGCCAACACCTTATTGGGAGGGTTAAGCGGTTATTTACTCGGCGCGTGTTTACTTAAAAAACCAGTTCAGTTGCGTACGAGTGAGTAACCATGTCCGCTCTTGCCGAGTTGCTTTACTCGCGCCGCGTGCCGCACGTCGCGGTGCTGGCGCTGATCTCGTTCGGTTTCGCAGGATGCAGCGCCGATATGTCGTCGCGGCTTTCGCAATCCAACTTCTCCAACCCCTTCGCGTCCCAGGACTCCACCGGATCGGTGCAGCAGGCGCCGCCGCCGCAACGCGAGCTGCCGCAGTATACTCGGCCGCAGACACAGCCCGGCTATCAGTCCCAGCCGTTGCCGCCGCCGGCGGTCGCCGCTCCGCAATCCTATCCCACCGCAGGAGGTGGGAGCGTTGCCGGAGGCGGGCGTGGCATGGGATCCTATGCGCCGCCGGCGCAGCCGCATCTTGAATCCACCGGCACCGTGCCGCCGCGCTCGGTTGCCGCGGCCCACCCTGCCGGAGGGACCAAGATCATCGTCGGCACCAGCGACACGCTCGACGTGCTCGCCAAGCGCTATCACGTCACTCCGCAGGCGATCCTCGCCGCCAACGGCTACAAGGGCCCGCGCGCGCTCTCGCCCGGCCAGCAGCTCGTCATTCCGCATCCGGCAGCCGTCGCCGCGGCGCCTGCGCCGGCCATGGCTCCGGTCGCCGCAGCACCGGTCGCGGCACCGGCAGCCAAGCCGATGGCGGCCGTCGGCGCGCCATCCGGCACCCACTTCGTCAATCGTGGCGACACGCTCGCGAGCATCGCGCGCAAGAACCACATTCCGGTGGCCGAGCTCGCGCGCGCCAATGGTCTCGAACCGTCCGCCAAGCTCAAGCTCGGCACCAAGCTGACCGTGCCGGGCGGCAAGACTGCGGCTGTTGCCGCGCCGCTCGCCCCCGTGGCGGTGGCCGCCGCGCCCGTCGCCGTTGCCCAGCAGCCTGCCGCGGTCGCAACCGTGCCCGCCACCAAGGTCGCGGTCGCCAGCGTCGCACCGGTGCAAAGCGCGCGGCTGGCGCAAGCCACCGCCAATGTCGAAGAGAAGTCCGCCGAGACCCCCGCAAAGGCCGCTGACGCCACCGGCGCGCTGCCGACCTTCCGCTGGCCGGTACGCGGCAAGGTGATCACGAGCTACGGCGCCAAGACCAACGGCAAGTCCAATGACGGCATCAATCTCGCGGTGCCCGAAGGCACGCCGGTCAAGGCGGCTGAAGACGGCGTCGTTGCCTATTCGGGCAACGAGCTGAAGGGCTACGGCAATTTGGTCCTGGTTCGGCACTCCAACGGCTACGTCACCGCATATGCCCATGCGAGTGAGCTGCTGGTGAAGCGCGGCGATACCATCAAGCGCGGCCAGGTCATTGCCAAGTCGGGTCAATCCGGGGAGGTGGCGTCGCCGCAGCTCCACTTCGAGATCCGTAAAGGATCAAACCCGGTTGACCCGCTTCAATTCCTGAACGGGGCGTGAGGCTTACATCCGCAAGGATGCGGTTGGGCCGAATCTCGAAGTCTCTGGAATACTGGATTCCCCGCTTTCGCGGGGAATGACAGTGGTGAGTGGGGCGCGACTTTCGGACTTCGCGACCTTCCGACTTATTTCCCCGTCAGCTTCACACCTAGCCGCCCCGCCAGCTCCTGCACGAACTGCCAGGCGACGCGGCCGGAGCGTGAGCCGCGGGTGGTCGACCATTCCAGCGCCTCGCGCTCCAGCGCCTCGTCATCGACCTCGATGCCGAAGTGGCCACAATAGCCGCGCACCATGGCGAGATATTCGTCCTGGCTGCAACGGTGGAAGCCGAGCCACAGGCCGAAGCGGTCCGACAACGAGACCTTCTCCTCGACCGCTTCACCCGGGTTGATCGCGGTGGACCGTTCGTTCTCGATCATGTCGCGCGCGAGCAAATGACGGCGGTTGGAGGTAGCATAGAGGATGACGTTGTCGGGCCGGCCCTCGATGCCGCCTTCGAGCACGGCCTTGAGCGATTTGTAGGACGCATCATTGCCGTCGAAGGAAAGGTCGTCGCAGAACACGATGAACCGGAAGGACGAGCCGCGCAACTGCTCCATCAGCGCAGGCAGCGTCTCGATGTCCTCGCGATGAATCTCGATCAGCTTCAATTTGTCTGAGGCTTTCCGGTCCGCATTGATGCTGGCATGCGCAGCCTTCACCAGCGACGACTTGCCCATGCCGCGCGCGCCCCAGAGCAGGGCGTTGTTGGCGGGAAGGGCGTTTGCGAAGCGCTCGGTGTTCTCGATCAGGATGTCGCGCATCCGGTCGATGCCCTTGAGCAGAAAAAGGTCGACGCGGCTGACCCGCGGCACCGCCGAGAGGCGGCCGTCCGGATGCCAGACGAAGGCGTCGGCACGCTCGAACGAGACGGGAGCGGCGGACCCGGGCCGCTGGGTCGCAAGGTGCGCCGCAATGGTCTCCAGCGCGCGCACGATGCGGTCCTGAGCGAGGTCGGTGGCTTCAGCCGTGGGTCGTTTTGCCGCGAGGCGGGCGGGCTTTTTGGCGGGGAGGCTGGTGGCCTTCCTGCCGGCGGTTTTGCTTGGTTTTCTGGGCATGTCCGAAGTTCCTGAGAATGCAGCCTTATCGGGCCTGAGGGTCGCCCGCAAGGTGGCCAAATCGTCGGTCTGGCAGCGTTGCAATTGGGACCGCTGCCGCTATAGTCCGCGCGAAATTTGACCGACCCGGCTGCCTCAAGGGGGCAATGCCGGCCTTCTCCCGTTCACGAGGATCGTCCGAATGTTCATTACCCCTGCGTATGCCCAGGCCGCGGGCGCCGGCGACACCAACAGCATGTTGATGTCGCTGCTGCCGTTCGCCCTGATCTTCGTGATCATGTACTTCCTGATTCTGCGTCCGCAGCAGAAGAAGGTGCGCGACCATGCCGATCTCGTGAAGAACATCCGCCGTGGCGACACGGTCGTGACCTCGGGCGGCCTCGTCGGCAAGGTCACCAAGGTCGTCGACGACGACCAGATCGAGTTCGAAATTTCCGACGGCGTGCGGGTGCGGCAGATGCGCCAGATGATCTCCGGCGTGCGTGCTAAGGGCGAGCCGGCCAAGGACAGCGCCAAGGACGACTCGGCGAGCTGATCGCTCGCTCGAGCCTCGTATTCTTCTGATCTGACAGGTTCACTCGATGTTGTATTTCACGCGGTGGAAGGCGCTAGGGATCATCCTGATTGCGCTGATCGTGTGCCTCTGCGCGGTCCCGAACTTCTTCCCCGAAGCGCAGGTCAAGACGTGGCCCGCCTGGGCGCAGCGCCGCCTGGTGCTCGGCCTCGACTTGCAGGGTGGCTCCTCTCTGCAGCTCGAGGTCGACTCCAACTATGTGAAGAAGGAAAAGCTCAACCAGATCCGCGACGACGTCCGTCGCGTGCTGCGCGAGGCCAAGATCGGCTATAACGGCGCTCCCACGGTCCGCAATGACGCGGTCGAGGTCCGCATCGCCAAGGAATCCGATGTGCCGGCCGCACTGTCCAAGTTGCGTGAGCTTGCGCAGCCGATTGGCGGCCTTATGGGGTCCAGCGGTCAGCGCGACCTTGAAGTCGCCGATTCCGGTGGCGGATTGATCCGCCTCAGTATTCCGGAGTCCGCGATGATCGAGCGTTTGCGCAAGACCATCGAGCAGTCGATCCAGATCGTCGAGAAGCGCGTCAACGAGCTCGGCACCGTCGAGCCTATCATCCAGCGTCAGGGTAACGACCGCATCCTGGTGCAGGTGCCGGGTTTGCAGGATCCCACCCATTTGAAGGAACTGCTGGGCAAGACTGCGAAGATGGAATTCCGCATGGTCGATCCCTCGGTGCCGCCGGACCAAGCGCAGCAGGGCGGATTGCCGCCGGACTCCGAGCTCCTGCCGAGCGCCACGCCGCCGCCGCCCAGCTACGTGGTCAAGAAGCAGGTGCTCGTCTCCGGCAGCGATCTGACCGACGCCCAGCCCGGCTTCGACCAGCGCACTGGCGAACCCATCGTCAGCTTCAAGTTCAACACGTCGGGTGCGCGCAAGTTCTCGCAGGCGACCCAGGAGAATGTTGGGGTGCCCTTCGCGATCATCCTCGACGGCAAGGTGATCTCGGCGCCGGTCATTCGCGAGCCGATCACCGGCGGCCAGGGCCAGATCTCCGGCAGTTTCACCGTGCAGTCGGCCAACGATCTCGCGATCCTCTTGCGCGCCGGCGCGCTACCTGCGCCGCTGACTGTCGTGGAAGAGCGCACGGTCGGTCCGGGCCTCGGCCAGGACTCGATCGAGAAGGGCGAGCTCGCCGCCTATGTCGGCTCGATCATGGTCGTCGTGTTCATGCTGTTGACGTATAGGCTGTTCGGCGTGTTCGCCAACATCGCCGTCTGTATCAACGTCGCAATGATCTTCGGCCTATTGTCGCTGCTCAGCGCCACGCTGACACTGCCCGGCATCGCCGGCATCGTGCTCACCGTCGGTATCGCGGTCGACTCCAACGTGCTGATCTATGAGCGAATCCGCGAGGAGTTGCGCGGCGGGAGAACCCCGATCTCGGCGATCGACGCAGGCTTCAAGCGGGCACTTGCGACTATTCTCGACTCCAATATCACCACCTTCATCGCCGCTGCGGTGCTGTTCATGATCGGCACCGGTCCGGTGCGCGGCTTCGCAGTGACGCTCGGCATCGGCATCATCACCACGGTCTTCACCGCCTTCACCATGACCCGCCTGATCGTGGCATGGTGGGTGCAGTGGAAGCGGCCGAAGACTGTGCCGATTTGATAATTCGAGGCCGGCTGTGACCACTACTCAACTCGTTCTCATTTCTCTCGGCGTCTTGATTGCTGTGCTGACCGTGGTCAGCGTGCTCGGCCTTCTGCCGTCGCTGCGCATCGTGCCAGACGATACGCATTTCGACTTCACCCAGTTTCGCCGCATCTCGTTCCCGATCTCGGCGACGCTCTCGATCGTCGCCATCGTGCTATTCTTCACTCATGGCCTGAATTTTGGCATCGACTTCAAGGGGGGCACCCTGATGGAGGTGCGCGCCAAGTCGGGCACAGCCGACCTCGCGCAGATGCGCAGCACCCTCGGCAGCCTGGGTCTTGGCGAGGTTCAGCTACAGCAATTCGGCGGTCCCGCCGACGTGCTGCTTCGCGTGGCCGAGCAGCCGGGCGGCGACAAGGCGCAGCAGGCCGCCGTGGACAAGGTTCGCGGCGCTCTCGGCGAATCGGTGGAGTATCGCCGCGTCGAGGTGGTAGGTCCGCGCGTCTCCGGCGAACTCCTGGGTTGGGGCATGGCCGGCCTGATGCTCGCGATCGGCGCGATCCTGATCTACCTCTGGTTCCGGTTCGAGTGGCAGTTCGCGCTCGGCGCCATGATCGCCAACGTGCACGACATCGTGCTGACGATCGGCTTCATGTCGATCAGCCAGGTCGATTTTGACCTGACCAGCATCGCGGCGCTTTTGACGATTCTCGGCTACTCGCTCAACGATACCGTCGTCATCTACGACCGCATCCGCGAAATGTTGCGGCGCTACAAGAAGATGCCGATGCCCCAGCTCCTCAACGAGTCCATCAACTCGACGCTGTCGCGCTCGATCATCACCCACGTCACGGTGACGCTGGCCTTGCTGGCGCTGCTGCTGTTCGGCGGCCACGCCATCCACAGCTTTACCGCGGTGATGATGTTCGGCGTCGTGCTGGTCGGCACCTACACCTCGATCTTCATCGCGGCCCCGATCCTGATCTATCTCGGCGTCGGCGAGCACCGCGAGGACGCCGTGGATACGGCTACGCCGGCCAAGAAAAACCGGCCATGATCCGAACCGCATGCCCTCGCAAGAGTTTGCGAGGGCAGTAGCCCACTCGGACGAAACCCATGGCCGGCGATCCCAACGCTCCACATTTCCCGCGCTCGGCGCCGATCGACGCCTATGGCAAGGGCGGCTTCGCCTTTGCCGGGATGTCGCATCGCGGCTCGCTGCTGTGCCTGCCCGACGCGATCTGGGCCTGGGACGTGACCGACCCCGCCAAGATCGACCGTTATTCGCTGGAGCGGGTCTTTGCCGCCGCCAACAGCATCGACACGCTTCTGATCGGCACCGGCGCCGGCGTCTGGTTGCCGCCGCCGGAGCTGCGCCAGGCGTTGAAGGCGGTGAGGGTGGTGCTGGACACGATGCAGACCGGACCAGCCGTGCGTACCTACAACATCATGATCGGCGAGCGGCGACGGGTCGCGGCGGCTCTGATCGCGGTGCCATGAGCGGCGGCGCGTCAGCGGCTGATGCTGCCTTTTGCGCCGATCTCGTGCGCACCCATGATTTCGCACGCTATGCAACGACCCTGTTCGTGCCCGCCAATGAACGCCGCGCGCTGCTCGCGCTCTATGCCTTCAATGCCGAGATCGTCCGCGTCCGCGATCAGGTGACCCAGCCGCTGCCGGGCGAAATCCGCCTGCAATGGTGGACCGACATGCTGGCCGGCCACGTCCATGGCAGCGCCGAGGGCAATCCCGTCGCTGCCGAGCTTCTGGCTGCGATCCGCGACCACGATCTGCCGGTCGATCCCTTGTCGCGGCTGGTCGAGGAGCATCAGTTCGACCTCTACAATGACCCGATGCCGACCATGGCTGCGCTGGAGGGGTATCTGACCGAAACGTGTTCGGCGCTGCTGTCACTTGCCGCGCGGATCTGCGCGCAGCCGTCGGAGGCGGTCGATCATCTTGCCCGTCACGCCGGTCTCGCGCAGGGCATGGTGCAGGTGATCGCCAGCCTGCCGCGCGATGCTGCGCATCGCCAGCTCTTCGTGCCGCAGCAGACACTAGAAAACCATGGCAGCGCCATTGAGCAAGTGTTTGCCGGCAAGGAGACGCCGGCGCTGCGCGCGGCCCTGGACGAGTTAGCCGGCGAAGCGCGAGAGCATGTCGCGATGGCGACCTCGCTGCTGGCGGAAATACCGCCGCCGGCAAGGCTGGCGTTCCTGCCGCTGGCAGTGGCGGGCCGCGACCTGGCGCGCCTGTCCCGCGCGGATCGCAATCCCTTCCTGCCGCAGCCGCCGACGCGGTTAGGAACCCTGTGGACGCTCTGGCGCGCCTCGCGGTCGCGGCAATTTACCAAATAGCGGCTCCCGTATCGCGGCAGCCGGTCAAATGCCGTATATTGCCCCATGGCCGAAGCACTCGACACCACCTTGCACGATACGCCGAATCCGGCGGTCGACCTCGACGGCCTTCCGGTCACGCTCGCCGACGTGCGCGCGGCTGCGGATGTGGTCCGCGGCGCCATCGTCGAGACGCCCTGCAATTACAGCCGGACGCTGAGCGCGATCTGCGGCTGCGATCTCTGGCTCAAGTTCGAAAATCTGCAGTTCACCTCCTCGTTCAAGGAGCGCGGCGCCCTCAACCGTTTGACCGCGCTCTCAGTGGAGGAACGGCAACGCGGCGTCATCGCGATGTCGGCCGGCAATCACGCGCAGGGTGTTGCCTATCACGCCAAGCGCCTCGGCATTCCCGCGACCATCGTGATGCCGGTCGGCACGCCGATGGTGAAGATCGAGAACACCAGGCATCACGGCGCCGAGGTGATCGTCACCGGAGCGACCCTGGAAGAAGCCGCCGTCTTCGCGCGCGAACACGGCGAGGCGCGCGGCATGATCTTCGTCCATCCCTATGACGATCCGCTGGTCATTGCCGGGCAGGGCACGATCGGACTCGAGATGCTCAAGGCGGTGCCGGAGCTGGATACGCTGGTCGTCCCGATCGGGGGCGGCGGCTTGATCAGCGGCATTGCCATTGCCGCCAAGGCGCTCAAGCCGTCCTTGCGAGTTCTTGGCGTCGAGGCGTGGCTCTATCCCTCGATGTACAACGCCATCCATGATGGCAACCTGCCCGCGCGCGGCGATACGCTGGCCGAAGGCATTGCGGTGAAGTCGCCGGGCAAGATCACGACCGGGATCGTCCGCCGCCTCGTCGACGACATCGCGCTGGTCAACGAGGCCGAGCTCGAACGCGCCGTTGCGACCCTCATCTCGATCGAGAAGACGGTGGTGGAGGGCGCTGGTGCCGCCGGACTTGCGGCGACCATGAGCGATCCCTCGCGCTTTGCCGGCCAGAAGGTCGGTCTCGTCCTGAGCGGCGGCAATATCGACACGCGGCTGATCGCCTCGGTGCTGACCCGCGAGCTCGCGCGCGAGGGGCGCTTGACGCAATTGTCGCTCGATATCCCAGACAGACCGGGCCAGCTTGCCGCGGTGGCGGCGCTGCTGGCGGAGGCGGGCGCCAACATCATCGAGGTCTCGCACCAGCGGACGTTCTCCGACCTGCCGGCCAAGGCGACGCTGCTTCAGCTCGTCATCGAGACGCGCGACGCCGCGCATCTCGACGAAGTCATGGCCAAGCTCGGTGCATCCGGCCTGAGCGCGCGCTGCACGTGAGGGAGGCGCGCCCCGCGTGCTATCGCGGCGTCAAACTCGCGAGGTGGCGGATCAGCCGATCGATCTCGGATTCCGTGTTGTAATAATGCGGGGATGCGCGCGCGACTACCGGCAGCGAGCGTGCTTCGGCATCGATGCGGGTGCTGGACGGATGTGAAGCGCCGATGGTGATGCCGGCGACAGCGGCGCTGCGCACAATGGCGTCCGCCTCATGCCCGTCCATCGTGAAGCTTACGATGGCGCTCGGCGCGCGGCCGAGGTCGCGAATGGTGATGCCACGAATGGAAGCGAGGCCGCTGCGAAGACGGTCCGCGAGCATGCGGCAGCGCTGCTCGATAGGGCCGAGGCCGATCTCAAGGGCATAATCGATAGCGGCGCCGAGGCCGCGCCGGGCCGCGTAATTGTTCTCCCAGGTCTCGAAGCGGCGCGCATCGTCGCGCAGCCGATATTCATCGCGCGAGATCCAGGGCGCCCCGAAGTGATCGATCATCGGTGGCTCGAGCTGCTGCATCAATGCCCTGCGGACATAAAGAAAGCCGGTACCGCGCGGGCCGCGCAGGAATTTGCGGCCCGTGGCCGACAACATGTCACAGCCGATGGCTTCCACATCGACTGCCATCTGGCCGATCGCCTGGCAGGCGTCGAGCAAATAGGGAATGCCGTGCGCTCGCGCGATCTTGCCGATTGCCGCTGCGGGATTGACCAGCCCGCCATTGGTCGGAACCCAGGTGATGGCGATGAGTTTCACCCGCTCGTCGATCATGCGTTCGAGCGCTTCGATATCGAGCTCGCCGCTGGCATCGCTCGGCACCACGTCGATGACCGCGCCCGTGCGCTTTGCGACCTGAAGAAACGCAACATAGTTGGCGGCGTATTCCGCCTCGGCGGTCAAAATCCGATCGCCCTTACGAAATTGAAGCGCGTAGAACGCCATCTGCCAGGCAACCGTCGCGTTCTCCACGAGGGCGATCTCATCGGGGGCAGCATTCAGCAGGCAGGCCACCGAGCCATAGACTGCTTCGAGCCGATCGGACTCCCGGTCGGCGGCGGCATAACCTCCGATCTCGCTCTCCAGATCGATATGCCCTTTCATCGCCGCGACAACGGGTGCCGGCATGAGAGCAGCGCCCGCGTTATGGAGATAGGCGAGCCGGTCAGCGGCCGGCGTGTCGGCACGTATTCGGTCGATGTCGATCACCCACGCCTCCGCTTTTCGCGATCGTCGTGCATGAATTAGACGCGTCGAGGAATGCGAGCAAGATGGCCCGGCTTGGTTTCAGATGCCGAGGCCGAGCACAGACTGTCAGCTCGCCGGCAGATCCGCTTCGAAATTGAACCGGTCGCGCAAGTTCTTGCGCTGCTCCAGGATGTCCTTGAGGAACGCGCGGTCCTGGTCGCTCGTCATCATCGGCTCGATCAGATCGAGCTGGTTCATCGCCACGAGCTGGAGGATCTCGGTGCGCGGCTTGCCGCCGGCATCGCGCGGCAGCGCGTGCACGATCTGGATGTGCTCGGGCGGCTTTGGCCCCTTCGCAGCCGTAAGCTCGTTACGAAGCTGGTCTTCGAGCGCCGACTGGTCGGCCTCGACAAAGGCGTAGAGCCCGACGCCGGAACGGCGGTCGGCGAAGGCGACGATGGCAGTATCGCGCACGGCGGGATTCTTGCGGATCAAGTCGGCCAGCACGGGCGCGTCGTTGACGAGCCGGCGGCCACCGCCCTCGCGGTCGGTGAAATTGAAGAGACCGCGGGTGATCGCGCGGTAGACCTTCTTGCCGGTCGCGAGCCAGAGGCTGGCGGCAAAGGATTTCTTCGCGAGGATCTTGCGCTCCCTGGGCGTCAGCGCCTCGGGCGCATAGGAGCGTTTGTGCTTCAGCAGATGCCTGAGGTCCTCGTAGGCAAGAATGCGGTACAGCCGGCCGCGACGCTCAAAGCAGGCGGCGAGCTGGAAGTCGGTCACATAGGCGCGGCCGTCGCGGCCGACCAGCCAGTTCTGCTCCTTCGCCAGGTCGTTGTGGCAGATGCCGGCGCGGCGCAGCCGGCGCAGCGCGTCTTTGGCGGAACGGAAATAGGCGACATTGCCGTGCGGCTTGGCCAGATGCAGCGCAACGCCGTCGACGAAGCCGCGGACCAGCGCACGTCGGCCGGCCCATAGCAGCTCGGGGCCGACATTCAGGCCCTTCGCGAGCGCCAGCGCGTGTTTCTCGCGCGCGAACAGATGGCGCGCGAGCACGAACGACCACCACGGCACCTCATCGAGCCGGCGCAGCACCGCATCGACCTCTCCACGCTCACTCCCGAAACGGCCGCGCTCGACAGTCGAGAACACGTCGCGCTTCAGGAGTACGCCCTCGGTCCAGCGCGCCGCGAGCACCGTGGCGTCTTCTTTGGGTAGGTTCATGACAGGCTCACGCCGCTGCGGCGATGTTTTGGTGATCGGCGATCCAGCGATCGAGCTCGGCGAGCGCGCGGGCGCTCAGCGCCTGCTTCTTGGCCACCGTCTTCTCGTTGCCGCGCAGCCGCGTGCCGTCAGGCTTCTTGGTCGGCAGGACGGCAAGCGGCGGAAACAGGCCGAAATTGATGTTCATCGGCTGGAACGAGCGCGTGCCCGGCTCGATGGTCTCGATATGGCCGCCGGTGATGTGGCCGAGCAGCGATCCCAGCGCGGTCGTCGCCGGCGGGCTCGCGAGCTGCTCGCCACGCGCATCCGCCGCCGCATAGAGGCCGGCGATCAGGCCGACGCTGGCTGATTCCACATAGCCCTCGCAGCCCGTCATCTGCCCGGCAAAGCGGAGCCGCGGTTGCGCACGCAGCCGGAGCTGGCCGTCGAGCAGCTTTGGCGAGTTGAGGAAGGTGTTGCGATGCAGGCCGCCGAGGCGCGCGAATTCGGCATTCTTAAGGCCCGGAATGCTGCGGAAGATGCGCTGCTGCTCGCCGTACTTCAATTTCGTCTGGAAGCCGACGATGTTGTAGAGCGTGCCGAGCTTGTTGTCCTGGCGCAGCTGCACGATGGCATACGGCTTGGTCGTCGGATCGTTCGGATTGGTCAGCCCAACCGGCTTCATCGGGCCGTGACGCAACGTCTCGGGCCCGCGCTCGGCCATCACCTCGATCGGCAGGCAGCCGTCGAAATAGGGCGTGTTGGTCTCCCACTCCTTGAACTCGGTCTTCTCGCCGGCAATCAGCGCGGCGACGAAGCCGTCATACTGCTCCTTCGTCATCGGGCAGTTGATGTAGTCGGCGCCATTGCCGCCGGGACCGACCTTGTCGTAGCGCGACTGGAACCAGGCGACCGACATGTCGATGGAGTCGCGGTGCACGATCGGCGCGATCGCATCGAAAAACGCGAGCGCGTTTTCATCCGTCAGCTCGCGGATCGCGTCCGCCAGCGGCGCAGAGGTGAGGGGACCGGTTGCAACGATCACGTTGTCCCAATCGACCGGCGGCAGGCCGGCGACCTCGCCGCGGGCGATCTCGATCAAAGGATGCTCGTTCAGCGCCTTGGTGACGGCCGCGGAAAATCCATCGCGGTCGACGGCCAGCGCGCCACCTGCGGGAACCTGATTCGCATCGGCCGCGCGCATGATCAGCGAGCCGAGCCGGCGCATTTCGGCGTGCAGGAGGCCGACGGCATTGTTGGCGGCATCGTCGGAGCGGAACGAGTTCGAGCAGACGAGCTCGGCGAGCCCATCGGTGCGGTGAGCCTCGGTCATGCGGCTCGGCCGCATCTCGTGCAGCACCGCGGATATGCCTGATCTGGCAACCTGCCAGGCGGCTTCGGAGCCGGCAAGGCCTGCGCCGATGATGTGTACGGTCTTGGAATGAGATCCTGTCATGGGCGCGACAGGTAGCGCTTTTCAGTGTCGAGTGGAATCGCCGAGATGGCGTTTCTCACCCCAGAAACGACAACGCCCGCACGAAGCGGGCGCTATCGGTTCGTCCGGTCCGTGAAGGCCAATCAGCCCTTGAAGGCGCCGGCGGCAACGCGCGGAATGTCCGAACGGTCGAGGCCGATGTCGGCCAGCTCGCGATCGCTGAGCTGCGAGAGTTCAGCGACATTGCGCTGATAGTCCCGGAACGCGTGGATCATACGAATGAGCGAGAGCAGCATGGTAGTCTCCTGTAGTTCGATTCAACCCTTGACCTGGGCGTCATCGTTGAAATGAATATAGGTCGGACTGCTGCACTGCAGAAGTTCCGATGTTGCGATGCAGCTAAGCGGTCAGCGCATAGCGCCGGTAAGGGACGATTAACCCGTTGGCGCTCCCAGCCATTCGCCAAAGCCGTGCCCCATAAAGCGCGATAACGCCCCGTGAAACCACGGGTTTTAACAGTTTCTGTGAGCTTTATTCGTTACGGAAATATGTTGCGTTGTGTCCGCTGCAAGCCGCCAGGCGGAATTAATGCCTTATCCTTCGTATGCGCGAATCGCATGCATTATGATTCATAGAACTGATTTTAAATTCACTATTTTGTCATCTGAAGCGGCTGGCGAGGAGACGAGGCGTCAGGGGGCTTCAAGGGTGGAAGCGAAGATTGCTCAGGTCGGAGCCGGCATCGATTCCGACTTAGACTCGTTCACGGGCCGCCGATTTCCGGTCCGAGGGACCAGACTGCGCCTCGCATCATCTTTCGCTGCGACGCACACACGCCGAGCGTGTGATGGCCAAATTACAGAGTTGTAATGAAAATCAGAAATTTCGCATGAGGCTCTGCGCGCCGCGCAACATCACGCAATTCTCGCGCGGAATTCATTCTCAAAACTTGCAGCGGTCGACGAACAATCTGATCCGCAGATTCCGGCAATGATGTCGGGCTGCGCAACAATATAAGGAAGGTAACAATGAAGACGTTACTAGGGGTCATCGCAATTGCTGCCGTCGCATTCGCCGTCGCTCCCGCGCAGGCCGCGAAGAAGATGGGCGGATGCAGCTCGTCCAATCTCGAGCAAACCGAGACTGCGATCGAGAACATGTCCGACGGTGACAGCAAGTTCACCGCGCAGAAGGAGATTGCTGCGGCCCAGGATGCGCTGCTGAACGGCAAGATGGGTGTTTGCGGTGCGCACCTCAACAAGGCGATGCACGCCACCGCGGGCAAGTAACGCCAGGGAACCAAGGAGGGCCGGTCGCGACGCGATCGGCCCCTATTTTTAGCTTCCTAGGGGGCGCGTGCGAGCTGGGTCGCGAAATAGGCGACCGTCTTCGCGTAGACCTCGCTCTTGTTCCATTGCTGGAGCACTGCAAAGTTGGGGCCGCCAGGCTCCCAGTCCTTGCCGCGCTGCCAACCGTAGTTCGCAAGATAATTGGCCGTCGAAGCGAGCACGTCGGGCGCGCTATGCAGAAGATCGCGACGGCCATTGCCGTCGAAATCGACGGCATATTTCATCCAGGATGACGGCATGAACTGGGTCTGGCCGAGCTCGCCGGCCCAGGCACCCTTCATCTCGTTCGGCGCGAGATCGCCGCGCTGGACGATGCGCAGCGCGTCCATCAGCTCGCCGCGAAACTGCTCGGCGCGCCGGCAGTCATAGGCAAGCGTCGCGAGCGAGCGCAGCGTCGGAAACTTGCCGGTATTGACGCCGAAATCGGTCTCCAGTCCCCAGATGGCGACCAGCACCTCGCCGGGCACGCCATAGGTCTGCTCGATCCGCGACAGCACCGAGCCGTATTGCTTCATCATGTTGGAGCCGCGCTGCATGCGGGGCGGCACCATGCGGCCGGAGAACTCCTCAAAGCTCTGGCTGAAGACCTTTTGCGAACGGTCGCGGGACAGCACGCTTTGATCGAGCGTGATGCCGGCAAGGCCGGCCGTGATCGCCTGCTGCGAGATGCCCTTGGCGGCGGCTTCTGTCTTGAAGTCGGCAATCCAGGCATCGAAATTGCCCGAACCGCAGGCGACCGCCGCGAGCGTGGGCCCGGCTGAGGCAATCGAGGCAGTGAGGGCAAAGGCTGTGAGGGCGAGACGAGAGATCGTCGGGGTCATTCGAGCAAATCGATTTCCATGAAGTGGTATGACCGGCGGTGCGGAATGTCGGTTCCAACCGCGGCTAAAACAAGGCCCATGGACCGGTGGGGGGCCCGTGGCGTCTGCTCAAGCAAGAGCAGGGTTAAAGGAACGATATTGGGCGAGTCCGCAAGCGATCAACCGGCGGACTCGCAGCAACGTGATTTCCGTTTCACTCCGACCGATTCCGCCAGGGGAACAGGTTGGCGGGGAAATCCGCCGCCGGTTTGCGCGGGCGCGGCGGCGGAGCGTCATGCCGTGCGTTGGGATCGGACACGATCACCTTCCGATAGAGATGCCAGGTGGCATGGCCGAGCAGGGGGATGACGACGGCGAGACCGAGGAACGCCGGGATGGTTCCCAGCGCCAGCAGCACCGCGACGATCACGCCCCAGGCCGCCATAGGCACCGGGTTCTTCGCCACGGCGCGCAGCGAGGTCACCATGGCTTCGCCGGCGGTCGCGTGCCGGTCGAGCATCAACGGGAACGAGATGACGCTGATGCAGAGCGCGGCCAGCGCGAACAGGAAGCCGACGCCGCAGCCGACCACGATCAGCCACCAGCCTTGCGGTGTCGTCAGGACGTGCTTGAGGAAGTCGGAAATGCCGGTGACGCCTTCATAGCCGAACGCCGCCACGTAGATCGCCTGCGCGGTCGCAACCCAGGTCACGAACAGCGCGAGCAGGAGTGTGCCGAGCCCGAGCATGGCGCCGAAGGAGGGCGAGCGAAGCACGTCCATGGCATCCCAGGCGCTGGCGTTGTCGCCGCGTTCGCGCCTGCTGCTGAGTTCATAGAGACCGAGCGCCGCAAACGGGCCGATCAACGCGAAACCCGCGGCCAGCGGGAACAGCAGCGGTATCACCGAATAGCCCATGGCGATGCGTGCGAGCACGAGGCCCAGCACCGGATAAATGACGCAGAGGATGATGGCGTGGCTCGGCACCGCCTTGAAATCCTCCCAGCCGCGCTTGAGCGCGTCATGCAGATCGGACAGTTGGATGGTTCGGATGATCGGGCCAGCCTCGTCAGCAGGCTGGGCCATAGGGACATTGCCCTGGTAGAGTGTGGCCATGGTCGCTTGCTCCCTTGCGGCGCGGCCGAATGCCGCGCCGGCAACGGCGCAAGCGGCCGCTATTTTCCAGACAATCGCGATTCCAGACCAGACGCGAAGAACGGAGGGGATCGCGAACTGAGATGGAAAGCGTACTCCCATTCGCAGGGGCTGTCCCTCACGCTTGGGTGAAATTCGATGTCGCAGTGCAACCGCGAATATGTCATTCGGTCGTCATTTCGCCGCAGATAAGCTGATGCTGTGACATGCCTCGCGCAAGCAGCGGACGCGGCACAGAAACTTGGTCTACAGGTTGGTACCTGAGACCCTTTCAACGGATCTTTTTCGGGGAGCATACATGAGCATTTTCGGTAAAATCGTCAGCGCGATCTTCGGCAGCCATCCTGCCGCGGCTGCGCCGACCGGGGGCGCGACCTCCGGTGGAGCGCCGGCGGGCTCCGCTCCTTCAGGCTCCACTCCTTCAGCTTCTGCGCCGTCGGCCGCACCTTCCGCTGCGCCATCCGCCGCTCCCGCACAGACCGTGGACGTGGCCGCGATCGTCGACAAGGCGGTCGCCGCGCACAAGGGCGAGAAGCTGGAATGGCGTACCTCGATCGTCGACCTCATGAAGGCGCTCGACATCGATTCCAGCCTCGCTGCACGCAAGGATCTCGCCAAGGAACTCGGCTACACCGGCGACACCAACGATTCCGCGACCATGAACGTCTGGCTGCAGAAGCAGGTCATGTCCAAGCTCGCCGCCAATGGCGGCAAGCTGCCGCCGGAGATCAAGCACTGACGGTAAGTGCCGTCGGCGTGGAAAAAGGCCCGCAAATCGCGGGCCTTTTTTTGTGCGTGGACTCATCAACGCGCAACCATGTCGCGATTGACGCAAGCATCCGTCCCCGGTCGCGCTTCATCGCGATCCAAATCGTTTTTTGGCAGCGTCGCTGATTGGCGTGTAAAGGCTCACGAGCGTTCCTTCGGGATCTCGAAACTGGGCCGTGCGATTTCCCCAGGGCATCATCTTCGGCTCATGCACCACTTCGACGTGATCTTTCAGCCGCGCAAATTCAGCTTCCACATCGTCGACCTGAAACTCGATAATAGCGGTACGGTTGACGGCGGGCTCCGCGCTCCCTTCCTTGAATAGCGCCACCGTCTCGACGCCACCAAAAGCGAGCGTTGCCGAAGGAGTGACTATTTCGGCGAATACCGGCGCCAGCCACTCGGCCGTTTTGCCGGTCACTTTCTCATAAAAGTCGACAAGCCCCTTGATGTCTGCAGCGATCAGACGAGTTGAAGCAAATCTCACAGCGTAGTCTCCTGTAGGTCTCCTGCGCATCGCGCGACGCCTGACCCGTAACGCCGTGCTGCTGACAGCATACTGTCAGCAGCAATCCCAGCATCGATGCAGCACCGACACTTTGTCAGAAGGGCACAGCAGCCTCTGGTCCATCGCGACACGGTGCGCCGCCGCGCGAGCTTAGTTGCTCACGGGGTAAGGCTGACATTGCCTGCGCAGCGTTGCGCAACCAGGTCGATGGATATGCGGCCCAGTGTCGGGTCTTACCCAACGAGATCTGCATATTCCGGGTGCTTGTCGAGATAGTCGACGACGAAGCCGCAGCCGGCGACCACCTTCCTGCCGTCGCGCCGGATCAATTCGAGCGCACCCTTGACCAGGTCGGATGCGATGCCGCGACCGCGTAGCGCGCGCGGCGTCTCGGTGTGGGTGATGATCATCGCCGACGGCGTCAGCCGGTAATTGGCGAAGGCGACCTCATGGCCGACATCGAGCTCGAAGCGGCTCTTGTCCTTGTTGTCGCGTACCGATGCCGACATGCCAATCCTTCTCGTCAGTCGTTCAAGCCCTGATCTAGGCGTGTGAACCCGCCTCTGCCAAGGCGCGACCAAGGGACAAGGTTGCAGGGGAGATATCCGCCACATGCGTGTCTCGATTGGTCTCGTGGCTTCGCTGGCTGTGCTGACGCTGACCGGGACTGCGCCGGCATCGGCCTCGGATAGCGAGGCGGCGGAGCAGGCCTGGGACGTCTGTATCGGAACCACGAGCGCGCTGGACGATCGCGTCAAGGCCTGCTCGGCGGTGATCGACGCCAGGAGCGGGACCGGCCACAAGCTCGCCGCCGCCTATTGCAACCGCGGCCATGGCCTGACCGAGAAGCGCGAGCTCGATGCCGCGCTGAGCGATCTCGACGAGGCCGTCAAGCTCGACCCGACCTCCGCCTGCGCCGTCAACAATCGTGGCCGCGTTTACGCCTTCAAGCACGATTTCGACCGTGCCATCGCCGACTATGACCAGGCGATCAAGCTCGATCCGTCGATGGCGATTGCCTACGACAACCGCGGCGAGTCCCGCTACAACAAGGGCGATCTCGACGGCGCGATCGGCGACTATGGCATGGCGATCAAGCTCAACCCCAACTATGCCTTGGCTTACGGCAACCGCGGCCTTGCCTTCTATCGCAAGCGCGACATGGCGCATGCGCTCGCCGACTACACCACCCGCATCAAGCTTGCGCCCGATCTGCTCGCCTATATCGACCGCGGCAACGTCTATCGCGACAGCGAGCAGCTCGATCGCGCCGCCGACGACTATGGTGAGGCGATCCGACTGGCGCCGACCGATGCGCGGGGGTGGCGCAATCGCGGCTTGATCCGGCTCTTTCAGGGGGACAACAGAGGCGGCGTTGCCAACTACGACAAGGCGCTGCAATACGACCCTTCCGACGTCTTTTCCTGGAACAACCGCGGCCAAGCCAGGATGCGGCTCGGCGACAAGCAGGGCGCGATCGCCGATTTCCGCAAGGCGCTGGAGCTGAAACCAGACCTGTCGACCGCACGCGAGGCGCTGCAGAAGCTGGGCGCCATGTAGGACGCATATTCATAGAGGTGCAGACGTCAGCCTTCCGGTGGTCAAACGAAGGTTTGGCGATCAGTCAGGGCGTTGCTGCTCGCGACCCAGAGCATCTCCAGCCAACGCCGCACCACGATACGCGTCTGTATCCCGGCGCTCCCAATTCAATTCCGCGTCCGCAGGCGCCGATCGCCACGTCTCACCAGAATCCAATCTTCCTCGGCGCGATCCTTGTTCACCGGTATGGCCATCCCTCATAGAAGCGCACATCCGACGCCAGGGGCGGGACGGACGAGCCGATACTTGGTGGCGGTCCGTATGGATCGATCCGGTCGTCCTCAGGGCGATAACGATATCGTGGAACAATATAATAATCCCAAGGGGTCGGCCTTATCGCGGGCACCGTGACAACAAGCCTCTGTCGTGGTTCACGAACGACGTGGGCCTTCCGCGCTTGGGCTGCAGCACCAGACGTCCCCAGGCCACACAGCACCAGGGCCGTTCCGAGAGCGCACGCGACGTACATGATCTTCATGCCTCGGCCTCCTTGGCAGAGAGTGCTAAAGGACTCAAAGCAAGGCAAGCTAATTCGCTCTCGACTTGCTTGAATGACCGCTCTGGCCCAGCTCGGACCACGAGATACTTGCGCGGCTGTCAGGGGCGCAGCGGACCTCTTGCGTGCCCTGACTGCGGCGCGGGCTTCTGAGTAAACGCTTTGGTTGGATCAACCCCGCAGGCTGTCGTTTGCTTGAGGCCGCTTCGATGGCAAAGAAACACGGGTTCGCCCTTGCAACCGTGCTTCCGGTTCCCACGTCTTGTTGCAGGACATACGCCCGAATGCGGCCGGCAGGGTCGCTGAACATTCGGAGTGTCGTGATCGCCAGCCGCCGACGTATGCCTCTTGTGCAGGAGGTTACGATGTCGGACTTTGGTTTTTTGAATACTCACCGAACATGGGAAGACTGGTGCGGGATGCTGCTCGGCGCGCTGATCGTTGCGTCGCCGTGGTTTCCCGTCCAGGATCAAGCGGCGATCGTCGGACACCAGGCGGTGATCCTGAACACGGTCGCAGTTGGCCTGGTCGTGTTTGGCCTCAGCCAGCTCGAATATGTTGCGTTGCAGCGCTGGCAGGAGGTGGCGACGATCCTGGTCGGGTTTTGGCTAATCGTCTCGCCCTATGTCCTCGGCTATTCCAGCGAGGGCTTTCTGCGCGTCTACCACACCAGCCTCGGCGCGCTGGTGGTTCTGCTTGGCATTCTCCAGCTCTGGCAGGATTGGGAGCTGAGCGACCAGGACATGCTCAAGCACGGGCAATAGGGGGTCCGCAGGGCCCATCGCGCGATCGGCGGGCCCTGCGCCAGCTTATCTCTTCACGAGATCCGCGTAGTCCGGATGCTTGTCGATCCAGGCCTTCACGAAGGGGCATTGCGGGATCAGCCTCAATCCTGCGGCGCGGACCTGATCGAGCGCGCCTTGCACGAGCTTTGAGCCGACACCCTTGCCGCCAAGCTCTTTCGGCACCTCCGTATGCTCGAAGGTGATGACGTTGCCGTCGAGCCTGTAATGCTCTGTGGCGAGATGGCCTTCCACTTCGAGCTCGAAGCGGTGATGGGGCTTGTGGTCGATGACGTCGCTCATGTCGTCTCCCGTCAGCTCTTCAGCGAGTCCGTCAGCATCTTGCGGATCGACCAGACTTGCCCGTCGGATGAGCCCGTGATGTCGTCGATCTTCCAGCCATTGGCCTCGCGCATCAACTCATAACGCACGACCTGGTCGGCGGGTTTGCGGTCGTTGCGGTGACCGGTGATGGTTACCGCAAGCGTGGCCTTGTCGGTGTCCAGCTTCTCCGTGTCGACCGTGAAGGATTTGACGTCGGGGTCCTGCGAGTTGGTCACGGGATCGAAATCGACCGGCCCGACATCGCCCTTCGGCGTGTGCGCATCGGCCTTGGCCCGCAGTGCGACCAGCGATTTCGAGAGATATTTTGCCTTGGCGGCCTTGCTCTCGATGATGAAGGCGCCGCCGCCATCGCCTTTGCCCTTGGCGGCGTGGGTATAGATCGCGGTCAGGATCGCGACGGGATCGTTGGCGGAGGGGGCCTGCGCGGCGGCCGCGTCGACAATGGCGAGAAGCGAGGCTGCGACGAACGTGCGGCGGTTGAGCATGGGATGTCCTGAGATCGGTTTTACCCGCGCTTATAGACCGGATGCCCGGCCGGCGGTGTATCTCAGTAGAGCTTCGCCGCGGTGGATTGGTTCAATCGGCCGCCTTGGCCAGCCGCGAATCCTCCGCGGGTTGCGGCCGCAGGCAGCCCTTGCAGATGACGAGCGATCGCTTGACCCGTGACTCCGGGTCGGCCTCGATGCCGTCCTGGGCCTGCCACGACTCCTTCGAGTAAGGCTGGAGCGCCGCGACCGACTTGTCCTCGTTGGTTCGGGCGGCAGTCCGCGACGCGTGCACCGGCTTGGGTTGATTGGGATCCTCGCCGGCACCGTCCCAGGCATAGCGTGCCGGGGCGAAAGCGGGATCGGCTGCAAGCCGCGCTTGCGGGGCGGCGGCGCATCCGGCGAGCGCCAGCGACAACAGGAGAAAAGCGGGCGCTTTGGACATGAGGCGGAACTCTGTACGAGGAGACGAATGAGGGTTGCCGATCATGTTTAAGATTTCCTGAACGATCGAAGCGATCGCGACGACCAAGGCGAATGAGACTCTTGATCCTGACATGCCTCCTCGTCGCCGGCGGCCTCGCTCGCGCCGACGAAGCAAAATCGTTCAATCCGGCCGACTACCCCACCGAGGTGCAGAAGGCGCTGCGCTACGCTGATCAGGAATGCCAAAGCCAGGGCAGCGGCGCGGTGAGCTTTGCGCCCGATACGGTGCGCAAGATCGATCTCACCGGCGACGGCCGCGACGATTACATCGTCGATTTCCGCGACACGACATGCACTGGACGCGAGGCTGCCTATTGCGGCAGCGGCGGCTGCGTCATGAACGTTCTGGTGACGTTGCCGAACGGCGATGTACGCCGCGTGTTCGACGGCTATGTCCGGAACTACGAGATCAAGCCGATGCCGATGAAGCGGGGAGCGGCGCGCACCATCCGCTTCGAGCTGCATGGCGGCTATTGCGGCGGGCACGGCTCGCAGTCCTGCTTCAAGGAGAAGGCGATCTCCACGACGCCCTTCGCGTTCAAGATGCCGTAATGGCGCTCTGCGGCCAGCGGTCTTGCGGTGCTGCTGATGATGGCGATAAATGGATCGCGAAAAGCGGTCCGCCTTGCGCGCCGTCCGCCAGCGAAGAGGAAGCCCTATGCAGCCATTGCGGATGTCCCGCCGCGTCATGAACCTCGCTCACATGCTGACGCAGAATGCGCGGCGGCACGGGTCCCGGCCGGGTTTCGTGTGGGGCGAGAGGTCCTGGACCTGGCGCGAGATCGACGCGCAGGTATCCGCGCTTGCCACTGCGCTTGCGGCACGCGGCATCGACAAGGGCGATCGCATTCTCGTCCATTCCAAGAACGGCGACGAGATGTTCTTCTCGATGTTCGCCGCGTTCCGGCTCGGCGCGGTCTGGGTGCCCACGAACTTCCGCCTGATGCCGGACGAGGTCACCTATCTCGCGCAGGCCTCTGGCGCGAGAGGATTTCTGTGCCACGGCGATTTTCCCGAGCACGCCGCGGCCGTGGCCGGCGGCGCGCTGGAGTTCACCTGGCGCATTGGTGACGGCGCGTTTGGCGAGACTACCGTAGCGGAGGCGATCAACAGGCATGCCGGCGCCGAGATCGAGAACGTCGCCGTCGAGCATGACGATCCCTGCTGGTTCTTCTTCACCTCGGGCACGACCGGCCGTTCCAAGGCGGCCGTGCTCACGCATGGCCAGATGGGTTTTGTGGTCACCAATCATCTTGCCGACCTGACGCCGGGCACCACGGAAGCGGATGCCTCGCTCGTGGTGGCGCCGCTGTCTCATGGCGCAGGCGTGCACCAGCTCATGCAGACCGCGCGCGGCGCGCGCACCGTGCTGCTGCCGACCGAGAAATTCGACATCAACGAGGCGTTCCGTCTGATCGAGACGCATCGCGTCAGCAATCTCTTCACCGTGCCGACGATCCTGAAGATGATGGTCGAGCATCCCGCGGTCGACAAGTTCGACCACTCCTCGCTGCGCCAGGTGATCTACGCCGGCGCGCCGATGTATCGCGAGGACCAGAAGACCGCGTTGAACAAGCTCGGCAAGGTCATCGTGCAGTATTTTGGTCTCGGCGAGGTCACAGGCAACATTACCGTGCTGCCGGCGGCTCTGCACGATTCCGAGGATGGTCCGCACGTGAAGCTCGGCACCTGCGGTTTCGAGCGCACGGGCATGCAGGTCTCGATCCAGGACGACGAGGGCCGCGAGCTCGGGGCCAACCAAAGCGGCGAGATCTGCGTGATCGGGCCTGCGGTGTTCGCGGGCTATTACGACAACCCCGAGGCCAATGCGAAGGCGTTTCGCAACGGCTGGTTTCGCACCGGCGATCTAGGCCACATGGACGAGGAGGGGTTCGTCTACATCACGGGACGCGCCTCCGACATGTACATCTCCGGCGGCTCCAACATCTATCCGCGCGAGATCGAGGAGAAGATCCTGACGCACCCCGCGGTCGGCGAGGTTGCCGTCCTCGGCGTGCCAGATCCAACCTGGGGTGAAGTTGGCGTTGCCGTTTGCGTTGCGCGCGAAGGTGCAAAGCCCGTGAGCGAGGCGGAGATGGCGGCGTTCCTTGGCCCCAAGGTGCCGCGCTACAAGATGCCGAAGCGCTTCTTCTTCTGGGAGGCGCTGCCGAAGTCGGGCTATGGCAAGATCCCCAAGCGGATGGTGCGTGACGAGCTCGAGGCGCGCGGCCTGCTCGATCTCGACAACAAGCAGGCGGGCTGAGCGCGGATCATGCGGAGCATCAAGCAGCCGGGCGCACCGGTGGCCGAACGCATCCAATGGGTTGAGGCGAGGGGACGGGCCTTCTCGTTCAGGCTCGAGGCCGGCATGCCATTGCTGGAAGCTGCGCGCCGCGGCTTTGCGGCGGAGGGGTTTGACGGCGGCGTGCTCAACTTTGGCCACGGTGCATTGGGCCCGTTCGCTTACGTGATGCCGGCGCTGTCGAAGACTTCTGAGAACGCCGCGTTCTACAGCGAGACGTTTCGTCCCAAGGGGGTGACGCGTGTGCGGCTCGGAAGCCTGACGCTGGGCAGGCGCGACGGCGCGCCGTTCTTTCATTGCCACGGGCTCTGGACCGAGGCAGACGGCCGCGCCAGTGGCGGCCACATGCTGCCGGAGGAGACTGTCGTCGCCGAGCCGTTCGAGGTCGTCGCGTTCGGCATCGACGGCGCGACGTTCACGGCGGAGCCTGATGGCGAAACCAACTTCAAGCTTTTCGGGCCGGTGGCCGCCGAGGTCAGCGGCGCGCGCAGCACGGCCCGCGCCTTCGCATTGCGGCTGCGGCCAAACCAGGACTTCGCTGGGGCTCTCGAAGGCTTCTGCCGGGAGCGCGGTATCGCGCGCGCGAAAATTCACGGCGGCGTCGGCTCGACCATCGGCGCGCGCTTCACCCATGGCGGCGCGACCGAGCCCTTTGCGACCGAGCTGACCATGACCGCCGGCACGATCGCGCCGGGACGTTCCGGCGCGCTGGAGGCTGAGCTCGACGTCGCCCTTGTCGACTACACCGGCGGCCTCGCCGAGGGTCGCTTGGTCCGCGGCGACAATCCCGTGCTGATGACCATGGAGGTGGTGCTGGAAGTGTTGGAGTAGGTGCGACCGGTGCTTGTGGCCGGCTCGCGATGCTACTTTTATATGCGTAATGTTCTTGTTATGTTCAATTTCGTGTGGTGTCGCACTTGGCGGCGACTGGCTGAGGATCGGATATGGGCAGAAGAGGCAATCGTACGATCAATTTGCCCGCGCCGTATTTGAAACGAGTCTGGCTTGAGCCGTCGAAGATATCCAATCGGGAAGCCTATCCGTTTTGCCTTCCAATCTTCGCCAATGACTTCGAGCTCCGTTTTGAAGCCCCCATCACCATCATTGTCGGAGAGAACGGCACCGGCAAATCCACGATCCTGGAGGGCGTTGCAGCGCTTGCCGGCTACGACGACGCCGGCGGCGGCAAGGGTTATATGCCGGTCGATCATTCCCAAGCGCTGGAGAAGATGGGCGGTCAATTGTCGAAGGCGCTGCGCGCGAGCTGGCTGCCCAAGATCACCAACGGTTGGTTCTTTCGTGCCGAAAGCTTTTTCACTGTTGCGAGATATCTCGATCAGGCTGCGCGCGATGTCGGCGCGGTTGGCCCTGACTTCCTCTCCCACTCGCATGGCGAGGGTTTCCTGCGCTTCTTCGAGGAGCGTTGCCAGCGCCAGGGCATCTTCATCTTCGACGAGCCGGAATCCGCGCTCTCGCCGGCGCGCCAGATCGAATTCCTGAAGCTGCTGCGGCGGATGGAGGACTCCCGCATCTGCCAGGTCATCATGGCTACGCACGCGCCGATGCTGATGGCCTATCCCAATGCGACCCTGTTGCGACTGACCAAAGGCCGACTGGCGCCGGCGACCTTATGGGAGACCGACCATTTCAAGGTGCTGCGCGAGTTCTGCGACGATCCGGCCGGATTCATCGATACGGCGCTCCAGGACCAGTAGCGGGCGCCGGACATTGGGAGAACGCGACGTCGTCAGACGCCACGAAGGGCCTCGATCCCGTCCAAAACTACGCTACCATGGCTGCAGCGCGCGTCAGTCGCGTAAGAGACCAACGATAAATTCGAGGAAACGACATGAGGACGAGGATTGCGACGGCCGCGGGCCTGGTGACGGCGGTGGCCGTGGTTGGGGCGGCTTTGAGTACGGCAGCATATACGGATGCCTGGGCGCACGGGCCGACCCGGCAGAAGGTGCGGGAATCCATCGAGATCAACGCGCCGCAGGCCAAAGTCTGGGCGGTGATCGGCAATTTCCAGGACATGAGCTGGCTCGCCGGCGTCAGCAAGACCGAGGGCGAGAAGGGCAATGAGATCGGGGCGACGCGGCGGCTGACACTGTCGAGCGGCGCCACCATCGACGAGGAGCTCTACAAATACGAGCCGGACATGATGAGCTATTCGTACCGGATCACGACCGTCGACGTGAAGGTGCTGCCGGTCACCAATTATTCCTCGACGCTGACCGTGTCGCCAGCGCCCGAGGGCAAGACGAAGCTGGAATGGGCCGGCGCGTTCTATCGCGGTTTTCCCAACAATGATCCGCCGCCGGAGCTGAGCGACGAGGCCGCCAAGAATGCGGTGAGCGGGCTCTACAAGGGTGGTCTCGAGGCGCTCAAGAAGAAGATCGAGAGCGGAAGCTGATCGTGCGCGTTCTGGTGTTGGCGGCGCTTGCCGCCAGCCTCGCTCTTGGCGTCGGTCGGGCTTCGGCCGATGAGGCCTTCGTCACCAACCAGCTCAGCGACGATCTGACGGTGGTGGATCTCGCGACCTCGCGCGCCGTCGCCACGGTCCCGATCAGCGGCAAGCCGGCGGGCGTCGCCGTCTCCGCCGACGGTCGTTTCGCCTATGTGACGAGCCCCGAGGGCAAGGCGTTGACTGTGGTCGACGCTGCGGCGCGCAGCGTGGTCGGCCGGGTCGACGTCGGCGGCGGGCCGCTCGGCATTGCGGTCGCGCCGGATGGCAAGGCCGTCTACGTCGCCGATTGGTACGCGGCGGCGGTGCGGGTGATCGATCCGCAGGCAAGAAACGTCGTGGCGAGCATTGCGGTCGGCGCCTCGCCGTCCGGTCTCGCGGTGACGCCGGACGGGAAATTGCTCTTGTCGGCGGATCGCGACGACGACAGCGTCTCCATCGTCGACACCGCGACGCGCGAACGGCGCGCGATCGTCAAGGTCGGCACACGACCGTTTGGCGTCACCATCGACGCCGAGGGCAAGCGCGCCTACACCGCCAATGTCGGCTCGAACGATGTCTCCGTGATCGATATCTCCGAGGCGCGCGAGACCGGCCGCGTGCCGGTGGGGATGCGGCCCTATGCCGTGGCGCTGGCGCAGGGCCGCGGTTTCGTGACGGACCAGTATGGCGGCACGGTCAGCGTGTTCGACCTTGCGACGCTCAAGCCGGCCAAGCGCATCAATGTCGGCGATTATCCGGAAGGCATCGCCGCGACTGCCGACGGCAAGCGCATCATCGTCGCGAACTGGGAGAGCAACACGCTCAGCATCATCGATGCCGTCGAGCTGAAGCTGATCGGCGAGGTCAAGGTCGGTGACGGCCCGCGTGCGTTCGGGGCGTTTCTCAGGCGGACGGAATAGGGGAAATGCGTAGGGTGAGTTAGCGAAGCGCAACCCACCTCTTGACTAACCGCGCGTCGAGAGAAGTGGTGGGTTACGCCTAGCGGACTGCGCTTCGCGAAGCCGCAGGGCTAACTCACCCTACGAAGTATTCGCCTCGGCGAACGCCTTCAGCTTCAAGAAGAAATCCCGCAAAATCGGATTGCGATCCACGTAGGTCACATACCGGATCGCATGTCGCCTGCGATCGATGCTCCATGTCATCTGCTCGGTCACGACAGGCGCTGGAATGATCACGCTCGGTGCCCAATCGGGATTGAGGAGCCAGCCGACCGGCGCCATGTCCCAGATTTCCTTCGACCAGCCGAGGTGATCGGACGAATACTCCTTGAAGCGCATCGCCAGGAACGCGCCGATGCTGCCGTGAGGTTCGACGTAGCGCTCGATCTCCGGCACGGTGCTGTGAAGGTGCGAGGTGACACCCTTGCACGGCACGAGCACCAGCGGCACGCCGCTGTCGAACAGGACCTGGGCGCCGCCGACATCCTGCTTGAGATTGAACTCGATCGTGTGCGGCCATTCCAGCGCATGGCCGCCGAGCCACACCGCGACGATGCGATCGATGATGTCGGGCGCTTTGAGGAGCACCGAGGCAACGTTGCTGATGGCGCCGATGGCAACGATGTAGAGCGGTTTGTCCGGCGATCCGGCCCGCGCTCGCGCGATCATGTCATCGACCGCCGGCGCCTCGCGGGCTTCTTTCCGCGGCCCGACATAGTCGGTGACGCCGCGATGAACCAGGCCATCAGGCGAGACGTTCAGACGCTCCAAGAGGCGCAGGATTTCCTGATAGCTCAGTTCCATGCCGTGGCCCGGGCTGTTCGCGCGCTTGTTGAAAAACGGAGCGGCGTAGATCGCCTCGACGTCGAAGCGCTCCTTCGAGAGCAGCATCTGGACGAGCGCGAACTGGTCGTCGATCTCGTTGTAGGTATCGGTATCGAGCACGACGCGCACCTTGCCGACAGGCGGCGACAGCAGCTTCAGGCGGGCGGTTTCCGTAATTACCATCACTGCCTCCTACGTTTCGATTGCAAGGTCAGGCGAAGGAGCCCGGCATAGTGCGTCCGCAATCTCGTCGATCCGTTCAAAAATGTGGTCGGGTGCAAGCGCCCGCAACGCCGCCGGCGCGGCATAGCCCCAACTCACGGCACCGCAAGCGATGCCCACCGCGCGCGCCGCCTCGATGTCGCGGACCTCGTCGCCGATCGCGATCACCTGTGTCGGCTGCATGCCGGCGCGGCGGATGACCCGGCGGAATTTGGCGGGCTTGCCGAACAGCGAGGCGGCGCAATCGAAATGCGCGAACAGGCTAGCTGCCGCACCTAACTTCTCGCGCGCATTGACTTCGCTGTCCGAGGTCACCAGCGCGAGCTGCACGCCGCTTGCGGCGAGAGTCTGCAGCATGGCCTCGACGCCGGCGAACAGGGAAATCTCCGCCGCAGCCTCGGCCTTCAGCCGCCGCGCATGCCGCGCGATCGCCGGGAGCTTCCACAACGGCACCTCGAGCCGCCTGAGAATCTCGCGCGTCGAAGCATGCCGCAAGCCCTCGACCTCCTCGTTGGCGACGCGGCGAAAGCCGAAGCGGTCGGCGACGCCGTTGATGGTGCGGAGGAACCAGGGAAAGCTGTCGACGAGCGTGCCGTCGAGATCGAAGATGGCGAGAGCGTAAGGCATCCGTGGATGAACATATGCGAAGGAGATGAATACAGCGAGTCACCGCGATTTGCGCACGTGAACGTTGATATCGAGATCGATATCGGTCACGCAGGTCTGCGTGCTGCGGTGGGAGCCGCCCGCGTACCAGCGGCCGTTGCGGGCGCGGGCGTCGCTGACGTTTGCCAGGCGCAGGCAGCGCCACTGCGGCAGTTTTCCGCTGCTTTAGCCGGCGAATTGCCAGGCCAGAACCGCCTCTTCGCAATGCTTGTTCGTGCCGATGATGTGCGGGCACAGCTCGCGATGGCGGCCTTCATAGACGCAGGTCACCTGCTGCTCGGCGAGGATGGCGTTGCGGAAGAGCGTGTAGTTGCGGCTCGTCATACTCCCTCCCGGCGACGCGGGCCGGATGTCGTCATCCGGCGTCATCGGGAGAATAGGGCATCGATGGCTTGCCGCCAGGTCTTGAAGGGAGGTCACGGGAAGAACGACCAGGTTGGAGCAGTGACAGGTCTTGCCGGGCCCTTCGATTTGCGCGCGAATGTGGCCAGAGGGCAACAACCAAAAACGGTTAGCTCGACTATAAGTGTTTCCATATTTTGATCTGCTCGTTCAATTAGTGGAATATCCGACCCATGATGAAGTCGCTTTGCGCCGCCGCCCTCGTCTCGATCATGTCCGTCAGCGCCGCTATGGCGGCCGACATGGCTCTCAAGGCTTCCCAAACTGCAGTTGCTGCCACCTATGATTGGACCGGCTTTTATGTTGGCGGCAACGTCGGCTATGGCTGGGGCGAGGGGACCAATCCCGCCATCTCCGCGGTCGATCCCGGCGGTGCGAGCGGCATAGGTAGGTTCTTGAGCCCGGCGGGATTTGGTGCCGGTTTCAGCACGGGCAACATCTACCCCGCCCTCGATCCCTCCGGCGTATTCGGGGGGCTCCAATTCGGCTACGACAAGCAGTTCGGAAGCTGGGTGCTCGGTGCGGTGACCGATATTCAGGCCGCAAATTTCAAGTCCAGCGCCGTCGCCTTCACGAACGCGGCCGCGACGTGCTGCAACGTCACCGAGAGTATTTCAGCCAAGATCGACTGGTTCGGTACTTTGCGTGGCAAGGCCGGCGTCGCAGCGAACGACTGGTTGTTCTACGGGACCGGCGGCCTTGCCTATGGCAACACGAGCAGCAGTCTTGGCTTTGCTTGTACCCCGGGAGGCGTGGGTTGTGCCGCCGCCGCTATCAATTACGTCGGCAACCGATCCGAGGTGAGGGTCGGCTGGGCGGCAGGCGCAGGTATCTCGAAGGCGTTCGGCAACTGGAACGTCGGCATTGAATACCTTCACATCGACCTCGGGCGCTCGTCCGTAACGGCAACTTCGACGACGGGGTTCTTCACGACCACGACGGTGACGGCCAGCCAGCGCTTCATCGAAGATACCGCCCGGCTGACGGTCAACTACAAATGGGGCGCCCCCATCGTCGCCAGGTATTGAGCGTGGCGAGGTGAGCGGGCTGCCGAGGCTCCCTTAGTCGGCGAGCGTCGGCCGCTCGTCGACGCGCCTAAGGTCTCCAAACGGAGTTCTCGCTCCAGCCCAGTTCGGCGAACTCGGCCGCCCGGAGCGGCGCTTCTCCTTCAGCGAAGAACTCGTCGAGTTGCGGCGGCGCGATGTTGGTTTCGGACAGCATGGCATGCGCCTGCCCCCGATGATGAATCTGGTGCTGAAACAGATGCATCAGCAGCCGGTCACGCCGCTCGGTCTGCACGTTCGTGTCGCGGTTGACGCGGACCGGAACGTTTAGAAGCTCGGGCGTGAGTGCATCGCAGACGGCGATCAGACGCTTGTCCATTGCGGCCTGTGCTGGCTTCAACTCGGAAAGGGACGGGAATGGCACCTCGTTCTCCCAGGCGCGCGGCCCGAGCCAACCACCCTCAAGCGCGTCGATGTAGAAGAGGTCGATGACGTAGATGTGGTTCAGTGTGCGCTGCACGCTCGGAAAGAAGCCGGCCCGTGCGGCTTCGAATTCGGACTGGCTCAGCTTTGCACAGGCGGCGAGCAGTCGATGGTTAGCCCAGGCATTGTTGTGAGCAAAAGCACGGTTGGTTTGCACGATGCCGGCTGGCATATCGGTTCTCCCTCCAGCCCGAGCGAAGGCCGATCCGGTCCGGCGATCGAGCAGCCGGGCTAAGCAATATGCGGTGGCGCAAATCGGATTCGATCGAAGGTCCCGGATTTGCTCTTTCCGTCCACCAACTCATGCGGTCCGGTGACCTATTCCGCCGCCTCGCTCGCGCTGCTCGCCTTCCTCGGCTTGCCTGCCTTCTTCAGCACCGGCGCCAAAAACTTGCCCGTGTAGCTCCGCGGCGCTTTCACGATATCTTCCGGCGGGCCCCAGGCGACGATTTCGCCGCCGCCGTCGCCGCCTTCGGGGCCGAGGTCGATGACCCAGTCTGCGGTCTTGATGACTTCGAGATTGTGCTCGATGACGACGACCGTGTTTCCTTGCGCGACCAGCTCGTGCAGCACCTCCAGCAGCTTCTTCACGTCGTGGAAGTGGAGGCCTGTTGTGGGCTCGTCCAGGATGTAGAGCGTGCGGCCGGTGGCGCGCTTTGACAGCTCCTTCGCCAGCTTGACGCGCTGGGCTTCGCCGCCGGACAGCGTAGTGGCCTGCTGGCCGACATGGATGTAGTCGAGTCCGACGCGGTGCAGCGTGTTGAAGGTCTCGCGAACGCGTGGCACGGCCTTGAAGAACTCGGCGGCTTCCTCGACCGTCATGTCGAGAACGTCGGCGATGCTCTTGCCCTTGAACAGGACCTCCAGCGTCTCGCGGTTGTAACGCTTGCCCTTGCAAACGTCGCAGGTGACGTAGACGTCGGGTAGGAAGTGCATCTCGATCTTGATGACGCCGTCGCCCTGGCAGGCCTCGCAGCGGCCGCCCTTGACGTTGAAGGAGAAGCGGCCGGGCTCGTAGCCCCGAGCTTTCGCCTCGGGTAGGCCGGCGAACCATTCGCGGATCGGCGTGAAGGCGCCGGTGTAGGTCGCAGGATTCGAGCGCGGGGTGCGGCCGATCGGCGACTGGTCGATGTCGATGATCTTGTCGATGTGCTCGAGGCCCTCGATGCGGTCGTGGGGGGCTGCGCCTTCGCTGGCGCCGTTCAGCTTGCGGGCGATGGCGCGGTAGAGCGTGTCGATCAGCAGCGTCGACTTGCCGCCACCGGAAACGCCGGTGACGCAGGTGAACAGGCCGAGCGGGATCTCCGCCGTGACGTTCTTCAGGTTATTGCCGCGCGCGTTCACCACCTTGATGGTGCGGCGATGGTTCGGCGGACGCCGGTCCGGCACCTCGACCTCGAGCTCGCCGGTGAGGTATTTGCCGGTCAGCGATTTCGGGTTGCGCATGATCTCGGCGGGCGTGCCTTCGGCGACGATGTGGCCGCCATGCATGCCGGCGCCAGGGCCGATGTCGAGGACGTAGTCGGCGAGGCGAATGGCGTCCTCGTCATGCTCGACAACGACCACGGTATTGCCGAGGTCACGCAGGCGCTTGAGCGTATCGAGCAGGCGCGCATTGTCGCGCTGGTGCAGGCCGATCGAGGGCTCGTCCAGCACGTAGAGCACGCCGGTCAGCCCCGAGCCGATCTGCGAGGCCAGGCGGATGCGCTGGCTCTCGCCGCCCGACAGCGTGCCGGAGGAGCGCGAAAGCGTCAGATAGTTGAGGCCGACGTCGAGCAGGAAGGTGAGGCGCTCGCGGATTTCCTTGAGGATGCGGCCCGCAATTTCGTTCTGCTGCTTGTTCAGCGCATCAGGGACTCCCTCGAACCATTCGCCGGCACGCTTCACCGAGAGCTCGGAGATCTCGCCGATATGCTTGCCGCCGACCTTGACGCAGAGCGCCTCCGGCTTGAGCCGAAAGCCCTTGCAGGCCTCGCAGGGGACGTCGTGGAAATACTTCGCCAGCTCCTCGCGCGCCCACTCGCTCTCGGTCTCGCGATAGCGGCGATTGATATTGGTGATGACGCCCTCGAACGGCTTCTTGGTGTCGTAGGAGCGTACGCCGTCTTCATAGGAGAACTTGATCTCGTCCTCGCCGGAGCCATGGAGGATCGCGTCTTTCGTCTTCTTGGGCAGATCCTTCCATTTGGTGGTCAGCGTGAACTTGTAGTGCTTGCCGAGCGCAGTCAGCGTCTGAATGTAATAGGGCGATGACGACTTGGCCCAGGGCGCGATCGCGCCCTTGCCAATCATCATCTCCTTGTCGGGGATGACGAGGTCCTCGTCGACATGTTGCTCGACGCCGAGGCCGCCGCAGGCAGGACAGGCGCCGTAGGGGTTGTTGAAGGAGAACAAGCGCGGCTCGATCTCGGGGATGGTGAAGCCGGAGACCGGACAGGCGAACTTTTCCGAGAACAGGATGCGCTCGGGCCCGCTCTTGTCGTGGATCTTGGCGGTCTTCTTTTTCTCTTTTTCTTCCGCGGGCGCAGCCGCCGGCGCGTCGGCGAACTCGACGACGGCGAGGCCCTCGGCCAGCTTCAGCGCGGTCTCGAAGCTTTCGGCGAGGCGCTGGCCGATATCGGCGCGCACCACGATGCGGTCGACCACAACGTCGATGTCGTGCGGGAATTTCTTGTCGAGCGTCGGCGCTTCAGCGAGTTCATAGAACGTGCCGTCGATCTTGACGCGCTGAAAGCCCTTCTTGAGCCATTCGGCGAGTTCCTTCCTGTACTCGCCCTTGCGGCCGCGCACGACCGGGGCGAGCAGATAAAGGCGGGTGCCCTCGGGGAGCGCCAGCACGCGGTCGACCATCTGCGAGACGGTCTGGCTTTCGATCGGCAGGCCGGTCGCGGGGGAATAGGGCACGCCGACGCGCGCCCAGAGCAGGCGCATGTAGTCGTAGATTTCGGTTACCGTGCCGACGGTCGAGCGCGGGTTCTTCGAGGTGGTCTTCTGCTCGATCGAGATCGCCGGCGACAAGCCGTCGATCTGGTCGACGTCCGGCTTCTGCATCATCTCCAGGAACTGGCGGGCGTAAGCCGACAGCGATTCGACATAGCGACGCTGGCCTTCGGCGTAGATGGTGTCGAAGGCGAGCGAGGATTTTCCAGAGCCGGACAACCCGGTGAAGACCACGAGCTTGTCGCGGGGAATCTCGACGTCGATGTTCTTGAGGTTGTGCTCGCGCGCGCCACGGATCGTAATTGCGCGCAGGTGTGATCCCGCGTTCTGTTGTTGGCGCTTCGCCTTGATCACTTCGTCCATCCCAGTGGTCCCCGAGGAGATTCCCACGCCGCACGGCTCGCGCCGGCGTTCAGGCGCGCCTCGCCCGGAACCGGGGATGGACGCCATGTGGGTAAGTCGCGAACGTAGGAAGAACGAGCGGAGATTTCCAGAGCGAGTTACGAATCGTCAACGATTTGTTGGCGCGCTGGCGGCACCTGGCAGCAGGTCTGCAGGCCGAATCGCCGGAACAAACAAAAGGCCGGCGCGAGGCCGGCCTTTCCGTCGAGATTTATCTGCGACGATCAGTACTTCGCGACGACCGGGCCGCCGAAGCGGTAGTTCAAGCGAACCGTGGCCAGGTCGACGTCCTGCTTGATGGTGTCGATACGGCTGGATGCGAGCGTGGTCGCCGGGAACGAGATGTCGCGGTGGCCCAGGAACAAGTGGTCGTATTCGACCGCAACCGACCAGTTCGGCGCAAAGCCGAATTCGATGCCGGTGCCCACAGCAGCGCCCCAGCGCGACTCGCTGGCGCTGTCGAATTCGGAGCCGTCGGCGACCAAGGTGCCGCGGTACTTGTCGTGGACGACGGCCGCGCCGCCCTTCACGTACCAGAGGACGTTGCTCCAGGCATAACCAACCTGGCCCGTGATCAAGCCGATCGCGTCGATCTTGGTGTTGTTGGCACCGAGGCCACCCAACACGAGGCTGACATTCGAGCCCTTCAGATCGGCCCAGTTGCCCTGGCCTTCGATACCGAACACCCAGTTCGAGGCCTGCCAGCGATAGCCGAGTTGGCCACCGACCACCGCGCCCGACGCATTGTGGCAGCCTTCGGCGACCGGACCGCCCGGCACGCCGGCAACGTTAATTAGATCCCAGCAAGTGTGGCTCCAGCCGCCGCCGGCGTTGAGGCCGAGGTAGAAGCCTGACCAGTCATAAACCGCCGCGACCACAGCCGGAGCCTTGGTGTAGGGGCGGGCCGCCAGATCGGCAGCCATGGCCGGGGCGAACGCGCTGAGTGCGAACAAACTGGCCGAAGCCAACAAAACCTTCTTCATCTTCTTAATCCCAGTCCCAGTTTTTTGCCTTCCGTGCGGGGAAGGACAGCGGACGCTGCGGTCCAACTGATGTCGTGCATACACCAGTGAAGCCGCAAGTTGTGTGCCCGAGATGCCACACCACCCGGAAAACGTGTGAGCACGGCTGACCTATACCCGCCGGCTGTACCCGGGCAGCAAAAAGGCCGGCGCGAGGCCGGCCTTTTCAACAGAAAGAGATTTGGCGAAGATCAGTACTTCGCGATCAGCGGGCCGCCCCAGCGGTAGTTCAGGCGGATGAGGCCCATATCGACGTCCTGGCCGATCCTGTCGCTTCCGGCCGGGAGGCCGGCGGTGTCCGTGAAGCCGAGGGTGCGATGGCCGAGGAAGATATGGTCGTATTCGACGCCCACCGACCAGTTCGGCGCGAAGCCGAATTCGAGCCCGGCGCCGACCGTTCCGCCCCAACGGGTTTCGCGGGCCGAAGCCAGCAGCGCGCCGCTCGGAATGTCGAAGATGTCATACTTGTCGCCGACAACCGCACCGCCGCCCTTCACGTAGAACAGCACGTTGTTCCAGGCGTAGCCGATCTGGCCGGTGATCAGACCGAAGGAGTCGATGCGCGAACGGTTGCGGTCCGTCGGGAAGACGGCGCTGGTGTTGTCGCCCCGGAAGTCGGCCCAGTTGCCCTGGCCTTCGAAGCCGAACACCCACTGGCCGGACTGCCAGCGATAGCCGAGTTGGCCGCCGATCGTGCCGCCGGTTGCGTTATGGCAGCCTTCACCCACGAGACTGCCGGGAACGCCGGTCACAATGCCCGTGCTGTCCACGAAGTCCCAGCACTTGTGGGCCGAGCCGCCGCCGCCGTTGATGCCGATGTAGAAGCCGCTCCAGTCGTACACCGCGGCGATCGCTGGGGGCGGAGCCTTGACGTATGGACGTGCAGCGAGATCCGCCGCGCTCGCCGGAGCCGACAGGCTCAGCGCAATTGCCCCAATGGCCCCCACCAAAATCTTCTTCATTTCTGTCCCTCCGGCTGTGCCGCTTCTTTGATCCCCGAAGCGGTCAATCAGGCGCGACGCCCAATGAATTGATGTCGCGCCAAACCTAGTCTGATTTGGAGGTAGAGTCCGTCTCCCAAAAGCAACAGTCGCGAGCGAACTAAGCGGTTCCTAAGTTAATGAATGTTAAGCGGTATTTCCGTCCGCGGGAACCCAAAAAAGTTCCATGCGGTTCCGTTTATTTGTGAGGTCTACAACCTGATGTTGCGGCCTCATCGTAATACCGCCTACGCAGGAACAAAGCTGGAACATTGTTCGCCCCGGTGCTATATATGGGGATAACCTGCGGGACCGCGGGCTAGGCCAGGCGTGCGAGCGTATAGGGTCGCATCCGGCAGGCGGCAGCGAGCGGTTTCGGCACGGCTCCGGCTTTTTTCGGACAATTTCGCAGTTTGGAGTGGAGAGCGGCGATGGCGGGAAGCATCAACAAGGTCATTCTGGTCGGCAACCTCGGCAAGGATCCGGAAATCCGCCGCACCCAGGACGGGCGAGCGATCGCCAATCTGAGCATCGCGACGTCGGAGACCTGGCGCGACAAGGCGACCGGCGAGCGCAAGGAAAAGACCGAGTGGCACCGCGTCGTGATCTTCAACGAGGGGCTCGCGAAGGTTGCCGAGCAGTACCTGAAGAAGGGCGCCAAGGTTTACGTCGAAGGTGCGCTCCAGACCCGCAAATGGACCGACCAGAGCGGCGCCGAGAAATACTCGACCGAGGTTGTGCTGCAGGGCTTCAACTCCAACCTCACGATGCTCGACGGCCGTGGCGGCGGGGGAGGCGGCAGCTTCGGCGAGGAGCCGGGTGGCGATTTCGGCTCCTCCGGCCCGGTGAGCAGCGCACCGCGCCGCGCAGTTGCCGCAGGCGGCGGCCGCAACAGCGATATGGACGACGACATTCCGTTCTGAGGCTTGCCTGCTTAAGGCTTGGGAACAGCCGCGGCGGGTCGGGACAGGAAACGGCCGGCTCGACTTTCGAGCATCCGGATCAAGACGGGATCCATGAATTCATAGTCGTCAGGAATGTCGAGGCAGATGACTCGCTTGCCATTCAGGCTGGATCGGAATTTCCGGTTCAGCTTGTTACGGTGGGTCTTCTCCATGACGAAGATGATGTCGGCCCATTCGACCTGTTCGGTCGACAACAGCACGCCCGCGTCGTTCGAGATGCCGGCCGAGTCGGTCTCGATGCCCGGCCAGGTCGAAAAGACTTGCTCGGCGGTAGGGCTGCGCAGACGATTTGCGCTGCAGACAAACAGGACATTGGTCACTTTACCGCTCCAAGGAAGTGCCGCGCTCGCGTGAAGTGGCAGGATTGCTTACCAATTCGCGGATCGCGCACGGTTTTTCGAGCTGATCTCATGTGTTGCCTCAAGCCTTTGACGGTGCGCGATGTGAATGGTATTAACTTTATGTTAAGCCTATTTACATCACAGATTCCCGGCCAGAGGGTACGCCACATTGAGCTTCGCGCCATTGCTTGAAGCGGCTCCAGCCATTCCGCTCCACGCCTTTGCGGCGATGGCGGCCTTCGTGCTTGGCGTCGTCCAGTTCGCGGCTCCCAAGGGCACGCTGCCGCACCGCACGGTCGGCTGGATCTGGGTGGCGCTGATGGCGGTCGTGGCTGCGTCGTCGTTCTGGATTCACCAGATCAGGCTGGTCGGGCCGTTCAGTCCGATCCATCTTTTATCGATCTTCACGCTTATAATGCTGCCGCTCGCGGTGTGGCGGGCGCATACCCATCGCGTCGCCGATCACCGGCGCATCATGATCTTCATGTTCGCCGGCGCGCTGGTGGTCGCAGGGGTGTTCACGCTGCTGCCGGGACGCATCATGCATCACGTGATATTCGGCTCGTAAGGCGGGGTTCCGCCGCTCCCGCTCCGGGCTCTCCCGACAAGGCTTCGCGGTAGCCGTAAGTCGTTGGAAGAATAGGCGGAAAAAGCGCTTCAGGCGGCCTCCGCGAGGGTGGTTATCAGGCCCTCGATGCGCTATATGATTCCCGGACAAAAACTCACCGGATTCCCCCTTGGCTGACGACGATAACGACACGCCCGGCGACCAGCCGGCGCACCCCTCGGACATTCGCCCCGTTTCCATCTATGAGGAGATGAAGAAGTCCTATCTCGATTACGCCATGAGCGTGATCGTGGCGCGTGCGCTGCCCGATGCGCGCGACGGCTTGAAGCCGGTGCATCGCCGCATCCTGTTCGCGATGAACAATCGCGGCGACACCCCGGACAAGAAGCACAAGAAGTCCGCCGGCGCCGTCGGCGAGGTCATGGGTAAATACCACCCGCATGGCGACCAGGCGATCTACGACGCCTTGGTGCGCATGGCGCAGGACTTCTCGATGCGAGCGCCGCTGATCGACGGTCAGGGCAATTTCGGCTCGGTCGACGGCGATCCGCCGGCAGCGATGCGCTACACCGAGTCCCGCCTGACCAAGATCGCGTTGAAGCTGCTTGAGGACATCGACGACGACACGGTTGATTTCCAGGACAACTACGACGGCTCCGAGAGGGAGCCCGTGGTCCTGCCGGCGCGATTCCCGAACCTGCTGGTCAACGGCGCCGGTGGCATCGCCGTCGGCATGGCCACCAACATCCCGCCGCATAACCTCGGCGAAGTGATCGATGCCTGCGTCGCGCTGATCGACAATCCGTCGCTCACCATCGACGAGCTCAACAACATCATCCCGGGCCCGGATTTCCCGACCGGCGGCATCATCCTCGGACGCCAGGGCATCCGCAGCGCCTATCATCTCGGTCGCGGCTCGATCGTGATGCGCGGCAAGGTCGAGTTCGAGACGGTCCGGAAAGAGCGCGAGGCGATCGTCATCACCGAGATCCCGTATCAGGTGAACAAGGCGACGATGGTCGAGCGCATCGCCGAGCTCTACAAGGAAAAGAAGATCGAGGGCATCTCGGATCTGCGCGACGAGTCCGACCGCGACGGCTACCGCGTCGTCGTCGAGCTCAAGCGCGACGCCGTGCCCGACGTGGTGCTGAACCAGCTTTACAAATTCACGCCGTTGCAGACGAGCTTCGGCGTCAACGCCGTCGCGCTCGATTCGGGCCGACCGCAGACGATGAACCTGAAGGACATGCTGACGATCTTCGTCGGCTTCCGCGAGCAGGTCGTCACGCGACGGACCAAATACAAGCTGCGCAAGGCGCGCGAGCGCGCCCATGAGCAGGTCGGCCTTGCGATCGCCGTCGCCAATATCGACGAGATCATTCGTGTGATCCGGACCTCGCCCACGCCGGCCGCCGCGCGCGAGACCCTGATGACGCGCGACTGGCCGGCGCGCGACGTCGAGGACATCATCACGCTGATCGACGATCCCCGCCACCGCATCAATGCGGACGGTACGATCCGCCTGTCGATGGAGCAGGCCAGGGCGATCCTGGAACTGCGCCTGGCGCGCCTTACCGCGCTCGGCCGCGACGAGATCGGCGAGGAGCTCTCAAAACTCGCCGGCGAGATCGGCGACTATCTCGACATCCTGCGTTCGCGCGCCCGTATCCTCGACATCATCAAGACCGAGCTGGCCGAGGTGAAGGCGGAGTTCGCCACGCCGCGCCGGACCGTGATCATGGAGCAGGAAGGCGAAGTCGAGGACGAAGACCTGATCCAGCGCGAGGACATGGTCGTCACGGTCTCCCACGCCGGCTACGTCAAGCGCGTGCCGCTGTCGGCCTATCGGGCGCAGCGCCGCGGCGGCAAGGGCCGCGCCGGCATGCAGACCCGCGACGAGGATTTTGTCTCGCGCCTGTTCGTGGCTTCCACGCACACGCCGGTGCTGTTCTTCTCGTCGCGCGGCCAGGTCTACAAGGAAAAGGTCTGGCGCCTGCCGATGGCCGCGCCGAATGCGCGCGGCAAGGCGCTGATCAACATCCTGCCGCTCGAGCAGGGCGAGCGCATCACCACCATCATGCCGCTGCCGGAGGATGAATCCACCTGGGGCCAGCTCGACGTGATGTTCGCCACCACCGGCGGCAACGTCCGCCGCAACAAGCTGTCCGACTTCGTCGATGTCCGTCGCTCCGGCATCATCGCGATGAAGCTCGATGACAATGAATCGATCGTCGACGTGCAGATCTGCACCGAGCGCGATGACGTGCTGCTGACCGCCGCCGGCGGCCAGTGCATTCGCTTCCCCGTCACCGACGTGCGCGTGTTCACCGGGCGCACCTCGATGGGCGTGCGCGGCATCGCGCTGCCGGAAGCCGACAAGGTGATCTCGCTGGCTATCCTGCGCCATGTCGAGACCACATCGGACGAGCGCTCGGCCTACTTGAAGATGCGCCGCGCGGTGGCCGGCGAAGTTGCGGCTGATGAGGCTTCAGCGGACGCCGAGACCGAAGAGACCTCGGGCAGCTTCCAGCTCCCGCAGGAGCGCTACGTCGAGATGTCGGCGGCCGAGCAGGTGGTGCTCACCGTCTCCGTCAACGGCTATGGCAAGCGGACCTCGTCCTACGAGTACCGCACCACGGGCCGCGGCGGCAAAGGCATCGTCGCGATGAGCGTCAACAACCGCAACGGCAACCTGGTGGCGTCCTTCCCGGTGGAAGAGGCCGACCAGATCATGCTGGTGACCGACAAGGGCCAGCTGATCCGCTGCCCGGTCGAAGGCATCCGCATCGCCGGCCGCTCGACGCAGGGCGTGATCGTGTTCGACACCGCCGAGGACGAGCACGTCGTCTCGGTCGAGCACATTACGGAAGAGGCGGAGAATGGGAACGGCGAGAACGAGAACGGCGGTTAGGTTGGACGCGTAGCCCGGGTTGAGCGCAAGCGAAAACCCGGGTCGTTCTGAAGCCATTCCGGCGTCACCGGTTTCGGGAAGAGTTGTCCGAAGCTGTAACTCGAAGTAGTGTTGGGGCTGCTGCTCGCCGCAAAGTACGGACCCGTAGTGAATCGCCCCCTGATTTTCCTCCTGCTGGTCGGATGGACATTATGCACGTGCGCCGGGCGCGCAGCAGGGCAGACCGCTTCCAACGTTCCCGCTGGCATCTGTAGTGCAGACGCGGAGGGTCAAAAGGCTGGGGATCGCCAAGCGGAGTGCTTACGCAAGCTTGGGACGCTGGCGAGCCGCAAGGGGGAGCGGCTGGCGCTCAAGATCGAAAACCGCACGTCCAAGGTGTATCAAGACAATCCAAAGGCCTGCGCGAGCGATGACGCGAACAATTGCGTCATGCATTGGCTGGTCGGCTATCATCCGGACGCGCGCGTCTATTCGATCTTGATTACGTACTATGAAGGAAGCTCAGTCGAGCTTGTGAGTGCTCGGACCGGAGTTACGTTGAAGGTCGGCGGAGAGCCGCATTTTTCAGCGGACGGATCGAGATTTCTCGTCATCGACAACGACCTGGCCTACGGCGGTCCCTACAATCTTGCTGTCGGCTCGACAACAAATGGTTCGCTCCAACTCGAGTGGCAGCGTGCGGATGAAGGTGAACCGTTGGAGTGGCACGTTCAACGCTGGATAGACGACGATCACATTGCCCTACGGGTGTTCCCCGCTGACACAGAGCAGAAGTGCCCGGATAATGACTGCGATGCGATTTTGACGCGTTTCGACAGCGGCTGGGCGGTTCGTCGATTGCCAGCCAAGCAACCATAGCCGCCCGACGCACTGCGCGGCTATCCCTCGCTAGATTTCCAGCTCAGTGCCGAAGTCCACCACCTGTCCGGTTGGGACGCCGAAGAACGTGGCCGAGCGCTCGGCATTCCGCTGGAAGAAGGCGAACACGCCTTCGCGCCAGGCCAGCAGGCCTCTGGCGCAGCATCACATGGATAACCCGATCGCACAGGATGACAGAAGCAACCATATCAGGACGCCGCTGAGAGCGAGTCTCAGCGCAACCCGCCAAGAGTTCGAAAGGCCCTCGAAAACTGCTCGCGGGAACATCAGGGCGCAGCCTTGAGCCAGAACCAGATAGCCAAAAAGCCAGATTTCGTTACAGCCCTCCAGGCATTGGTAGTCGCCTTGGTGCCAGTAGCTGAACCGATAGCCGCCGGTTGCCAGATTCAGGCCCGCGACAGCGCAAGAAGCGACTGAAAGGGCGAGATAGACGTTCAGCAACCAATTCGTCCTGCGCGCCAGGATGTAGAAGGCGGATTGTGCCACCGGTGCGCTGATCGTGATCAGAAGACCGAGACCTTCGTCATATGCTGAGAAGACGAATGGCGCTCCATCCAGCGTGGCATGGGTGAGGCCGACGTAGAATATCCCAGCGCAGAGCCATGTGAGACATATTCCAAGCGCCACCTTGAGGGCTGAGGAGTGGCGAACATTTGATTTCATGAATTGCCCTGGACCGTCGCAGCTAGATCTCCAGCTCCGTGCCGAACTCGATCACCTGTCCGGTCGGAACGCCGAAGAATGCGGCCGAGCGTTCGGCGTTGCGTTGCAGGAAGGCGAACAGCGACTCTCGCCAGACCCACATGCCCGGAATATCCTCGCTCGGGATGATCGTCTCGCGGCCGACGTAATAGGTGATGTCGGAGAGGTCGATGCCGGGCAGCTTGCCCTGCCGGCAGGCGAGCTTCAGCCCCTCATAGATGGTCGGGTTCTGCATGAAGCCGTAATGCAGGATCACGCGCGTGATCGCCGGGATGATCTCGACCACCTCGGCGCGCTCCTCATCGGGCACGTGGGGAATTTCCTCGATCAGGACGGTCACGAGCAGCACGCGTTCGTGCAGGACGCGGTTGTGCTTGACGAATTGCGTCAGCGCCAGCGGCACGCCTTTCGGCGCCGAGGCGAGATAGACGGCGGTACCTGGAAGCCTTGCGCGACACTTGTTGACGGCGGTCTCGATCAAATCTTCCTCGGGCTGGCGTAGCTTCGCGCGGGCGCGCTCGACGAGCTTTACGCCGCTACGCCAGGTCAACATCAGGAAGGCAACGAAGCCCGCGAGCAGCAGCGGAAACCAGCCGCCCTCGAACAGTTTGATCGAATTGGCCGCGAAGAAGATCACATCGATCGCAAAGAAGAAGCCGTTGACCGCGACCACGAGCCAGGGCGAATAGCCCCACTGGATCGCGACCAGCGCGGCGAGCAGCGTTGTGATCGCCATCAATAGCGACACCGCGATGCCGTAGGCGCCGGCGAGCGCGTCCGACGTGCCGAAGGAGAGCACCGCGCCGAGCGTTGCGGCGGCGAGCAGCCAGTTCACCAGCGGCACATAGATCTGGCCGATCGCATCGCTCTGGGTGTGACGTATCTGCATTCGCGGCAGGAAGCCGAGCTGGATCGACTGCTGGGTCAGCGAGAACACGCCCGAGATGATCGCCTGCGAGGCGATCACGGTCGCGACCGCCGAGAACGCGACCAGCGGATAGTGCAGGGCGTCCGGACAGAGCTGGAAGAACGGATTCTCGATCAGGCTGGGATCGGTGATCAGGAGCGCGGCCTGGCCGAAATAGTTGAGCACCAGGGCCGGCAGGCAGATGGCGAACCAGGCCAGCCGGATCGGCAAGCGCCCGAAATGCCCCATGTCGGCATACATCGCCTCGCCGCCGGTCACCGCCAGGAAGGCCGCGCCGAGGATCGCGAAGGAGATGTGGAAATCCTGGTGGATCAGGAATTCGAAGGCATAGAGCGGGCTCAGCGCGGCAAGCACTGCCGGTGCCTTGACGATGCCGTGGATGCCGAGCGCGGCGAGCACACCGAACCAGGCCAGCATGACGGGACCAAAGATCCGGCCAATGAAGCCGGTGCCTTGCTTCTGCATCATGAAGAGGCCGATCAGGATGGCGATCGTGATCGGTACCACGACCGGTGCGAGCGAGGGCGCATCAACCTTCAGGCCTTCGATGGCGCTCAGGACCGAGATCGCTGGTGTGATCGCGCCGTCGCCATAGAGCAGGGCGGCTCCGACGAGGCCGACCACCAGGAGATGCGCGCGCCAGGTGCCCGACTGGGCGTGACGAGCGTGCAGCAGTGCCAGCAGCGCCACGATGCCGCCTTCGCCGCGGTTATCTGCGCGCAGGATCAGCAGCGCGTATTTCAGCGAAATGATGAGGAGCAGCGCCCACAGGATGAGGGACGCAACGCCGAGCACGGCATCCTGGGTCACCGCCCCGCCGTGGGCGGCCGCCTTGGCGGCTTCCTTCAAGGCATAAAGAGGGCTGGTCCCGATATCGCCATAGACGACCCCGAGGGCGCCCATGGTCATCGCAAGCGGCAGGGGATTGGGATCGTGACCGGTGGCGACAGCAGGCGTACTGGACAATGGCAACCCCCTGATGGCGACGCGCCCGCCGGGCTATCCGGGGGCGCGGTCGTCATCCCAGTCTGCGACGAGACGTCGCAAATTTCCATGGGGTTTATATGACGCCCGATGATGCCGAATTAGGCAGCGCGGCCTACGGCGTCCGGTCGGCGGTCACCAGGCGGGCCTCGCGGACGTTCGCCTTGCTGCCGGCGCGACGCAGGCAGGAGGCTTCGAAGTTCGGCCAGGCCTGCTGCGAGCAATCCTTGCCGACGACGCGGATGTCCAGGCGGTCACCCTTGGCGAGCGGCTGCGGCACGCTGGCTTCGACGGTCGGAGCAAAGCCGGGCAGGACGGTGAGGGCTGCAGCAACACACGCAGCGATAGTGATCGCCGAAAGAGCCTTGATCATAGACGGTCCCCTGTGATGTGGCCGCTGCGCCTTGGTGCGGCCCGTCATTTCGTTGGGTGGATTACTAACCATGGCCAGTTTCCGGACATCTTCGCGGATGCGGAAAATGGTTTCGTTCGCCATCCGTTTTGTTTCGTCGCTGCCCTCAGGACGAAACAGTCGCGCCGAATCCGACAGATTGTCTGTCGAAAACGGCCGGGAACCTGCCCAGCTTGCCGGGCAGAGCGGGGCGCGGTAGGAGGAGGCCATGCCGCGTATCGCCTTTTATCCGGGTTCCTTCGATCCCATCACCAACGGCCATCTGGACGTGGTCCGGCATGCCGTTCCCCTGTGCGACCGGCTGGTCGTCGGGCTTGGCGTGCACCCGGGCAAGAAGCCGCTGTTCTCGACCGAGGAGCGGCTGAAGATGCTCGATGACGTCTGCGGACCGATCGCAGCCCAGGCTGGCTGCGCTTTCGAGGCCACGACCTTCGACGACCTGACCGTGACCGCGGCGCGCAAGCACGGCGCGACCATCATGATCCGGGGCCTTCGCGACGGCACCGACCTCGACTACGAGATGCGGCTCGCCGGCATGAACGAGGCCATGGCGCCGGAGGTGCACACCGTTTTCGTGCCGGCCTCACCCATGGTCCGCCCGATCACCGCCACACTGGTGCGCCAGATCGCCGGCATGGGCGGGGATGTCTCGGCGTTCGTGCCGCCGCTCGTTGCAGGCCTGCTCAAGGCAAAATTCGCCGGCTAACGGCGCGCGTTTCATCTCACCTGATCCGGAGTTTTCATGATCCGTCGTCTCGCAATCCTTGCCACGATCTTTGTCGCGCTGATCGGCGTTGGCCCCGCGGTCGCTCAGACCCTGCCGGCGGGCCTCGACAAGGCCAACGCGCTCGTCATCGACACGACAAAGGGCCGTATCGTCATCAAGTTGCGCACGGATCTGGCGCCTCAGCACGCCGAGCGGCTCAAGCAGCTCGCGCGCGAGGGCTTCTATAACAACGTGCCGTTCCACCGCGTGATGGATGGCTTCATGGCGCAGACCGGCGACGGCCAGAACGGCAACGGCACCGGCGGCTCGAAATATCCGAACCTGAAGCAGGAATTCTCCAAGGTGCATTTCGCGCGCGGCATCGTCGGCATGGCCCGCCGCGGCGACAGCGTCGACAGCGCCAATTCGCAGTTCTTCATCATGTTCGCGGACGGCGGCAGCCTCGACGGCCAGTACACCGTGATCGGCGAGGTCGTGCAGGGCATGGACGTCGTCGACAAGCTGAAGAAGGCTCCGCCCGGCTCCGGCAGCGGCACCGTCACCGATCCCGACAAGATGGTGAAGGTGCAGGTCGCTTCCGACATCAAATAGGAGAGGCGATGACGTGCCGCGGCGAAAAGCTCCTCATAGCTGCCGCGGTGCTTCTGCTCGGCCTCACGAGCGCGGCGGCACAGGACGAGCAGGTCAACACCATCCGCGATGTCTTCGTGCGGTTGGGCCGTTGCTGGAAACCGCCGCCGCCCTCGAAGGCTCGCCCCATCGACATCACCGTCGTCGTGAGCTTTAACCGCGCCGGAGAGATTTTGGGCCATCCGCGGATTACGTACGAGTCCGCGGAGGCCTCCGACAATGACCGGTTGCAGTACCGGATCGCCGTGATGGAGGCATTGCAACGCTGCACGCCGATGCCATTTACCGAAACGATGGCCGGCGCCGCTGCGGGGCGTCCATTCGCGGTCCAGTTCCACGGCCGGAAGACTTCACCCCCAACCCAAGAGAGAAGAACATGAGCGTCACCGAAAACACCCTGATCCTCGAAACCACGCAGGGCCCCGTTACCATCGAGATGCGGCCTGATCTCGCGCCTGGCCACGTCGCGCGCATCAAGGAGCTGGTCCGGGAAGGCTTCTACGACGGTATCGTGTTCCATCGCGTGATCGACGGCTTCATGGCGCAGACCGGCTGCCCGCACGGCACCGGCACCGGCGGCTCCGGCAAGAAGCTGAAGGCCGAGTTCAACAAGGAGCCGCATGTGCGCGGCACCGCCTCGATGGCCCGCGCCGCCAACCCCGATTCCGGCGACAGCCAGTTCTTCATCTGCTTCGACGACGCCCGCTTCCTCGATAACCAGTACACCGTGTGGGGCAAGGTCACCGCGGGCATGGAGAACGTCGACAAGATCAAGCGCGGCGAGCCCGTGATGAATCCCGACAAGATCGTCAAGGCGCGCATGGCGGCGGACAAGGAGTAAGTGGCCTTTGCCGGTGTCATGCCCCGCCACCGGGTCTCGCCTCCGGCGAGCCCGATGACAGGCTCCGGCGGGGCATCCGGTAATCGCCTTGGTTACGACTATGATCGTACTGGATCGCCCGCCCCAGTGCGCAACTGCGCACAAGGCGGGCGATGACAAGTCCTGATTATGCGCACTGATCTCTTCGACTTCGACCTGCCCGCCGAGCGCATCGCACTGCGTCCGGCGCAGCCGCGCGACTCCGCGAAGATGCTGGTCGTGGAGCGCGCTGCGCTGCGCGATCAAATCATCTCCGATCTGCCGCAATGGCTGAAGCCGGGCGATCAGCTCGTCGTCAACGACACCAAGGTGATCGCGGCGCAGCTTAGGGGACGGCGCATCGGCCGCGAGACCGAGCCGAAGATCGAGGCGACCCTGATCAAGCGGCTCGACGGTTCACGCTGGCAGGCGCTTGTGAAGCCGGCGAAAAAGCTCATGGCCGGTGACCGCATCCGCTTCGGCAATGAAGGCAAGGTCTGCCTGCTCGGCCATCTCGATGCCGAGGTCGAGGCCAAGGGTGGTGAAGGCGAGGTGACGCTGTCGTTCTCGTTCCACGGGCCGACGCTGGACCAGGCCATCGCCGATCTCGGCAGCCCGCCGCTGCCACCCTACATCGCCTCGAAGCGCACGCCGGACGACCAGGATCTGGCCGACTACCAGACCATGTTCGCGGTCAATGAAGGTGCTGTCGCGGCGCCGACGGCCGGCCTGCACTTCACGCCGGCGCTGGAGCAGGCGTTGCGCGCACGCGGCGTCGGCCTTAACCGAGTGACGCTGCATGTCGGCGCCGGAACGTTTCTGCCGGTGAAGGTGGACGACACCCAAGGCCACAAGATGCACGCCGAATGGGGGACGATCTCGGCGGAGACGGCAGACGTGCTGAACACGGCGCGGAAGAACGGCGGCCGCATCGTCGCGGTCGGCACCACATCGTTGCGGTTACTGGAGAGTGCGGCGGACGAGGATGGCACGATCCAGCCGTTCGCGGCCGACACGGCGATCTTCATCACCCCCGGCTATCGCTTCCGCGCGGTCGATATCTTGCTGACCAATTTCCATTTGCCCCGCTCGACCCTGTTCATGCTGGTGTCGGCGTTTTCGGGGCTCGAGACGATGAAGGCCGCCTACGCGCATGCGATCGGGCAGGGGTATCGGTTCTATTCGTATGGCGATGGGTGCTTGCTGTTTCGGACACAGCAGTGAAGTCCTCGTGTCCCGGATGCGGTGCAGCGCGCAGCGATGCACCGCTGAGCCGGGACCCAGCTAGGCCTCGGCTCAGCAGCGCATCACTTTGTGATGCGCTGCGTCCGGGGCACGAGAGTAATCGACAAATTACGCCATCACGCGCTGCGGCAACAGCTCCGCGATTTGCACGGCGTTGAGCGCCGCGCCCTTCAGAAGCTGATCCGCCGCCACGAACATCGAGATCGAATGTCCCGAGGGATCGCTGAGATCCTTGCGGATGCGGCCGACGAGGACGTCATCCTGGCCCGAGGCGTCGAGCGGCATCGGGAAGTAGTTCTTGGCACGGTCGTCGACGACCTTCACGCCGGGGGCCTGGGTCATGATCGCGCGGACCTGGTCCTCGGTGATCGGCTTCTCGCATTCGAAAGTGATGGCCTCGCAATGGGCGCGCAGCACCGGCACGCGCACGCAGGTGACGCCGACGGCGATCTTCTCATCCTCGAAGATCTTGCGGGTCTCCTTGATGACCTTGGTCTCCTCGTCGTTGTAGCCGGTCTCCGGATCAATGGCGGTGTTGTGGTTGAAGAGATTGAAGGCGTAGGGGTGCGGCATCACATTGGGCGTGTAGACCTGCCCGTTGAGATTGGCGCGGGTGGATTCGACGAGCTCTTCCATCGCGGCGGCACCGGCGCCGCTGGCCGCCTGATAGGTCGAAATGATCACGCGCTTGATGCGGTTCTTCTGGTGGATCGGCCACAGCGGCACCAGCGCGGTGATCGCGGCACAGTTCGGGTTGGCGATGATGCCCTTGTGATCCCTGATGCGGTTTGCGTTGATCTCGGGGATCACCAGCGGCACGTTCGGGTCCATGCGGAAGGCGGAGGAGTTGTCGACCACGATCGCGCCGGACTTGACCGCAATCGGCGCGTACTTCTTCGAGATGCTGCCGCCTGCGGAGAACAGCGCGATGTCGACGCCGTCGAAGGAGCGCTCATTGAGCTCCTCGATCACGACGGGCTGGCCGCGGAACGACACCGTCTTGCCGGCGGAGCGGGCGCTGGCCAGCGCCTTCAGCTTGCCGACGCGGAAACCACGCTTGTCCATGGTGGCGATGAATTCGGCGCCCACCGCACCGGTGACGCCGACAATCGCGACGACGGGATCGTTACTCACATTCTCCTCCATTCGATTTGCGCATGATCTTGTCGGAAGACCGGAGTCCACTTTTCCGGATCATGCGTGCAGACAATAAAAAAGCCCCGGACCACGAGGGCGGGGCTTCGGTTAAGCTGATGCGTAAAGTCGACGATTACGCGCGCACGCCTCCCCGGGCCCCGAAGGCCGTGGTGGTTTTCATCGTGCGTTTCGTCGCGGTCATCATGGCGGCGACTTATGCGGGAGAGTTTTGCCGCCGTCAACGGCTTTTCAGGCAGATCCGGGCTGCAACGGAGCTGTCGGCTGCTATCACCGCCGTCCTGCGGCGCCAGGCGGTTCGAGGATGACCTCCTTGAGGTCGTTGCCGCTCATGACGACGATCGCAAAGTTGAGCCGGCCGCCCTCGCGGACCATGCCGCCGCTGATCGCCTTGCCCGAGGCCGCATGCTCGGCCACGCGCACGGCGTCGGCCAGCCGGTGCTGGATTGTCTTGAGGGTGGCGAGGTTGCTGCGGTCATCGGCGCCGAACTCGTCGAGCGGTGAGGCCGCGGCGCCGCCGACGATCTTGCCGGTTGTGGCGTCAATCGCGTGCTGCCAGACACGGTCGTTATGCAGGGTCTTCACGCGGTAGACCGGCGAGGCAGCGGCGCCGTCGAAACTGACGTCGGCGGTCGTCGAGCCGGCATGCTGCGCCTCGGCGATTGCCATCGCCTGCCGCAGCGAAATCGCGGAGCCGCGGAACAGCGCGAGCTCGCGGTCAACCGCCCGCTGGTCCAGAACGGCGCTGTCATCGGTCTCGCTTCGGAGTGAGGCCGGCGTGTCGACCGATGCCGCGGTCGCATAGACCACCGGGGCAGGGAGCAGGACCGCCAACAGGACGGTCGCGAGCAGGGGTTTCCAGCGTTTCGAAGCGCGCATCTATGCCGTCATCGTCTTCACCCCGTGCGGAGGTGCAGGAAAGGGCGCGGCCGACCGGGGGCAACTGGCCGGCCGCGGAGCGTTGCAACAGCGTAGGACGTTGCAGCGATCAAAGTCTTAAGAACGGTGCGGACCCTGCCAGGGGCTAGGAAGGCATCAGCCCGTACCTTGCTTATAAATGAAACCATACCGTATCGTTTTATTATGGGCAAGGCGCAATTCATCGCCGGGCGCAGCTGAGCGGTCACGAATCTGTCAGCGGGACGAGCGGCGCCGGACCGGCCCTTTTGGGGACTGAACGCGGCCCGGCGGTCCGAGCGCGCCCGCCAGGAACAGCCGGATCGCCGAGCGCATGCGCTTTTCGGCCGTCTTCATCTCCAGCGGTGTGCCGAACGTCGCCATCCGGTGGGTATGGCCGACGACGACGTCCAGAAAGACTTCGGCTGCAATGCCGGTATCCTCCAGGTCCATCGCGCCCTGTGCGACCAGATGATCGAAGAACCGCGCCGTCGTGGAGACGGCCTTCATCCAGCCTTCCTCCTTGCCGAGCTTGGCGATGTCGGGAAAGTTGATGGCTTGGGACGTCATCATGCGGCTAAAGGCGACGGCGTCGGGACCGCAGGTGAACATCAGCATCTCATGGCCGACCTCGATCAGGCGCTGCTCGACCGAAACGTCCGAGGGGCGCGCGAGCTGCATCTCCGCTGCCTCCGCGAGCGGGGCCAGCCAGCGCGCGATCTCGCGCCTTAGCACCTCGGCAAACAGCCCGCGCTTGTCGCCATAGCGCGCATAGACGGTGGGCTTGCTGACCCTGGCCGCTTCCGCCACGGCATCGAGCGAGGTCGCGTCGTAACCGCGATCGAGGAACAGGCGTGTTGCGACCTCGATCAGCCGCTGGTCGCGCTCGATGGCGGCGCTTTTGGTCGGCCGGCCGCCACGCGATTTCGGGATCTCCCGTTTCGCCGCTCTCGTCTTGGTCGCAGTCAATCCCATGTCCAATGATTCCTGCGCGGTCGTGATCGCCGTCATCGCTCTATAACGCGCAGCAAGAGGGGCGTCATCGCGAATCTGGCCGAATCGGCCGTATCATCAACCGTCTCGCACCTTGACCCGCCGGGCTCCCGCGCCCTCAGGGAAGGGTCGAGCTCCAGGCGCGGCCGACAGCCGCCTTCTCGTACCCATACTGATAGAGCGCACGCATATAGGCCGTGTCGAACCCTTGCGAAGGCGGCGGCGGATAATCGCGCTCGATATAGGACAGGTGAAAGCCGAGGTGATTGCGGCGCGCGAAATCGTAGGTCGAGAAGATGACCGAACGCGTCTGCGACTGCGTGATCGACGACAGGCTCCGCGAGGCGACTTCGATCGTGCCGTTGGGCACGAGCTCGAAGGTGCGCTCGATCTTCTTGTTGACGAGGATGTAGATGTTGACCCGGCTGTTGCCGGGCAGACGCCCGTGGAAGAGCAGGTCTTCCGGCAGCGTCAGGACCGGCGCCGTCACGCCGCCGTCGACATGCATCTCCTGAAAGCGCCGGCCCTGGCCTTCGGCCTCGATCAGGATCGGCGGAAACACCAGCGGAATGCTGGCGGAGGCAGCCATCACGTCGCGAAACAGTTTGAGCGCCTCGGGCGTGCCGAGCGCGGCGATCTTGCCCATGTCCCAGACGGCTGTGCGCTGGGTATCGAGGTCGGTGGTTACCACGAGCAGCTTGCGTCCCCTGGCATGCTCGCGCGCGACCTGCGCCAAAATCTCCGGCCCAACATAGCGGGCGACCAGCTCGCGCAGCCGCGTATTGCCAAACAGGCCTGATCCGAACAGCACGCGCATGATGCTGGGATTGCTCAGCAGGCTCTCCGCGATGCCGCTGGTGTAGAGCTCCCTGAGCGTGTCGTCATATTGCGGTCCGAGGAACGCGAATGGTGCAATGAGCCCACCGGTGCTGACGCCCGAGACGACCGAAAAGGCGGGGCGCGTGCCGGCTGCGCTCCAGCCGTTCAGCACGCCGACGCCGTAGGCGCCGTCAGCGCCGCCGCCGGATAGCGCCAGGTAGGTCGTGGTCGCTGCGCCGTCGTCCTTGCCCGAGCGGAATTTGCCGACGGGCTCGTCGGTGTAACGGCGCAGGCCGTCGATATCGAGCACGCGCGAGCTGCTCGCATCGGCCGCCGTGTAGGGAGTCCGCGGCAGGGTCGTGCACCCGGCCATCACCAGGCCGCAGAGCAGGGCGGCCGAGCGGAGCAGGGACAGGCACGTTCTGCCGAACCCGCCGTTGAGCAGGATCGATCCGGTCAGGAATGAAGGGGAAGGCATTCGCCGTCAGTCACCACATACGCACGCGCCGCCGGCATCGTCGGCCGCGGCACTCTCATCCTGCCCCCAGAGATAAAACTATACGGTATCGTTTTATTTAACAAGTGGCAGGCTCAGGCGCCCGGGCGGCTCAATTGTGTCGGGCCGGCGACATGGGCAGGTTCAGGCGTGCAGGGGTGGTTGATCCGCACCCGCGGGCACGCAATAAGCAGCGCCATGAATCTTCCCGATCATGGTCTTCCCAATCATTTCGAACTGCTCGCAACCGATGGCGCTGCGCGCACCGGCCGCCTGACCACGCCCCATGGCGTGGTGCGGACGCCCGCCTTCATGCCGGTCGGCACCGCGGGCGCCATGAAGGGCATGCATTGGCGCGAGGTGCGGGAGGCCGGCGCCGACATCGTGCTCGGTAACACCTACCATCTGATGCTGCGGCCGGGCGCGGAGCGCATTGCGGCGCTCGGCGGCTTGCAGAAATTCACCGGCTGGAACGGCCCGATGTTGACGGATTCCGGCGGCTTCCAGGTGATGTCGCTGTCGGATCTGCGCAAGGTCAGCGAGAAGGCGGTCACCTTCCGCTCCCATATCGACGGCGCCAAGGTCGAATTGTCGCCCGAGCGCTCGATCGAGGTGCAGCGCCATCTCGGCTCCGATATCGCCATGCAGATGGACGAGTGCGTGCGGCTGCCGGCCGAGCGCGACGACATCGAGCGCGCGATGCGGTTGTCGTTGCGCTGGGCGGAGCGGAGCAAGCGCGCCTTCGAGAGCGCGCCCGAAGGCTACATGCTGTTCGGCATCGTGCAGGGCGGCGACATCCCGTCACTGCGGCATGCGAGCGCGGAGGGGCTGGTCGAGATCGGCTTTCACGGCTACGCGATCGGCGGGCTCGCGGTCGGCGAGCCGCAGGATGTGATGCTGGCGATGATCGACGAGACGGCACCGGCGCTGCCGTCCGAACGGCCGCGCTATCTGATGGGCGTCGGCACGCCGGATGATCTTCTCGAAGCCGTCAAGCGCGGCATCGACATGTTCGATTGCGTGATGCCGACGCGCAATGGCCGTCACGGCGTCGCCTTCACGCGCTTCGGCCAGGTGAACCTGCGCAACGCGCGCCACGCCGACGATCCGCGGCCGCTCGATGAGGAAAGCGCATGGCCGTCGGCGCGCAACTACGCGCGCGCCTATCTTCACCATCTCGTCAAGTCCGGCGAGACGCTCGGCGCCATGCTGCTGTCGGATATCAATATCGCCTACTATCAGTCCCTGATGCAGGGCATCAGGGACGCGATCGCACTCGGGACGTTCGAAGAGTTCTATCGGCGTACGCGGGAAGATTGGGCGAGGGGCGATATCGCCCCACGCTAGAGCATGATCCGGACCCGGAGGGCCGCGTTAGCGCAAAGGGTAGAGCGGTTTTCCAGATGAATCATGCGCAAACAAAAGAGTTCAATTGCAAGTGTACCGCTTGACCGAATGCTTGGTCACGAAGCCATAGCCGCAGGTGTCGCAAGTCCAGAGATAGCTGATGACGTGGTCCGAGACATAAGCAGAGGCTTCGGCGGCGACCATGGAGTCGGCGCAGACGGGACAGGTGGGCAACTCGCTGCAACGTGGATCGCGGTTACGCGCGACGGTCGACAAGACTTCAGCTACTGCTGACATCGTGAGACCTCCCTGCTGTTGGACGTAAGTCTAACATAAGCAGAGTTCGTTGACGAGGTCGCAACACAAATACGTTGGTTTTCTGATATTTAATCTTCGAGCGATTTTGCGATGCAGCGAATGGCAAATGCATCTCATTGTTGCTTGCGTGTCGTCACACGCTGCCTCTAACTGAACAAGATCGCTGACAAGGCGAGTATTGTTGCCATAGGGAGCTTATCATGGACGCTTCGTCCACCACGGGTGCAGTGCACTCAGCCGGCCGCGGCCGGGTTTATGACTCGATCGTGGACGCTTTCGGCGACACGCCGATCGTGCGGCTGCGCCGGATGCCGGGCCTGCACGGCGTGAATGCGACCATTCTCGCAAAACTTGAATATTTCAATCCGGCCGCGAGCGTGAAGGACCGCATCGGCGCTGCCATGATCATTGCCATGGAGAAGGCAGGTATCATCAAGCCCGATACGGTGCTGATCGAGCCGACCTCCGGCAATACCGGCATCGCGCTCGCCTTTGTCGCCGCCTCGCGCGGCTATCGTCTGAAACTGGTGATGCCGGAATCGATGTCGATCGAGCGGCGCAAGATGCTGGCCTTCCTCGGCGCCGAAATCGTGCTGACGCCGGCGGCCCAGGGCATGAAGGGCGCGATCGCAACCGCCGAAGAACTGCTCAAGACGACGCCGAACTCGGTGATGCCGCAGCAGTTCAAGAACCTCGCCAATCCCGAGGTGCACCGCCGCACGACCGCCGAGGAGATCTGGAACGACACCGGTGGCAACATCGATTTCTTCGTCGCAGGTGTCGGCACCGGCGGCACCATCACGGGTGTCGGCCAGGTCCTCAAGCCCCGCAAGCCGTCCTTGCGGGTCGTGGCGGTCGAGCCGGAGGAAAGCCCGGTGCTGTCAGGCGGTCAGCACACCCCGCACAAGATCCAGGGCATCGGCGCAGGCTTCATTCCCGATATTCTCGATCGCTCGGTGATCGACGAGATCGTGAAGGTCAACTCGACGACCGCGATCGAAACCTCGCGCGCACTGGCGCGGCATGAGGGTATCCCCGGCGGCATCTCGTCGGGCGCGGCGATCGCGGCTGCGCTCCAGATCGGCAAGCGGCCGGAAGCTGCGGGAAAAACCATCCTGGCGGTGGTGCCGTCGTTCTCCGAGCGCTATCTTTCAACCGCTCTGTTTGAGGGAATCTAGCACATGGCGGATCAACCGAGGCGGCCGCGGACCCTGGGCGATGCCAGGACGGAGGCCGAAGCCGCGTTCAAGAAGGTGACCGCCAAGGTCGCCGAGGCTCCGCCGAAGAAGAACGTGGCGCCCGGCATCAAGGAGCAGGTCACCTTGCGGATCGATCAGGACGTGCTGGAGTTCTTTCAGTCCAGCGGCCCGGGTTGGCAAGACCGGATCAACGATGCGCTGCGCAAGGCGGCGGGGAAGTAAACGCGGAACGCGCGTCTCGAAGGATGAAGGCCAAGGAGCAACCGCGCGGCCCGCTTGGTTCGAGACGGCACAGATGCGCCTCCTCACCATGAGGGGATACAAGGAAAAGCCCGGCGCGAGCCGGGCTTTTTGTTGTCGCTGGTCTGATGCTGCGGCTTTGCGTCTTACCTTCGCAACATGCCGCCCATGACACCGCCGATGAAGGCTGCGCCGGCAGCGTCGCCGCCGCCGCTGCGCTGGGCCGGCGCTGGCGCGCTGGCAGCGTTGCTGGGGGCGCGACGGGGAGGCTGCGGGCTGCTGCTGGCAGTCGGCGCGGCCGTGGCGACGATCTCGGAGAGCAGCGCCTTGTGCTGGAGCTTGTTGAAGTAGCCGGAGGCCGGATAGCCGCGGGCGGCCTGCCATCGTTTGATTACGCTGCGGGTCTCGTCGCTGAACACGCCGGTCTGCTTGGTGTCGAAACCGAGGCCGGTGAGGCGGCGCTGCACGTCGCGGCGCTGGTTCTTGTCCAGGCCGATCTGGTCTTCGGTGAGTTGGCTCGCTTCCTCGGTGAAGGTTGCGGGATCAATGCCGGCGTTCAGGGTCCGGGTCGCGGTCGACGGACCGTTCTGGATCGCGGCGATGCGTGCCAGCGCCAGGGCCTTGAACTGGCCGTTCGGATAGGCGGAGAGATAGGCGTTGAGCTCTTCCGGCTTGTTGGATTCCTTCACCGAACGCCAGTACTCGAGCTCGACATTGGCTGCGTCCGTGTTGCCGCCGGCGACGGCCGGGGCCGCCCCCGTTGCGGTCGGCGCCGCATTGGCCACCTGCTGGCCCTGCTGCGACGGATTGAGATAGACGGCGCCGATCAGGTTAGTGTGGCCCCAGGGAAGCTGACCTTTGTGAGTCTCGTCGTTGACCTGGGCGCGCACCGACGTCATCGCCTGCTGGATCTCGATGCCGGGCTTGGTGATGTTGTCGATCAGCGCGCGCGTGAACGGGCTGTTGTTGCCTTCCTGGCCGTCGAGCGCCGTTTGCCCCGGACCGGTCGCGAACGCGATCAAGGTGCCTTCACCGGACTTCATCTCGGCAAGGCCGCTCTGCACATTGACGCTGCGGGTGGCGGAGTTCGACTTGATCTTGGCGGCAAAGGGATTGTCGCGGCAGGCGTCGAGGAACACCAGCTTCACCTTGGCATCGCCCATGGTCTGGTCGAGGGTCAGGTCGATGTTGATGGCGGCTCCCAGCTTGACGTCCATCTCCGACTTGATGTCGGCATCGACCGGCAGGAGGTAGTTGGTGCCGCCGACGGCAATGCCGTGGCCGGCGTAATAGAACACGGCGATGTCGGAGCCCTGCGCCTTGCGGCCGAAGTCGAGCAACTTTTCCGTCATCTGATCGCGGCTGAGGTTGGCCCCTTCGATCACTTCGAAGCCGACGTTGCGTAGCGTCGCCGCCATCGCCTTGGCATCGATCGGCGGATTCGGCAATTGCGCGACGTTCTTGTAGGCGCCGTTGCCGACCACGAAGGCGACACGACGGTCGGCCTTCGCGGCGCTGACCGACAACGCCATGCACATCAGCGAAACGATGATGGTGAGATAGCGCATCTGAAATCCCCACTAGAATCGAATTCGAAGCGGCAACGAGATGGGCCCGAACTTACACGAAAACCCCGCCGCGAAAACGCCGCGCGTCAGCATCCACAGCGCCCAACCCTTGCCGATAGCCGAGTATGCCCGAAGAGGCCGCCCCTTCAGCGTGACCTAGATCACGCTTTGCTACTCTGCTTGGTCGCAGGCGACGCCGAATTGGTTCATGGCGCGCGGGCCGGAACGCGCGCTGCCTGCTTTAGATTCAGAAGATTGCCCAGCAGGATCAGCACGGCGCCGAAAACCGTCCATGCGTCCAGCCGTTCTGAATACAGGAGCCAGCCAGCGGTCGCCGTCAGTGGAACCCGCAGGAAATCCATCGGCACGACGATGGTGGCGTCGGCGTAGCGCATCGCGCTGGCGAGGCAATAATGCGCGAATGTGCCGCAGATCGCGACCACCAGCACCCAGCCCCAGAGGCAAGTTGGCGGCCAGGCCCAGACATAGAGTGCTGGAAAGAAGCCCGCGACCCCCTGCACGACGATCATCCAGAACAGGATCGCCAGCGCGCTCTCGGTGTGCGACAGCGACTTCACCAGGACCATCGACACTCCAAAACCCACGGCGGCGCCGAGCGCGATCAACTGTCCCGGATTGATCTCGCCGGTGGCTGGCCGGACGATAATGATCACGCCGACGAGGCCAAGCACGATTGCGGCAATCTTCCACGGCGTCATGCGCTCGGACAGGAAACTTGCAGCCAGGATCGCGGTCCAGATCGGCATGGTGAACTCGATCGCCACCACCTGGCCGATCGGGATCAACGTCAGCGCGAAGAACCAGCCCAGCTGCGAGACGTAGTGGATCAGGTTGCGCACGATGTGCTGGGGCAGGCGAACGGTCTTGAGCGTCGCAAAGCCGCCGGCGCGATGGATGATCGGATAGAGCAGGACGAAACCGATCAGCGAGCGCACTTCCATGAGCTGGAAGACGTTCATCTGCCGCGCCGCCTCGCGTCCGGCGACCGCCATGACCAGGGTCAGCGACAGCCAGCCGGCCATCCACAGCGCAGCCATCGGTTTGGACGGGGTGATGCTCATCGGTGCGGCAGGAGAAGGGATGTGAGAAGGGCAGGCCCGTATCGGCGACCAGGCGAGAGTTTGCAACGGCCAAATCCGGGAATGCAGCGTTGCGTATCCGCGCGGGAAGGGGGCTACGTCCAGATGCATTTCCGGAGCGAGGGGGAGGCGAAGGTTGCGCGCCGAGGCACAAAAAAACGATCCGGCGGGATCGCCGGATCGTTCGTCGCAAACAGATCCAAGCTAGCGCGACAGCGCGATATTGGCGCCGCGGAACTGGCTGTCGGCCCGCATCGTGACCGTCTGCTTGGTGCCGCTCGTGTGCAGCCCGATGCTGGCGTTGAAGCCGGCGGTCTGCACGACGACCTCGAAGTTTGCGCCGCCGCCGCGGCCCGAAATCACGCCGCTGATGTTGCGGCTGGCCTCGCTCCAGCTTCCGGTGATGGCATTGCCTTCCGCGCGGACACTGGCGGAGAGGTTGAACTTGTAGGCGTCGCTGGCGCAGGTCAGCGACATTTCCATGGTGGGACCTGCGGGCGCGTATCTGGCGCGGCAACGGATGCGTTCGGTCGATCCGTCGTCGAGGGTAACGGTGCCGCTGCCATTCCAGCTGCCGGCGAGGGCAGCGAACGGGCCGGACTGCGCCTTGCTCTCCGAATTTGCGAAGGAGGCCACAAACAAAAAGGCGGCCGCAACAAGCAGCCGCCGGTTCATGACCCGAGCTTCGGTTGGGTTATTGGCGCGATGCTTCCCAGCGCCCGCTGCACGGTATGCCTGCTGATGCTCCATTCCACTTTCCCGATCCGGCGTTGCCGCTGAGTTGACCGTTGGCATATGCACCATTGATCGAAACTTTCACAAGACCCTCGCGGCCGATGGTGCCGGAAACGTTAGCGCCGGGCGCCGTGATCCGGCCGTCGGCAACCGTCAGCATGGAGCTTGCGGTCGGCTCGCAGGAGCCGCTCTTGGTCACGATGGTGACCTGCCAGTTGCCATCATAGGGGTTTTGGGCGAACGCGGGCGCCGCGAGCGAACCGGTGGCAATCGCGGCGGTACAAATCAACGCAATGCGGTCAAAACGCATGAATTTCAGTTCCTGCCTATGTCTGAGATGCTGACGCTTATTGGCGGGAAATGTGACAGAAATTTGCTGCGCTGCCAAAGTGAAAATTGTTCCTGTGGAAACAATGGTTTATTTGCCCATTCTCAAGCCGTTTTGGGCGCGGAATCGGCCGGATTCGCAATGTTAAGGATGAATCGTCGGCGGACGCCTATGACAGGCTCGGCGCGGCGGTCGCGAATTGCTCGTCTTGCGCCTTTGCCGGCAGCGTCTTGTGGACCTTGATGTAGTCGATGACTTCCGCAAGCAGCTTCAGGCCGAGCGGGGCCAGCGCCCGCTCCCACAGATCGCGCGCCGTCTCGCCCTTCTTGACGAAGCACCAGTCCTGGGCGGCGATCGCGCCGGCGTCCATGCGATCGGCGAGGTGGTAGATCGTGCCGCCGGCGATCGGGTCGCCCTCCTTGATCGTCCATTCCACGGCGGCCTTGCCGCGGTGACGCGGCAGCAGCGACGGGTGGTAGCCGATGCCGCCAAGCCTCGAGGCGGCGAGCGCCTCCCTGGAAACGCGGGCGTGGCTGTGCGCGGTGATGATCAGGTCGGTGTTTGGCGCGATCTCGGAGGCGGCCACCAGCTTTGGATTGGCCTGGACCACCACCGCGATGCCCGCCGAGCGGGCGGTCGTGGCGAGGCGGTCCTCGCCATCGGCGACCACGACCCGCGCTATGTCCACGCTGTGCTCCCGCAGCATGTTCAGGGTGATCACGCCGAAATGGCGGGAGCCGATCAAGGTGATGCGCATGGGATCTCGGTTCCGTCTCGGGAGCTTTCGTCATCTCCGGATAACACGCCATAAGGCCCTGTCACCCCCCATGAGTCCCTTGGGCCGGTTATCAACAATGCGCAGGACGCGGGCCTGTCGAACGGGTTGTCCGTTCGTCGCGTCCCACCGGCGTGCAACGCGAAAGGGGATCGCCGTGTCGAAATGGCCGGGATTGATGCTGATGAGCGCAATTGCGTCGGCCGTGCTCATCCATGAGATCACCAGCGCGACCGAGGCGCCGAGCCGAGCGCTGGCCGTACTGCAATATGTGCTGCTGGCCGGCGGCCTGTTCGGTCTGGTCGGTTCGTTCCTGATGCGTGCTCAGGAAAAGTGACCCTCGCGCTCGCGCCCGAGATCGCCGCATGCCGGCATCGCCACCATTGCGTCGGCCGCCGCGCGCGTGCTTCCATGAGCAGGGCCGTCGGCCTTCTCGGAGTTGCCCAATGCGAAACGCATGCATCATCGCCGCCGTCGCCGCTGCCGCCGCTCTCGCGCCGCCTGCGGGCGCGGGCGAACTGTGGCCGGCCATTCCGCCGGAGATTGGCGTGGCGCCACGCATCGGACCGGCGTGGAACGAATTTCGCTGCAACCTTGGGCCGGTCTATAATTTCTATCACGGCGCCTATTACGGCGAGGAGCCGCCGGCGCTCCGGCGCGGCTACGCCTATCGGCCCTATTATCGGTATTCCGCCTATCGCAAGCTGCCGCGGACCTACTTCTGCGTCGAGGTGGAATGATCTGGGGATTCCTGGTTCCTGTGTTCGGTTTTGGGCAGAACGAACTGCCAGCCTGCTCTTAGGATCGCCTCCCCGGGGCTGGCAACATTTCATCCCGCATCCGTTTTCGAACCCGGCCGGCCGCTGGTGATATTGCCAGCGGCCTTTTCATGTCCGCGTCATCGCGATGTCGCGCACTGCGCCGATCATCCTGAGCGCGACGTCGCGCAAAAGAATGCCGGACGAGCAGGGCAGTAACGGGTTCTCAACCGGCTTGGCGTATCGACGAATCTGTCGCGGATTTGTATTGCGTACCGCGACACAAGAGTTGGCCCGCCGGTGTGTGCACATCCGGCGCGGCCTATTCCTTCCTGGAATCACCGGATGCCGAGTGCGATTGAGCAGATCGTCGATGCCTATGTCAGGCTGAAGAATCGCCGTGGCCTCGATACATTGATGATGCACCGCCAGCGGCTGGCGATCGATCTGAAGAGCCGCTCCGGCTACGATTTCAGCCTGCCCATCGGTCAGGTCGACGAGGAGATCGCGATCATCGAGGCGGGACTAAGCCGGCTCAAATCGCCCAATCCGGCCGAGGCCTGACGCGCACGTGGGCGGCGCGTCCCGTTTTAGTCCGCCTTGCCGCCGTCGATCACCGTGAACAGCGGCCGTGCCTTGGTCGGCTCGACCAGGAGCTCATCGACCATCGCGCTTGCAGCCTCTACGTATTTCCTGGTCGGCTTGTCCAGTGGCCGCAGCGCCTCATCGTCGAGCGCGACCTTGGCCGCTTCGACCAGCTTGCGCATGCGCAACGCGTGATCGTCGCCAGCCGTCAGCGTCGCGCGTGCCAGCGAGCGCAGCACGAACAACTCGCCCTCGAGCCTGAGCAGGCGGTCGTTGAGCTTGGCGAGGACAGCGTTCAGATCCGGCATGGCGGCCTACGGCGGAGGGGCAAACGGCAGCCGATCTAACCGCTCAGGGGTGAACGGAGTGCAAACGGCGCCCCGCGAATTGGCTTAACCGTCACAAGCCGGGCGGCATCCGGATCAGGAGGCTGATTGCGACGACCAGCAGGCAGAAGCTGCTCGACAAGACGAACAGGAAGAAGTCGTCCATCGAGAATTCGCTGTGGCGCTCGCGTCGGTCGGGATCATTCGACATCCACTGGCCCCTTGCTATGCTTCTGAGATCGGCCCGCCGTCTCAACGGGCCGCGCGGGCATTTCGTTCCGTGGGAACAGGTCTGCAGATGCAGCCGAACCCCCTCAGGGGCTCTCGCTGCGGTCGCGGTCGCTGTAGTCCTGGCCGCTGTCCTCAAGCAGATTGAGCGCGGTATCGACCTGCTCGATGAGGCGTTCGATTTGATCGCGCTCATGCGGGCCGGGGTCGCCCTTGAGCCGCTCCAGCAGCTCCTGCTTGCGCGCGAGTAGGTTTGCCATGGTGCTCATTGCAGCCTGACAAGCCGCTCGACCGCGCAAGGTTCCCGTCATGCATTACAGGAAGACCAGAAGATATGCCGGGCCCGAAGCTGCGGGCCCGGCGCGTCGCATTGATCGGTGCGCCGACCAGTACCGTTGATCAGTATTTGGCGACGATAGGACCGGTGTTGAAGCGCCAATTCACGCCGAGCATGAAGGTTTGCATGTTCTGGCGGAGCTCGGCCGGGAAGATCGGGGCCCCAACGCAAGCCGGATTGTTGGTGCAGCTCAGCGTGTAGCCGTTCCTGCCGAAGTCGAAATAGTTATATTCCGCCTTCAGGGAGACGTTCTGCAGCAGCGCATATTCAACGCCGCCGCCGACCACGAATCCCGTCACATTCCTCGAGCCAGTGAAGTCGGCGGAGAGCGCTGCGAAATCCGTCTCGGTCATGGTGTGGTTGAAATGAGCGAAGGCGGCGCCGCCTTTGGCGTAGAACAGCACACGATCGAATGCGTAGCCGACGCGCGCGGTGGCGGTGGCCACGCGATCGAGCTTGGTCGTCAGCAGGAAACCGAAAGCAGCGCCGGTCGGGATCGTTGCCGTCGTGTCCTTCATGTCGGCCCAGTCGAACTGCCCTTCGATGCCGACCACCAGGGAGCCGGCCTGATAGTCGCAGCCACCCTGCACGCCGGCCAGCCATCCACTGTCGTGGTTCGCATTGAAGCTGAAGCCGGAAATGGGCTGTTGCTCGTTCATACCGCGACCGCCGCCGCCATTGCCGCCGAGATAGCATCCGGTCCAGGAGAAGTTCGGGGCTGCGGGCGCCGCCTTGTAGGGCAGCGACACATCCGCGGCCATCGCCGAATTGGCCATGCAGATGGCGAGCGCGATGACGCCGGAAAGTGCTTTGAGTTTCATGGAAGTTTCGTCCTTCAAATTGACCGCCGGTCCGGCGCGAGCGAGCGGAGCCACGCCAATGCGTGGGAGAGGTTCCTCTCGTGACCGGCTGCACCGTATCCAGCAGGATCCGCAGCGGCTGTAGCCGCGCGGCCACATCGATAGTATCGGCGTACTGCTAGTTGCGCCGCCGGATGGGCTGGCGCGTCGGGCCATCAATGTGAGTCGTAGTGGGGCGCATCGCGCGAATATTGGCGATGGCGGTGCTCGCTCCTATCAGCGCACGCCGGCCCAACGCCGGCCGAACACCGGCGGCGTCGCCTTGATGGCCTTCCAGCCAAAGAAATGATGCTTGCCGGACCAGGTGTGGACCACGGCGTTGCAGACGCTGCACTTGAAGCTGCCGGTGTGCTTGGCCTCGTGCTCTTCCCGCGTCGCGGTGTAGTTCATGCTGCAGCTTGGGCAGGAGAATTCTTCGATCGTCCAGACGGTATTGGCCATGGCACAGCAACATGTTCGAGGTGACAGGGGTAGTGTAGGTTTCGAGCGCTTGCGCTCGGGTAAATCGATCGGCGCAAATCCGGTTAACGGCGGTTAGGCAAATCCGGTCGCCGAATTGCGCCGATACGAAGCAACGCCATGCAGCCGGCTCGCTTGACGCCCGGTCCGTGGCTGGCAATAAGGCGAGGGCCTGCCTCTGCGCCAATCGCGGCGGGCCGATCGCACTGGGAAGTCGCGTCGATAGACTTAAGGAAAGCTGCGCCCGTGAAAACCCTCCGCCAGCTCCTGACGGGAGAGGACATCGTCCAGCTTCTGATCCGGCTCGGCCTGCTCGCGCTCCTGATCATCTGGACGTTCGTGATCATCCGGCCCTTCGTGCCGATCCTGACCTGGAGTGCCGTGCTGGCGGTCGCGTTCTATCCGGCCTTCAGCTGGCTCGCCAAGCTGCTTGGCGGCCGTCCCAAGACGGCTGCGGTGATCCTCACCTTGATGACGCTCGGCATCGTCATCGGGCCCGCGACCTGGTTGGGGCTGAGTGCTGTCGATGGGGCCAGGGATCTCGCGCGCCAGCTCGGCACCGGCGACCTCGCACTCCAGTCGGCGCCGGAGCAGATCAAGTCCTGGCCGATCATCGGCCCGCAGCTCTATGAGCTCTGGGAGCAGGCCTACAACAACATCCGCGCGGTGCTGCGCGAGGCGGCGCCGTATCTGCAGCCGCTGGCCGGACCGCTGCTGTCGCTCGCCGGCGATGCCAGCGTCGGAACGCTGCAGTTTCTCGTCTCGGTTTTCGTCGCCGGCTTCCTGTTTCCTCACGGTCCGCGGCTCGTCGCCGCCGGCCGCGGCTTTTTGTTTCGCATCGTGCCCGAGCAGAGCGAGCATTTCCTGGAGCTCGCGGGCGCGACCATCCGCGCCGTGTCGCAAGGGGTGATCGGCGTTGCGATCGTTCAGGCGCTGCTCGCCGGTGTCGGCTTCAAGCTTGCGAGCGTACCGAGCGCCGGTCTGCTCGCGTTCATCGTGCTGCTGCTGTCGATTGTGCAGATCGGCGCCTTCCTCGTCCTCCTGCCCGTGATCATCTGGATCTGGACCGCAAAGGACGTCACCACGGCGCTGCTGCTGACCGTGTTTCTCGTCATCGTCGGTTTCATCGACACCATGTTGAAGCCGCTGGTGATGGGGCGGGGGCTCAATACGCCCACGGTCGTGATCTTCGTCGGCGTGATCGGCGGCACACTCGCCCATGGTATTGTCGGCCTTTTCATCGGCCCGATCGTGCTGTCGGTGGCGTGGGAATTGACGATGGCCTGGATCAGGAACGATCGGGCGGACGCGAAGGACGGCGAGAGCGGAGCCTGACCGGCATTCTGGCCGCGCGCGGAGGCGGCGCGATGGGATACGGCTTGACCGGCAATCGGTGAGGGCACGAAAGAAACCCGCCTCCGAGTCTGTGGGAAGAACGGAGGGAAATGCACTAAAAAACATTGCCCTTCGGACTCTGAAACAAAAGGTCCGGAGGCGGGGCCGCAAATGGCTAAAGTATCAAGCGAGCGACAGTCCGAAGGCTGGAGCCCGCTACATCAGACCTAGGAAGAATGATGTGCCGGCAGCCTAGCATGTTCGCTCAGATTGGGCCATGGCAGAAAACTGGCAGGGGGCGAGCGGTGCGCTGCAGCAGGTAGTCTTCTCGGGCGCGGGCCGCATCATCAATCAGACGAGCGCGAGCTCTTATGCGCGCTGCTTTGCTGGAAGTGCGAAACGTCGGCGCCGCCGATTTCAACCCAGGCATGTTTCGACTGCTCGAACACCGATCTGACTGGAGCCGGATAACTTGCGTCCGCGATCGCGCCGACGGCAACGCCAATGAAAGCGGGCAGATTGCTGGCCTTCCAATAAACCGTTGAGCCGCAGTCCGTGCAAAAATAGCTCCGGACGTTCCCGCCGCTCGCCGCATCGCGCGTGAACTCTTTCGGCGTACCCGACACGGTGACGGCGTCGGCGGGATAGAACGCACCGACACCGAACGGCGCGCCGGTTCGCCGCTGACAATCGATGCAGTGGCAGGCAACGACCAGTGTGGATGGTCCAGGAAGCGATAGCGTCACGGCACCGCAACTGCATCGGGCAGTGGTGGTCATCGAGATCCCCTATACTTTCTCGCGCTGCCAGGTCGGGCGGCAAACGCCAATGGCTGACGGATGATCAACGGAACAACGATCATCAACACGCTGTAGCGGCACCGGTGGTGCGTACAATAGACCCGGACGCCGCGTACGCCCATCCGACCTATGTCGCCAGGGCTGATCCGGACCGGACGATGTACGGTTCTCGCGGCAGACAGCGCGCATGCCGGGATCAAAGCGCCGACGCGGGCACCTTCGCGAATGATCGATTCCCGGCGATTCCGAACCGCGGCGAGCTACTGTGCGGCAAGCGTCTGTACCGTCTTTATTGCGGCCCGCAGGTTCACGCTGGCTGACCCATGGCCCTACCAAGGCAGAGAAGCGAGGGTCAGCAGGGCCATCGCGGTCAGTGCCCACGTCAACGAGTGGAGAATCCACTGCCGATCACGCCCTATGGGGTGGCCCCCTTGGATTATTGATCATCGGCAGCAGGCGCACCGGATAGCTAGCCGAGTTGAGCTAGATCAACAAAAGATCAGCACGAGGGCAATTAACCTCCAATGGCCGCCCGTGCCTTCGCCTCCTGGGCCAGTCGTTTACTCCGTAGATCGCGCACGGACGGGAATGGTGCGCCTATGTCGCGCGCCTTCGTCCGGACTGATTCTTTCGTTCGTTTGAGCAAGACTGTGGCGCGTGGGAGCGACACGCCCTTTACGACCAACTCCCGTAAAATCTCGATCTGCTCTGGCTTCCAAGAGCGAGTTGTCACGTGGGCCATGCGAGCAAACGAGACGCCAGTTGGAAAGTTCCTTGGCTCGATGCCGCTGGCAATCTCGATCAGCTTGCGCGCTGCGGCTTCCGAACCGATTGAGAAGAGCGGAGTTGATGCCGCTCTGCTCAGGAGGCACAGATGTCACGGGCTCCGGTTTCCAAGGACGATCTTGAGCGTATGGCGCTGCAGGAGATCCGCAGTTTTCCCGGGACCGAAACGATCGTCTCCGTCGAAGTCGAATTTGAGCCAGGTCAGCCTCCCGGCATGAACTGGACGCTGCATGTTGTGGCACAGGAGGGCTGCGATCTCGCCCGTGTGCAGCACGCCGCAAAAACCACGAGCGACCGGCTGAAACGCCGCTACGAGATCCGTTTGGACTAAGCCGCGAGGTAACAGGAACACGTCTCCCGAACGCGTGTTCAATCTGGGTTATTTCTGTGCCTTGAGGGAATAATCCGGGATGGCCCCCCAGACTGGCATTGGGAATGGGCTTTTGGCGGCTTTGCCAGCCGCCGATTTCGAATTGCTTGCCCCGCACATTCAGAAAACGTCATTCGAACTCGATACCGTACTGGTACGAACTGGCGAAGAGTTCAGGCAGGTGTATTTCCCCCTCCGCGGGGTCATCGCATTCCTCGTTGAGATGTCGGACGGCCACATCGTGGGGTCCACGCTCATGGGCTCCGAAGGAGCGGTCGGCGCTATGGCCGTTCTAAGTCCTTCACGTTCGCCTGTTACCGCGACTGCTTATGCCGCGGGAGCCGCGCTCCAGGTTCCCGCCGCACAACTGCGCCTTGCTTTTGAACAAAGCGCCGCTATCAGGCGCATTCTGCGCCTTCACTTTCGCACACAGCTCTTGCAACTCCAGAACGTCGCCGCCTGCAATGCGGTGCATCCGGTGGAATGCCGTATGGCGCGATGGCTGCTAGAGCTGCAGGATCGCGTCGCCAACGTGCAAATTCAATTAACACAGGAAGCTCTTGCCCACCTCATCGGAGTGCGCCGAACGACGGTGACGCTAACGATGGGCAAACTTCGAGCTGCGAGCTGCATCAAATCCGACCGGCGCGGATTGCTGGAGATCGACCGAACGCGGCTGGAGAAAGCCGCCTGCGAGTGTTACGCGGTGATGCGGCAAAGATTCAAATGCATGTATGAGGAGGAATTATCAGCGGCTGGCTGAAACGCAGCACGGCTGCATCCAGTCGTTGTAACGTTTCGCAAAGCCATGGGCGAAATGTGGATTTTGGACAACGCGATTCACCTATGAGATCGCCGGAACCAACTGTATCGGGAAACTTCGGCAACTGGGACAGGGCGCCAATTGCTTCTTGGGGCGCTCCAATGCCATCCACCATCGAAACACTCGTTTCCTCTTATGTGCGTGGGAAGAACCGGCGAGAGCTAGAGGATATGAGAGAACTTCGGCGCCAATTGCTGGAAAAGCTTCAGTCCAAAGCCAGCATCAATCCACGCGCTGCTCTAAAATATGTTCATGATGATCTGCGAGCGATCGAAGAGGGACTGGCGCAACTCCGATAGGACGTCTGCCGGCGATCTCCACCCATGCATTCCACATGATATGGTCTCTTGACTGCCAGCGCCGCGAGTACGCGGCTTATAGTTTTTCCAACGCCCATCTGGGTCCGAGAAGCGTTAGCTTCAATCCGAGCCATTTTCGAACGATGTAGCGACGGGCGTGATGCTTGCGCGGCCTTCAGGCAGAAGAGGAAGGGTGTGCTCAAGCAGCATGCGTGGCAGGATTAGCCCGAAGGTCATCGCCAGGACGACCAGAAATGCCGTGGCGCCATTTGCGGCCAAGTTCGTCAGCAGAACTATCGGCGCGCGCGGGCCCATCGAGACCAACTCGACGACGTCGCTTGCTGCCTCGAATAGAAAGAAGCCGGGCATCATCGAGACGACCGCGGAAAAGCCGACTGCAGCGAATGGCAGATGCCTGCGATCGATCACCGGCGTGACGATGATGCTGACCATCGTGCAGGCGACAAGCGATCCCGTCGCGACGTTCGCTCCGGCAAGCGAGACCAGCGCCCAGCGCGCCGCATGCCCGAGCATGCCCGCTGCAATCGGGAATGGCAGCATGCGCCACGGCATCGAGAAGAGGGTGCCGAAGGAGGCGACGGCGCACCCTGCTGCAATCACGTCGGCCAGGAACGGCACGGGCGCGGACGGCCCCGCGACCGGCAGCGCGACGCCGAGGGCGATGAAGCCCAACAGCAGGCCGAAGCAGATCATAACCACAACGACACCGGCATAGGCCAGGCGAGCGAGTCCAAGCGCGATCCGCGTGCGTATGAGATCGATCGCTCCGTTTAGAAGATGCGAGCCTGGCACAAGCACCATGCAGGGACAGAATGCGACCAGAGCGGTTGCGGTCCGTTGATGCAAGTTGCTGGCAGAGACAGCGGCCACGATACCGGCGATGAGGGCGGCACAAAGCGGCTGAATGAAAGGATTACTGCTGACTGCTGACAGCCAACGGCGGACGAGTGCGCCGAGGGCCGCGCTTCCTGCAATGAGCATAAGGCTCGCGAAATCGAGCGCACCGAAGATCACCCCGAGCGAGACTGCGCCGAGGGCGGCAAATGACGTGAAACGCAACGCGGACACCGGTGGCAACTTTCCGGCCAACAATAACGCCGGCCGCGCTTCCCGGATGCCGAGCGTGCCGTCGCACAAGCGTTCCACCACCATCGTGATGGCCATCACCCTGCTCATGTCGACGGCGAGTGGCTTCGTCGCAGCGGTCTGCGACGAGCATGTGCCTTCGACCTCGACCGTGAGCTTGTCCCAATCCGGCAGCACCCTCACCGGTACACCCAAAGCGCGTCCTAGCCGTTCGACGGTGACGACCGTCCGCTCCGTGGTCTGCCCGTGAGCAAACAGGAGGGCGGCTGCCAGTGCGACGATACCGAGCACCGCCTCGCACGCCGGCGCTTCGAGATTAGTTCGAGGTGTTCGAAGGACGACTGCCATTGGAGATCAGTCTCGCAGTGAGGAAACCGCCACGCGCTCCGGATCCCGGCCTTTCTAATGACCGGCGCTCTGTCCGCCGTCGACATGCAGGATCTCGCCGGTGACGAAAGCGGCACCCTCGAGGTACAGCACCGCATCGACAATATCGCGCACTTCTGCCATCCGACCGACCGGATGGAGCTTGGCCAGGAACTCATATGTTTCGGGTCCGTGCATCGGCGTCTTGGTAGCGCCAGGCGCCACAGCGTTGACGCGGATACCCTTGCTCGCATATTCGATTGCGAGCGACTTCGTTACCGCATTCAAGCCGCCCTTGGTGAGGGCGGCCAGCGCCGACGGCACGCTACTGACGGCGTGTTCGTCAAGGCTGCTCGTGATCTGCACGATGTGCCCGGCTCCGCGCTTCAGCATTTCCTTGGCTGCGCGCCGAGTGACATGGAAGAAACCGTCGAGATTGATCCCTAGCAAGTTGGCATAGTCTTCGTCGGTATATTCGGTGAATGGCTTTGCGACGAAGATGCCGGCGTTGTTGACGAGGGTGTCGACGCGGCCGAAGCGGTGGATCGCCTGCGACACGATGCGTTCCGCAGTGTTCGGATCGGCGATGTCCCCGGCAACGGCCAGGATATCCGGATCGGACGGCTGTCTGATCGAGCGGGAGTTCGCGACGACACGAAAATTGCGATCGCGATATCCCCTGACCAAGGCTTCGCCGATACCCTGCGACGCGCCGGTGATGATAGCGACTTTCTGCTCTGTATCCATGATGGCCTCCGTGTTCTCGGTTGGAGCGGCGCGCATCGCCGCGGTGGTCGCTTGGCTACTGTGCGGTCCAGCCGCCATCGACGGAGATTGCAGTGCCAGTGATCTGGTCTGCCGCGGGCGAACGGAGGAAAGCCACGGTGCCGCCAAGCTGTGAGGGAGAAACAAAATCCAGAGATGGTTGCTTCTCGGCCAAAAGCTCCTTGGCTGCTTCCTTCTGAGTTGTACCTTTTTGAGCAGCGACGTCGCTGATCTGCTTTTCGACCAGGGGCGTTCGCACCCAACCGGGACAGACTGCGTTGCAAGTGACACCGCTGCCGGCCGTCTCCAGGCCGACCACCTTGGTCAGGCCAACCAGTCCGTGCTTGGCTGCAACGTAAGCGGCCTTGTGTGTTGACGCGACGAGGCCGTGCGTGGAGGCGATATTGACGATCCGTCCCCAACGTTGCTTCTTCATCTGAGGCGCTGCCGCGGCAATGCCGTGGAACGCTGCGGACAGGTTGATGTCGAGGATCGCATCCCATTTGGCGACGGGAAACTCCTCCACCGGAGCGGTAAACTGTATGCCCGCGTTGTTCACGAGGATGTCGAGGCGTCCGAACGTCTCGATCGTTGCCGCGATCAACCCGCGTACAGCATCTCCCTTTGACATATCGGCGCCGTCGTAGACGACGCGCACGCTGTGCTCACGTTCGATGCCGATGCGGATCTTCTCGATCTCCCCGGCATCCCCGAGGCCGTTCAACACCAGGTCGGCACCGAGCGAGGCCAGTTCTTTCGCGATGCCCAGTCCGATGCCGCTGGTCGATCCGGTGACGATTGCTACCTTTCCCTTCAACATGGAAAATTCCTTTCGCTGTTTGAGACAATGGATTCAGGCGGCGGTTGTCGCCTTGGCTTCAGTGGGCGCCGCCGGCATCGAGGCGGTCGGGCTTGGTGAGCATCAGCGCCGCGGTCAGGGCGACGATCTGCGAGATGCCGAGCAGATAGAAGGTGTCGCTGAAGCCAAGGATGAAGGCCTGCTTCTGGATGACCTTGCCGATCGCGACGTAGGCGCGGTGAGCGGCATCGACGCGGTCGATCACGCCATGGCTCATGAAATACTGCGTGAGCTGATCGAGCCGGCTACGGGTCGCCTGCTCAAACAGCGTGACCTGCTGCGAGAGTATGTTGGAGTGATATTGCTCGCGTTTGGTCAGCAACGTCTGCAGCGCCGCGATACCGATCGCGCCGCCGAGATTGCGCATCATGTTGAACAACGCCGATGCGGACCCGGCATTCTCCTGTTCGATTCCTGCGGTTGCCACCGCCGAGAGCGGCGCGAAGACGAGGGCTTGACCAAACGCGCGGATGACGTTCGGCCAGAAAAGCTGATCGGCCGCATAGTCATTGGTCATGTAGATGTTCATGAAATTGGAGCCGCCGAACAGCACGAAGCCGATGCCGATGACGAGGCGCGGATCGAATCGCTTCATCAGGCGGGGGACCAGCGGGATCAGCAAGAGCTGCGGCAGGCCAGTCCATGCCAGCACCATTCCGATCTGCTCGGAATTGTAGCCCTGGATACGGGACAGATATACCGGCAGAATATAGACGGAGCCATACAGCGATACGCCCAGCAGGAAATTGGCGAGCACGCCGAAGCCGAAGTTGCGGCGGAACAGGATGCGCAGGTTGAGCAATGGCTTCCTTGTGGTCAGCTCGATCGCGAGGAATAGCGCCAACGCAATCGCAGCGACCACGGCCAGCCGGACGATGAAAGGTGAGCCGAACCAGTCGTCCTTGTTGCCCTCTTCCAGCACGGTCTGAAGAGCGGCCAGCCCGATCGCCATGGTGATGATGCCGGCCCAATCGCCTTCCGCGAGTTGCGACAGCTTCATGGGCGTCGCTTCCAGCGAGAAGAACAGCATGGCGATCATGACCGCACCGGGCGCGATGTTGACGTAGAAGACGTATTCCCAGCCGAAATTCTCGGTGAGATAGCCCCCGATGGTTGGACCGATCGCCGGAGCGAACGTCGCGGAAATCGCGAACATCGCAAGCCCGATCGGCTGCTTCGCCTTCGGCAAGAGGGTGATGATGAGCGTGAATGCCATGGGGATCAGCACGCCGCCGGTAAAACCCTGTATGGCGCGGAGTGCGATCATCTGCGGCAGGTTCTGCGCGAGCGCGCAGGCCGCCGAGAACACCAGGAACAGGAAGGCGTTGGTGAGAAGATAGATGCGGACCGAAAACACCTGGGCAAGCCAGCCGCTGAGCGGAATCACCACGATCTCTGCGATCAGGTAGGAGGTCGAGATCCAGCCGCCATCATCGATGCCCGCGCCGATCCCACCCTGAATGTCGGCAAGCGAGGCATTGACGATCTGGATGTTGAGCACCGCCATGAACGCACCCAACGTGGACCCGATCACTGCGAGCCAGGTTTTTGCTGAGACGGTTGGCGTGGCAGGCAGCCGATCTTCGCCGGCGGGAACGGCATCGATCGTGGTTTGCAGCGTAGTCATGACAGTTTCCTCGCTTCCGAGGTTGATGGTTGTTCAGCTGCGGGGGCCGCCGCCACGGGAAGCAAGGTGCTTTCCGTCCTTGCGTTCGGCGATGACGGTCGACTTCGTGTTGACAGTCGGCTCCGCCGACATGCCGGGACGCAACAGACCGCTCAGGCTCCGGTCGTCGAGCACGATCTTCACCGGCACGCGCTGCACGATCTTGGTGAAGTTGCCGGTCGCATTGTCAGGCGGGAGCAGCGCGAACTCCAGGCCGCTCGCCGGGGACAGGCTGTCGACGTGGCCCTTCAGCCTGGTCGAATGGAAGCTGTCGACGCGAAGCTCGACCGGCTGGCCATTGCGCACATGGGTGAGCTGGGTCTCCTTGAAATTGGCGACGACATAGACCTGATCGAGAGGCACCACCGCCATCAGCTGCGTGCCGGCCTGCACATACTGGCCGACGCGAAGTGTCCGCGCGCCGACCGTGCCGTCGACGGGCGCCCTGATCTGGGTGTAGGAGAGGTTCAGAGCAGCCTGGTGTTCGACCGCGCGTGCGCGGTCGAGTTGCGCGACCGCTTGCGCGCGCTGGGTGGAGAGCACCTCGACCTTCTTGTTGGCTGCGAGCAAACCTGCCTTGCTTTGCTGGAGCTGTGCAGTCTGCGAGCGCAGCGCAGCGTCGGTCTGCTGGGCGCGTTGAATCGTCCCCGAGCCTGACTTCATGAGCTCGTCGTAGCGAGCACGCTCCTGCTGCGCGAATTTCAGATTGGCTTCGGTCGCGTCGACTTCGGCCGCTTGCTGCTGGATGAGCGGCTGCTGCAATTCGATCTGCGCGTCGAGGTTCTTGATCGCGGCTTCCGAGGCCGCAACGTCGGCCTTGGCCTGATTCAGCACGGTTTTGAAGTCGCGATCGTCGATGCGCGCCAGTACCTGGCCGGCCTTCACCGGTTCATTGTCTGCGACCAGCACCTCGGCGATGTAACCGGAAACCTTTGGCGCCACGATCGTGGAGTCGGCTTTGACGTAGGCGTCGTCGGTCGTTTCCAGGTAGCGTCCGGTGGTGACGTAGTAATGGCTGAAAGCAGCGGCGCCGGCGACGCCGAGGGCGGCGGCGAATGCCAGCGCCGCGCGCCGGATCGCCTGACGCGATGGACGAATGCCGTTTTTTGTTTTTTGTTCGGAAGCGTACGATAGGGTCGACATGGTATTCTCCAAAGCCGGGTAGGACGTCAGATCTCAATCGGGGCGGTGGACGTCATGCGTGACGATGCCGAGTTCGGGAGCCGGCGGGTCCAGGCGACGTGGGTCAGCCAGCGTGCGGCGGATATCGTCCAGACCGCTTTGCCAATGCGCGCGCATCGCGCTCAGCCCGAACTCGTAGTCCTTTGACTGCCCCTCGTAGATCTTCGACTGGTAGATCAGGTGGATGATGTTGTAGGAGCGATGGCGAGCCATGTCGGTGATGGCGCGGATTTCCGGATCCTGCTTTGCGCGTTCCGGCAACGCCTGGATCGTCCGCTGCAACGCCTGACGCATCTTCTGCATGCGCAGCGCCTGGTCCGTGATGGCGCGTGTGCGGCTCGAATATTGGATGTCCTTCTGCCGGCTCGACACCTCCATCATGTCGTGGGGAACACGCCCCCTGGCCGACCAGAGATCGACCTGGAATGTCAGCGTGTCGCGCGGCTCGCTGGATAGAACGCGTGAGAGAGGCGTGTTCCAGACGACGCCGCCATCCCAATAATGTTCGCCGTCGATCTCGACGGCAGGGAAGCCCGGCGGCAACGCGCCGGAAGCCATGAAATGCTTCGGTCCCAGCTTGCGTTCGGTCGTGTCGAAGTAGGTGAGGTTACCGGTACGAACGTTGACCGCGCCGACGCTGACACGCACTTCACCAGAGTTTATCCGATCGAAATCGACGAGCTTCTCCAGCGTCCGCTGCAATGGCGCGGTATCGTAGAAGCTGGTTGCTGCATCGCCCGAAAAGGGCGACCAGAACGGCGCTGGGAATCGGGGTTTGAAGAAGCCGGGCTGCCCATGGAATAAGGCCCTCATCGCGGCAAGAGCGTTGTGCAGCGAGCGCATGTCGAACGCGAAGGGCAGGGCGTCGGCCAGCCCTTCGCCAGCGGGCCATCCCACCGGACAGGCACAGATGGTCTCCCAGAACTCGCGCAGCCGCTCGACGCGCTGGTCTTCCGGCGATCCGGCAATGATCGCCGCGTTAAGCGCGCCGATCGAAATGCCGGCCAACCAGTTCGGCCGGATACCAGCCTCGTGCAGGCCCTCATAGACTCCGGCCTGATAGGCTCCCAGAGCTCCGCCGCCCTGCAGCACCAGGGCGACGACGTCATATGGCAGCGGCGTGGATTCCTGCGGCACGGAATTGATTGGCTCGCGCATCACTTTGAGCATTTCGCAAACTCCCGATATTGCGGCTGATCCGATCAGCCCGCGTTGGCTTCGAAAAGAATCCCGGACCTGGATTCGCGTTGCGCGGTCGTGCCCGGCGACAAGTAGTCGTGGACGACGGTGCCAAGCCCGAGCGTCAAATCAGCCACGAGATGTTTGGCCGACAGCACTTGAAGCACCGGCAATTCGGCGACGGGGGCGAGGGCGTGCGAATACAGGTCCAGCGCTGCCGGCCCCGTCCATGCACCCTTCACGATGATGTCTTCGAGGTGGTAGCGGACCAGCTCGCAGATGCGTGCGGAGCCGTCGACATGCGGGATGATCTTGAGCAGGAAATTGGGTGCGGTCAGCTTCCTGGCCTCGGCGTCGGCGTCGAGGGCGCGGTGCTTGTAACCCATGGTGCCGGTTGCGATGCGAACCGAGCCATAATTCAGGGTGCCGACCAGCGTATCGATCTCGACGGCGAGCTTGGGTTGCGCGAGTTTCTTGGGAAAGCCCCACAGCTCGCGCCCGCCCGCGATGGGCGGATGATCATTCAGGAACATCTGATGGGTGAAACTGCCGGCCCGCCCCTGATAGGATACCGGGATGACCTGGCCACTTTCGGTGTAGTCGCCAAAGCCCGTTGAATCCGGCATGCGGATGAACTCGTAATTCACCACAGGTTCGGTCAGCTCGAGCGGTGCCGGCACGATCCGGCGCAGCGCCTCGAGATCCGTCCGGTACTGGATGATGAAGTACTCGCGGTTGACGAAGTGGTAGGGGCCGGGCGGAAAAGCCGGGTTCGTCAACGGCATGGCAAATGCTGTGGTGCGTACGGTCTCGTGTTTCATCGGGGTCGGCTCCAGTTTGGTCGATGGCGAGGGAGCCGCGCCTCCGGGTGGGAAGCGCGGCTTTGTCTTGTGAGGCCCTCAGACTTCGGTGACGTGCTCCGGATCGGCCGACGCCAGTGCGGCGGCACGCTCGGCCCGCGGCGGGTAGATCCACACCGTGTTGATCTCGTGCTTGGTCTTCTTGGCAACGTCGCCAACCATCTCGACTTTCCGCTCCCAGCCTCGCGTGAAGAGCGCACCGGCCTCGCCGAGGTCGAGACACGTGACGTAGGCTTTCTGGTGATACGGCTTGGTCGGGACGCCCAAGAGCTCCGCGGCGGCATTGTTGCCCGCGAAGGCGCCCATCCTGGTGGCGTGCTGGCAGGACATCAGCGCGAAATTGCCAACATCGTCGCATGCTGCCCGTGCCGCATCGCCCGTGGCAAAAACGCCAGGCACCGATTTGACGCGCAGATCCTGATCGACCAGCAGCCGGCCGACATTGTCGCGTTCCCCCGGGATCTGCTGAGTCAGTGGCGCGGCGCGAATGCCCGCCGCCCAGACTATGGTTTCAGCTTCGATGCGTTCGCCATTTGAAAGCGTGACACCGGCTTCATCGAGTGAGGTGACGCCAGCGCCGACCCGGGTTTCTACGCCGAGCTTGCGCAGCGCATCCTCGATGACGGGACGAGGGCCGGCGCCCATGTCGGGAGCGATCGCAGCGTTGCGCTCGACGATGATCACCCGCGGCTTGGCATCCTTGCCGAGGATCGCACGAAGCCGCGCAGGCATCTCCGTCGCCGCTTCGATGCCGGTAAAGCCCCCGCCGGCAACGACGACGGTGTCGCGCCCGTTTCTCGCCGGCCGATCCGCCAGGCTGTGCAGATGCCGATCGAGAGCTATAGCCTCGTCGAGCTGGTCAACGCTGAAAGCGTGTTCGGCAAGGCCTGGAATGTTCGGGCGGAAAAGCCGGCTGCCGGTGGCGACGACCAGCCGGTCATAGGAAAGCATCTTTCGCGTTCCCTTGGCGGTCGCAACCTGCAGCATGCGGGACTCGGTGTCGACCGTCTCGGCGCTGCCTTGCACATAGACAACGTCGATGGATTTGAGCACTTCCAGCAAAGGCGCCGTCAGGGTTTCCGGCTTCGACTCGTAGAGCCGCGGGCGAACCACCAGTGTCGGCTCCGGTGCAACCAGCGCGATCTCGAGTTCTTCCGGCGAAGCGCCCTGGATGTCGCGAAGGCGTGCGGCGGAAAGTGCAGCGTACATGCCGGCGAAGCCGGCGCCGATGATGACAAGTCGCATGTGATCTACTCCTGTGGTTGATCTTCGGGGGCATACGCGCGTTGCCGCCGCCGCTCTCAAGTAGCGGCTCGTTGTGGTCGACGACGACGCGGAGACGTGAAACTAAATCGTCAGGTCTTAGGGGGAGGGGCAGCTCGGCATCGATGCCGCCCAGCGGCGACGAAAGAAGATCGGTTCGGTGGCGTTCGGGCCGCCCCAGTTGGCGTAGGGAAGCTGCGCATCTTCGTTGCTTACGATGGACATCGCCGGGCTCGTCCTGTGCAGGGACTGCGGTGGAATCTCCACCTCCTCGCCAGTTGCGGAGGTGAAGCGAACGGCCAACGAAAGCCCATATACGATCGTCGTTGCGACGAGCTTCCGTCGAGGCGGGATTGCAAAGAGGCTGACGAAGGTCTTCGAGGTCATCGTTTGTCTCCGTCTATTGGGAGCGTTGGGGACCCTGATCATCTACCGGACCGAAGCCCCAACTGCGCCAGCGCGATTGCGGTACCTGCATAGCGATTGCTGCTACCGCATGCGCCGTCGCCAATCGCTCGGCGTTTCGCCGGTCAGCTTCTTGAACGCCGCGGTGAACGCGGTTTGCGAAGCATAGCCAAGCTGTGCAGCCACCGACGCGATCGACGTATCGGTATCGCGAAGCATGTTCATGGCTTGATCGAGCCGCTGCTGGCGCAGCCAGGCATGAGGAGAAAGCCCGGTGCTTTCCTTGAAGGCACGGCAGAAGTGGAAGCGCGAGAGGCCGGCGTCCGATGCGAGCGCAGCGAGTGACACGTCGGTATCGCTGTCCGAGCGCAGGCGTTCGATCGCGCGTCGCAGGGCATGCGGAGACAGCCCGCCCGTCACGGGCTCGAAGGTGGTTGGCCGGCCGGTGTGCTCGGCCAGGATACGCGTGGCCAGGAGATCCGCCAGCTGCTGCCTGAACAGGTGGTCCAGGGCCGCATTGCCCTCCAGCACATCCGCCGCACTCATCAGCAAGCCGGCTATGACCGGATCGGGATGTCCCGTTCGTTCCAGAAGTTCGCCGGGAGCGGGCGCATTGGCATCGCGCGCAACGCGTTCGAGCGCCGCATGCGGAAGATAGAGCTGGATGACATCGACAAAGCCGGGGATATCCCATCTTGCGCTTGAACCGGCCGGAATGATCGTCACAACTCCCGAACGCGCCGTTCCGATTGCAAGCGATTTCCCGGTGCGCCGCTCCAGACGCTGAACGCCTGTGGGGTAAGCCATGATGACGTGGTCGGTCATGGGCTGAACCACGTCATGCAGAGCCCCGTGCTTCCAATGCGCGATGGCGCCGTTGGCAGGGTCCGAAGCCATTTGGAGGGGAGCAGTCTTGAGGACGCGCGCCATCTCGATGTCGGCACGGTGCCGCTCGGCGGTCGGGGAGTCGCTGTGGCGGGCGCTGGGTGCGGCGAGCAGAGCCTCCAAAGGATCATGCAGGATCGGCTTGTTCATGGCGCTGTCCTCGCGTTCTGATTCCCTAACTGCAAGGAGACTTCGTCTAACGCACGCGTCGCCGCCAATCGCTCGGCGTTTCGCCGGTCAACCGCCTGAACGCCGCCGCGAAGGCCGTCTGAGAGGCATAGCCAAGCTCCACCGCCACCGACACGATCGATGCGTCGGTGTTGCGCAGCATGTTCATCGCTCGCTCGAGCCGGTGCTGCCGCAACCAGGCGAGAGGTGAAAGGCCAGTGCTCTCTTTGAAAGCGCGGCAGAAGTGGAAGCGCGACAGGCCGGCATCGGAAGCCAGGGCATCGAGGGAGACGTCCGCATCGCTGTCCGAACGCAGGCGTTCGATGGCACGGAGCAGGACCTTCGGCGAAAGCCCACCCGTGGCCGGCTGCAGCGTCGTTGGCGAGCTCGTGTGCGCGGCCAGCAGACGCGTGGCCAGGAGGTTGGTCAGCTGATGCCTGAACAGCGCATCCAGTGCCCGATTGCCCTCCAGCACACCGGCCGCGCTCAGGAGCAATCGGGATGTAATGGGGTCGGGATGCGCCGTTCGCTCCAGGAGATCGGTCGGTGTGCCGGTCCCGGCTTCATCAGCAACGCGCTTCAGCGTTGCATGGGGAAGATAAAGCTGGACGACATCAACCGGTTTCGGAATGTCCCATCGGGAGCTTGATCCCTCCGGAATGATGATCACCACCCCGGGACGAAACGTGCCGCTCGCAACCGATCTTCCCGACCGCCGCTCCATGTGCTGTGTCACGCCGTTGTAGGCCATGATGACGTGGTGGCTCATGGGTTCGACGACGTCGTGCAATGGGTCGTGCTTCCAGTGGGCGATCCCGGCACCGGAGGCGTCCAATGCCATGCGAAACGGCGTAGTGTGGAGCACACGCGCCATCTCTGCGTCGGCGGCACGCCGGTCGGAGACCGGCACGTCGCTTTGGTGCATGCCCGCCGCAACCGGGGCGCTAAGGGAATCGTGCAAGATCGGCTTGTTCATGGACCTGTCCTCTGGTCAGAAATGCGCCGCGTTCGTTGCGAGGGCCGTTCGGTAGGCGTGGAGCCGTGGCCCCAGGTATGCTCGCAATGTTGATGTCAAACGGGCGAGGGCGGTATCGTGCGGCGGGTCTAGGCTCATTGTTTCAAGGAAACAGGTTGACCTGTACCTTGGGATAGGTCGACGTGGGGTTCTGTTGCTACCGGCAGCGTGAAGCGAAAATGAGCGCCACCGTTCGAGCGGTTCGAACCTGAAATGCGGCCGCCATGCGCCGCGATGATCGATTGGCAAATGGCAAGCCCGATGCCAATTCCCGACTCCTTCGTGCTGAAGAAGCGGTCGAAGATGTGCTCCAGATCCGAGGCGGCAATTCCGGGTCCATTGTCAAAGATGGAAAAGACGATCGAACCGTCATCATCGATCGAAGTCTGGATATCGATCCGCCGCGCCGGCTGTCCCGACTGCGCAATCGCCTGCACGCTGTTGACAAGCAGGTTGATCATCACTTGTTGCAGCTGAATCCGATCGCCCATCACCAAGGGAAGACCGGAGTCAAATGTCGTCGACAGGACGATCGCCTTCGAATCGATGTCGTGGCGGTTGAAGAGGAGAGCTTCTTCGACCACCTCGTTGAAATCGATGAGACGCCGCTCCGGCTCCTGCTTCGCCGCCATGCCTCGGATGCGCTGAATGATGTCACCCGCACGGCGCGCGTTCGATACGATCCTGGTCGTGAGCTGGGTGACCTTTTCTATGTTTTGATCGGCGCGCGCCAGCCATCTCAGGCTCGTCTCACCGTTGGTCACGATCGCCGTAAGCGGCTGGTTGATCTCATGCGCAATTGACGTCGCCAGTTCACCGAGGGTGGCGATGCGTCCTGCATGTGTGAAGTCGGCTTGCAGCTTTCGAACCTGCCGTTCCGCGTTCAACCGTTCGCTGATATCCTGCATCGTGATAAAGGTCGTATCGAGCTGTTCGGGCGGCACCGGATATGTAACAGTGAACAGGACGTCGATGATCGTGCCGTCGAAGGCGCGAATCTTCGTCTGTTCCATGAAGTTGCGTCGACGTTCGAAATGAGCAACCATGACGCGGTTTGCGAGCCCGGGTGCGGCGGCGAAAATGTAACGAACGGGCTTTACGAGGTCGGCGCCATTGGTGGCGCGAAACAGTGATATCGCATCTCGATTCACTTCCGTTACGTGCACGACATCCTTCGCGTGTTCGACCAGCTCCGGATTTTCGTCAAGATAGGCTCGGATATCGCGGACGCCATTTGCCTTCAATTGATCGAAGACCTCATCGGCTCGCCGGGAATCGACTTGCCAGAGAGCGGTCGGCAGATATTGAATCAGTTTGCGATATCTCTCCTCGCTTGCCTGCAGTTCCCAGGAACTGCGATCATCGTTTGGCGCGCCGTTGATCGTTACAAATACCGTACCGAACGGCTTCGGCTCCGCAGCGTGCCAGGCCCTGATGACGGGATCGCGCACGGCTCCGCTCAAGACCATCTTGCGCGTCTCGACGCGCGCCCGATCGCTGGCCACACTTTCAAGCAGGGTCGCGAGTACTGAACGGCTTTCTGCCGGCCAGAATGCGCCAAGGCGTTGGCCGACCATCTGTTCGCGTCCGGCATGTGCTCCGAACATTCGCACCGCGCGATCGTTGACCCCAAGGATCCGAGTTGCCGTCAACAGCTCTTCAACCCACTCCGGATGCTGATCGATATGAACAGTTGTGCCCCGACCTCTGAGCTCGGCGATTGCATCGAGTAGACGTCGCGCGGGCGAGGTGCCGAGCTCCCAGCAAGCGGCGAGGGCGCCCTGCAACTCGGCATCCAAGCGCATGGTCGACGGTTGTGATATCTCCCCTGCATTCCGCCCAAATTCGATCAGATCGAGAATGGTGCCAGTCGCTTCCCGCCTGACAATCTGCCGTACCGCCACCGCTATGGTGGTTGCGCCGAGACTGCGCCGGTGGACCACACCCTCCCATCGTCCTTCCCGCAGCAGCGTGCGGACGTGGTCGGCATCATGCGCGCAGAACGCTTCGTAACTCTGTCCAATCATGGCCATGGCCGGCCATCCATAAAGGGCTTCCGAGGCTGCGTTCCAATACTGAATGACACCTCGCGCATCGCTGACGATCACGCTTTCGGAGGCAAAGTCCGAAAGTTGTAGTCCCGACGAAGACGCAAAGGCGTGTTCACCTTCGCCAGCCGGAGCTGTGTAAGGCGGGCTAACCATTGGAGATCATCCTGTCGCCGCGAGTGGAAGGGCTCGCCTTGCTCAAGGCGGACTGTAGATGGCGAAGGAGTTCTTCCGAGCTTATCGGTTTAGTCAGATATGCATGGGCGCCGTCTGCCATTGCGCACGATCGAGCCGTCCGGCTCGTGTCGGCGCTGACGATGATGACCGGTATCGAGGAGTCGATGCTCCGCAGTTGTTGCAGCAGGTCGAGGCCGCTACGGCCCGGCATGCTTACATCGGTAATCAGGCAGCCGAATTTGCCCGGGACGTATTCTGCCATGAAGGCCTCCGCTCGATCGAAAGTGCGACATGATAGGTCCTGCACCAGAAGGAGATCGGAAAGAGCCTCGCGCACAGCTTCATCGTCATCTATGATTGCGACTATGGGCGCCTTAGACAAAACGGATGACTCTCGCTAGCACGGCCCAAATGGCCATTTGCTCATCTGGCCCATTGCTGGCGGGGATTGTAACCATCCTTAGGTCTAGGGTGATCTTTCCTCTCGGATCTTCGCAGGCAACAGTTCCCAGATGCGAATGAGTTCACCAACGGTGGCTGCCTGCATCTTCTTCGTCATGTTGCCGCGGTGCAGCTTTACCGTGATCTCGCTGATACCCAGCTCGAACGCGATCTGTTTGTTCAGACGTCCCTTTGCAACTTCGCGCAGGACTTCGCGCTCGCGCGGCGTCAACTTTGCGAAACGGTCGATATGGTCCCTGACGAGCCGGGTCGCGTTCCTGTGTGAGATGTCTTTCTCGATGGCAGTCCCAACAGCGTCGAGGAGCGTCTGATCCCTGACCGGCTTCGTAAGGAAGTCGACGGCTCCTGCTTTAATGGCCTGCACGGACATGGGAATGTCGCCATGACCTGTGAGGAAAATGATCGGCCGCGTACTGCCTTTCGAGGAGAGATGCTGTTGGAGGTCCAGGCCACTGGCTCCCGGCATCCGCACATCGAGGATCAGACAGCCGGGGCGCTCTGGTACATCGGCGTGCAACAACTCCTGCGTCGAGGCAAAGCAGCACGCGTCGATTCCGACCGACAGCAGGAGTTCTTGAAGCGCGGACCGTATCTCCTTGTCATCGTCCACGATCAGGACGAGCGGGTGGTCTTTATTGTCGGCGGTCGTGTTCATGCGAAAGCGCGGTGAGGGTAAGGCAAACAGCGGGCAGGTCCGTTCGTCGCCGTCGATGCGCCTAAGCGGCGCGGTTGTCGGCGCGCGTTCTAGGCCCGGACAATTACGGGGTCTTTCCCAAACCGGTTCCGCTTTTCCCAATTCTGCTCAAAGCGCTCGCGCGCGACAGTTTGTGATTGGCTGCGGCAGGCGTCCCGTCAGATCAGGTGGTTCGGTCGAAGTCGCAATCGCGCGCTCTGGATATTGAAATCACTGGCAAAAATAGATTTTCCTCAAGTGAGGGAGCCGATGATCACAATCGCGAGTCCCGCCGCCCGCGAACCTGGACCTCCGCACTCCGATACCGGATAATGCCGCCGATCTTGCGGGCTGCAGTGCGATGAACTGTCCCGGTCAAAACTTATGGACGGGCCGATCGAAATGGCACAGGCGAGCACCTTTGGACAAAGGGTCAGGCAGCAGTTGCGCCTGAAGGATGCGCCGCCCTCGCTGATCACGCGTTCAATGCGTGGTGTCGACCTCGCGGTCACCGAAACCCAGGACAATAACCCAGTGCCAGGCCGTTCCGGGTCGGTGGCCGATGAGGCTTATCTCGTCAGCTTGAAGCTACACAATTACCCGGGCTGCGAGCTCTGGGATCACGGCAAGTGCGTTACGAAGACGGATGTCAGAGCCGGCACGACCTATCTGTACGACCTCAGGAGCGATCCGGGCTTTATCATCGACAAGCCGTTTCATTCCCTCCAGTTTTATCTTCCGCGTTCTGCGCTCGATGCCATCGCCAAGGAATCCCAAACCCCGCGTGTTGGTGATCTCGCCTGTCAGTTCGGCTTCGGCCACGACGACAAGGTCATGCGTCACATCGGGGCATTGATGTTGGAAGGGCTGAGCCGGCCGGCTGAAGCCAACCAACTTTTCATCGATCACATGATGCTCGCGTTCATCGCGCACGTGGCCCAGGCCTATGGCGGGCTGCAGCACATTGCCGGACCGACCCGTGGCGGGCTTGCCCCATGGCAGGTGAAGCGAGCCTGCGAAAAGCTCGACTCGGACCTCGGCGGAACCCTAACGCTGCAACAGATCGCGGCGGAGTTTGGTCTCTCGGTCAGCCATTTTTCACGCGCATTTCGAATCTCGACGGGCCTGCCGCCGCACCAGTGGCTGCTTCGCCAGCGCGTGAAGGCGGCCAAGCAGTTGATGGCCGTGCGTGACTTGCCCCTGTCCGAGATTGCGATATCGGCGGGATTTGCCAATCAAAGTCACTTCACGAAAGTGTTTTCGGCCCAGGTCGGCATCAGTCCGGCGGCATGGCGCCGCGACGCGCTTGGCGTCTCCGAAGGCGGGGCATAAGCCGGGACAATGTGACGGCGACTCGCCTGATCAACGACGCTTCGCAAACGAGATGGAATAGGCGGCGCTGCGCGCCGCGAAGATCTCGTCAGGCGGATGACCGATGCCTTCGGCGAGATTTGCCGGATCGAAGAAGGTGGCGTCGCACGCTTCGTTCGGCTCGATAGCTGTGATGACGATGGTTCCCAGCCGCAGCGCCTCTCGTCTGTCTTCGTCTGGCCAACGGATGGTCACGTCCATCGTGGGATCCCCGGGACGATCGAGCAGCGCCATCACGCTGAAGCGAGCATCGCCTGCGGCGATCCGATGTTCGAGATCTGCGTGCAGGAAATCGACGGTGTTCGCCTTGCCCTTGTCCTCCGTCAGCTTGACGTCTCCACCGACCGGCGCGACCTTGAACTTGATGAAGCGAGTCTCGTCCATCGAATTCGTCGCGGGAAAGGCGTGCACGCCCCAGTAGGTCGTTCCAGCAAAGCTCGCCGGCAGCGGATGCGCGGCGAAATAATTGGCCTGATGCAGCGTTTCCGGATTGGCAGCAAATATTGCGTTGATTTTCTCCATATCCGGCTTGCCGTCCGATCCCGGAATGCTCGCGTTGAGGAACGCCAGCATCTGGTCGAGCGTCCTTGCATAATGCACGGGAGCGCTCTGCGTGAGGATGTCGGACCGATGATCTGCGGTTCCGAGTTTGAAACTGAAGCCACGCAGCACGAGCTTGTCGGTATCCGCGATCCTCGGATTGCTGCCCCCGACCGAGAAGCGCGCCAGTACCCGTGATGGTGTTGTGAAACTCCGGGATTTCGTAATCTCCTCCGCACGATCCGACGGGATATAGGTACCATGGACACACTGGCCCTTGGCAAAGCTCGCGCGGAGCTTTGGCGAAGCACCGGCTATTGCTTTCAGGGCGTCGACGATCGTCGCAGGCGCGGCGCTGTCGACCGGGAACTGGATCGTTGAGGTGGACACGACAACGGTCTAGCGGACCTTGTGCTTCGCTACGCCAGAGCGATTGATGCGATTGAAGAGCAATTGCTGCCAACCAGAGTGCCGATGCTGTGGCGTTGCCGTGCACCTCATGGCCGGTACCCCGCGCGACAGACCAGGGGCGCCGCGCAAAGCCCGTCCCGTGTCGCTGAAAGTGATCCTGACCGGGCGGTGACCGGACGGTGTCCGCCGTCAGAGCGCCGACGCCGGTACGTCGCAAATTATCGATCGGCGGTGTTTCTGAAGCGCCCGGAAGTGCCCCGCGACGTTTAAAAATGTTGGCTCGATGCCGTTCCTCGATCAGCCGACGCCCAACCTGTGAACAGATAGATTCGTTCAATCCGAAAAACGCGGGGTCAGTCTCGGTAGTAGCCGCGGCCTCCATAGTAGTAATCTTGACGTCCCTCCTGGAATCGACGCGGCACCGTTCCGGTCGGGTAGCATTGTCCGTCTCGGACATCGACGTCGGCGCCGTTGCCGCACGGGACAGGATATCTGCCGTACCCGTAGCCTCGACCGCGGCGATAGTAGCCTTGCAGCGCTTCCTGTTCTTGCGGAGGCAAGTAGCCGTTCGGATAACACATGCCGTCGCGGGCGCTGACGTCCCAGCCGTTGCCGCACGGCGGCGGGTGTCTGGGGACGCCGTATTGAACCTGCCGGATTGAAGGTTTCATATCAGCGGCCGGCAACGCCTGGCTCAGGGTTAGCGCAGTTGCGAGAACGGTAACAATCATCGGACTACCTCCACACAGGGAAGCAGACTGCCGCTGAGAGCCTGAACGCGACGTGAATGCATAGAGATGCTCCACGCTCAGTTTACGCGAGAATATTGCTGCTGCTCGCAATTTTCCAAAATGACGGACTGCCTGGAACCCTTGTAGTCGTCATTATCGAAAAACAGCGAATAAATGTCGCGTGGTTTGCCGGATAGCGGAGCCGTCTCGCGCAGACAAATGAAGTACTCCCCCGGTCCATGGTCAGTTCTTCGCGTGGCTGATATTTCGACGGGCGGCGTCAGTTTTGCTTGCTTTACGAACTCGCCGCTCCATTTTTGCAGGGCTGCCTGGCTGGGAGGGGCGATGGGCTGAACTGCAGGTGGGGGCGGCGCCGGTGTAGTCGCCCAGAACGACGAGCAGCCGGATAGAAATAAGCAGAGCGGCGGGATGTAACGCATCACTGGCCCGATTTTGCTGGACACGATTTCTATGCGCCCATTTCGTGTACCGACGGCGAGGACGCACCTCGCGATCAAAGCGCCGCGGCAATCGACTAGCAAATTATCGATTCGTGGCAGCCGAAGGGCCGGCTGGTCTACTGCCCGTCGTGGTTATGTAGATGGGCCGACGTTAGCGTTTGTCTCCCGATACACCAAGCGGTGGACGAACACCTCTGAGCCTTTGACCCGCCGCGACTCGGGAGGCGCCTTCGCTCGCGGCGGAAAAGCACGAATACTGAGATATCATCTCTGAGCGGATCGAGATCGCAATCGCCAGGGATCTGGAGTTTTTGACTGCGCACCCGACGCGTCGCAGCCGGGAGGCCCGGCAATGAGCAACGTGGTCGACCTACGGCACTCAGTCCATTTTCCGTCCCTTCCTGTACGCGCCGCCACGCGCAAAGCCACTGCACCGGGAAGGAGCGGCAAAATGAGGCGTGGTCTTGGAGTAGCCCGGAAGCTCCCATGCGGACTTGACGCGGGACTCGCCGCCGGAGTCCGATCCGCGGCCATGGGGCGACATCAGCAAGTGGTTCGAACGGCTGTGACTGGATCTGGCGGACGGCGGCCTCATGCCGGAGGAGCGCGCCAGCTTGCTGGTCATGGCGAACAACTATCGCGCCGAGCTGACCGACTGCAAGCGCGGCAGCTCCGTTGCCAATACAGTGCCCATGCATCGCTTTTTCGATTGGGGGCCTTTTGTCTTAAGTGTCTGATTTTATTTGGTGAGCGCGCTGGGGCTCGAACCCAGGACCCCGTGATTAAAAGTTATGGCCGTGAGCACGTCGTAAGTCTCCATTGTTGTTGAGTTTTTAGCATAACGATCGAAAAACACTGCGACAATAGGCTTTCGGTGAATTGCCGCGCCTTTCCGGCAATTTCCTTGCGCTGGCGCTCCGCTGTGTGCATGGTGTGTGCACAAAGACCCCATGATGATTTGGTGTGCACGGGAGCAGCCCTATGCAAGTCAAGATTACCAAGACGAAGGTTGATGCGATGGCCAAGGGCGAGATGCTCGCCGACAAGGAGGTCAAGGGCTTCGTCGCACGAAGGCTCGATAGCGGTGCGGTCACGTACGGCTATCGGTACCGCGACAAAATCACCGGCAAGCAGCGGTGGCTTGGCCTCGGCCTGCACGGGAACATCACGGCAGACCAGGCGCGTGAGCTCGCCAAAAAAGCGGCCGGGGAAGTTGCCGACAAAAAGGACCCGCAAGGCGAGCTGCAGGGTGCCCGCCATGAGGCGAGACGGGAGAAGCTTGCAACCTCCAACACTGTCAATGCCGTGCTGGATGCCTTCGAAAAGGATCACGTTGAGGGGCTACGCAGCGGCGACCAGGTGAAGGCCGCATTTGAAAACCACGTTCGGCCGCGCATTGGGCAGAAATCGATTTACGAGCTCAAACGCAGCGATATCACGACCATGCTCAATGAGGTGAAGGCCGAGAGCGGCCCCGTGATGGCTGACCGCGTGCTTGCGCACGTCCGCAAGGCGTTCAACTGGCAAATGGTCCAGGATGATGAATTCAAGTCGCCCATCGTCCGCGGTATGGCGAAGACGAAGCCGAAAGAGCGGGCGCGCAAGCGGGTGCTCGCTGATGATGAGATCAGGGACGTTTGGGCGGCTCTGGATCAATTCGAGCAGCCGGCCTGCTATCCCCGCTACGTGAAGTCCCTGTTGCTCGCCACGACTAGGCGCAACGAATCGTCGCGGATGCACACTGACGAATTGGAGGGCGACCTATGGATCATTCCAGCGTCGCGATACAAGAACAAGCAGGATCACGTCATCCCCGTCACGCCGATGCTGCGTGAGCTGATCGGGGAGAAGCCCGCCGGCTGCAAAAAGAACTCCTGGTACGTCTTCTCCACCACCACCGCGGGCGGCCAGCCGGACGGCGCAAAGCCCTTCAGCGGCTTCAGCAAGGCGAAGAGGGATCTGGATCGAATCGTCGCAAAGATCCGGAAGGCGGAGGGCAGGGCACCTATGAAGCAATGGCAACTCCACGACTTGCGGCGCACCGGGCGCAGCCTCATGAGCCGCGCCAAGGTCGACGCTGATCACGCGGAGCGCTGCATGGGGCATGTTATCGGCGGCGTCCGGGAGACTTACGATCGATACGAGTACCTCGAGGAAAAGCGCCTGGCATTTGAAGCGCTAGCCGGAATGCTCAACATGATCCTCAATCCGCCCGCAGCAAACGTCGTGCCAATTCGCGCAAGTTGACTTGCTTCGTCCACACGCCGTGCACTCATTTAAGTTTCGGAGTTATCCTCCTTATCCACACCAAATCTATTCCAAAATACGTTTCCGCAGTTAATTGCTGTGAGCCTCCGATTGTTTCCAACGACACGCCGTCAGCTTCGGCTTTTCGGTATGTCCCAACAGAGAGGCTCTGAATGTCTAAACTGCACAGACCACCCGTCGATACCGCGGGGGCTGCCGAATATACCGGCTTCACAAAAAGCCGTTTGGAAAAGCTCCGGTGCACCGGCGATGGACCGGTCTTCATCAAGCGAGGGGGCGAGGTTCGATATGACCCCGATGATCTGGATGAGTGGCTTGCTTCTCTGAAGCGACGCTCGACCTCCGAAGTTCGCGAGGTGGCGTAAGTCATGGCGGAAATGGAAAACCCCGCCAATGGCGGGGCTCCGGAGATCGTTGAAGTTGGCGCTTCGAACGCTTCGGATAATATAGTTCGGTTCCTAAAGCAATCGCTACGTCCCGCCGACGCGGTTATCGGCCAGCTCGTCGCGATCGAAAAATGGATTCGCGGACATGAGCATCGGGTAGCGGATCTGCGCGGGTTACTGGCTGGCGCGCTGGCTGTGGCCGAGGCGGCCGGAGATGATCTGGACGTGCTCGCCGCGGAGCGGGGCGTCTCTCTCGTTGAAACGGCGAGCGTGACGCCCGTGACGCGTCACGATGTGACGAGCGTGACGTCACCGTTTGCGACAAACGACCAACCTGCGCTTGGCGGCCTCCTTGGCGCGCCAGGCGCCTTGTCCGCACTCGCGTCGAAAGGTGCCGACTCAGAGTGAGCGATCGGGGATATTTCGCCGTCGATCGCAGCATCTGGGACCATCCAGGCTTTGCGCGGGAGAAGTTCTCCGAGCGTGAAGCATGGTTGTGGCTGATCTCCAGCGCTGCATGGGAGCCGCGGCGGGCTAGGATTGGACGCGCCTTCTTTGACCTAGAGCGCGGTCAATGCGTTGTCGCGCTGAGGTTTCTGGCCGTGAAATGGCAGTGGTCCGAACCGCGTGTGAGGCGTTTCTTGAAACGACGCGCCGACGACGCGGCGGTGTTGGTATCGGCGACGCGCGAAGCGACGCTCATAACCATCTGCAATTACGACAGTTATCAATCTCAGCGACGCACTGATGTTGCTGAGATCGACGCGCCCCCGTCCGCGAAACCGACGGACGAGCGACGCAAAGATAAAGAAACTAACCAACCAACCAATCAACCAATCAACCAATCAGGGAGGGAACGCGCGCGCAAGCGCGGCGCCCGACTACCGAACGATTGGACGCCGAGCCCGCAGGACATCGCGATAGCCGACGCGCTCTTGGGCGCTGAGCGGAGGCGAAGCGAGTTCGAAAAATTCCATGACTATTGGAAGGCCCAACCCGGTCAGCGCGGCGTCAAGCTCGACTGGGATGCGACATGGCGCAATTGGATCAGAAACACGAGAGGGGCTCCGGCTCGATCATCCGGCCAGCCCCGCAACGTCGGATTTGAAAACCTCTTCGCAAACACCCAGGAATTTCACGATGACAACGCCAGCCGTTCCGACTTCGACCTTGAACTCACCGCCAATCCGGCCGGCTGACCGCCGGTTTCATGATGCGGTGTCTGTGATCCTGAACTCCGTCGAGTACATCGATGGACATCCCGTCGCCGAATCGCTGCCGTCTCCCGAGCTGCGCCGGGAAATCGCGCATCGCTTGGAAGAGATCCGCCGAGCGTTGCTGCCCTTCGATCGCGCGATGGCCGAGCGAGAGGCAGCTGCGCGCGCCGTGACCACGATGTTGTCAGACATGG
>NZ_JBVUBB010000022.1:0-127576 GCF_055791185.1 Bradyrhizobium ingae
CCCGAGGACGGCAAGGAGGAGAACCCCGTCAACCTCGACCCCCGCATGGCCAAGCTTGCCGGCGGCGTCCACCGCCTCGACGGCCAGCTCATGGTCGTCCTCGACGTCGATCGCGTCCTCGAGCTCGCGCCTGAGATGATGGCGGCTTGAGACGACGACGGTCGGACCGCCGACCGATCTGTAATTGGAAGGATCCCTTTGGGGGACAGGAAGTAGAGGCTCACATGAGAACGTGTCTCGTCGTTGATGACTCCAGTGTCATCCGCAAGGTTGCGCGCCGCATTCTGGAAGGCCTCGACTTCCAGATCCTCGAGGCCGAGGACGGCGAGAAGGCGCTGGAAGCCTGCAAGCGCGGGCTGCCCGACGCAGTGCTGCTCGACTGGAACATGCCGATCATGGACGGCTACGAATTCCTCGGCCATCTCCGCCGCATGCCCGGCGGCGACCAGCCCAAGGTGGTGTTCTGCACCACCGAGAACGATGTCGCGCACATCGCGCGTGCGCTGCATGCCGGCGCCAACGAATACATCATGAAGCCCTTCGACAAGGACATCGTGACGGCGAAATTCCAGGAGGTCGGCCTGATCTGACCGTACTGTCCGAGGGCTGGACGGATCCTTCGGCGTTTGTTTTCAACTGAACCGTTTCAGTCTGAGTTGGTGAGTAATGAGTGTTGCGTTCGCAGGCAGTTCGACCATGAGCCCGTCGCGAGAAGGGCCGCTGCGCGTGATGATCGTAGACGATTCCGTTGTCATCCGCGGCCTGATCTCGCGCTGGATCGGCACCGAGCAGGACATGGAAGTCGCAGCCTCCTTGCGCACCGGACTTGAGGCGGTCAACCAGCTCGAACGTATCAACCCCGATGTCGCCGTGCTCGACATCGAAATGCCCGAGCTCGACGGCCTCTCGGCGCTGCCGCAGTTGCTCGCGAAGAAGCGCGACCTCGTCATCATCATGGCCTCGACGCTGACCCGCCGTAACGCGGAGATCAGCTTCAAGGCGCTCTCGCTAGGCGCAGCCGACTACATTCCGAAGCCGGAATCGACCCGCGAGGCCTCCGCCGCCGACATCTTTCATCATGACCTGATCCAGAAGATCCGTCATCTCGGCGCGCGGCTGCGGAGGAAGTCGGCGGTCGCAAGCCCGTCGCTCGCGCCCGTAAGTCCGGCTCCGCCTGCCCGCGAACCGATCGCGCGCCCTGCGGCACCGGCACCGGTCGCACCTGCTGCATCGGCGTCCTCACTCGCCAAGCGTTCCTTTTCGACACAGATGCCAAAGGTACTTCTGATCGGCTCCTCGACCGGCGGCCCGCAGGCGCTGATGTCGCTGGTGACCGACCTCGGCCCGGTGATCGACCGCTTCCCGGTGCTGATTACCCAGCACATGCCGCCGACCTTCACCACGATTCTCGCCGAGCACCTGGCGCGTTCGAGCCGCAGGCCCGCGCATGAGGCGATCGATGGCGAGGCGGTGAAGCCGGGCCAGATCTATCTCGCACCGGGCGGCAAGCACATGCGCGTGGTGCGGAGCGGCGCTGAGCCCGCGATTGCGCTCGACGACGGACCTGCGGTGAATTTCTGCAAACCTGCGGTCGATCCGCTCTTCACTTCCGCCATCGATCTCTGGCATGGCGGCATTCTGGCGGTGATCCTCACGGGCATGGGCTCGGACGGCATGCGCGGCGGCAAGGACATCGTCGCCGCCGGCGGCAGCGTGATCGCCCAGGACGAAGCCACCAGCGTGGTGTGGGGCATGCCCGGTGCGGCCGCGAATGCCGGCATCTGCGCCGCGATCCTGCCGCTCAATCAGATTGCGCCGAAGGTCAATCGGCTGTTTTCGGGAGACCGCTCGTGACGCCGCTGGACTACGAATATCTGCGCAAATTCCTGAAGGAGCGCTCGGGCCTCGATCTCTCTGCCGACAAGACGTATCTGGTCGAGAGCCGTCTGATGCCGCTCGCGCGCAAGGCCGGCCTCGCCGCCATTCCCGATCTCGTGCAGAAGATCAAGAACGGCGACGGCAAGCTTGCGACCGACGTGGTCGAGGCGATGACCACCAATGAGACCTTCTTCTTTCGCGACAAGATTCCGTTCGATCATCTGCGCGATACCATCCTGCCGGGCCTGATCCAGGCGCGCGCGGCGCGCAAAAGCCTGCGCATCTGGTCGGCGGCTTCGTCGACCGGGCAGGAGCCCTATTCAATCGCGATGTGCCTGAAGGAGAAGGGCGCCGCGCTCGCCGGCTGGCGCATCGAGATCGTCGCGACCGATCTGTCGCAGGAGGTGCTGGAGAAATCGAAGGCTGGCGTCTACAGCCAGTTCGAGGTGCAGCGCGGCCTGCCGATCCAGCTGCTGGTGAAATACTTCACCCAGTCCGGGGATATCTGGCAGCTCAATGCGGACGTGCGCTCCATGGTGCAGTTCCGCCAGCTCAATTTGCTCCAGGACTTCTCGCATCTCGGCACCTTCGACGTGATCTTCTGCCGCAACGTGCTGATCTATTTCGACCAGGACACCAAGGCGGTGATCTTCGAGCGCATGGCGAAGAGCCTCGAGGCGGATGGCACCTTGCTGCTCGGCGCCGCCGAGTCAGTGGTCGGCATCACCGACGCCTTCCGTCCCGTCGCTGACCGCCGCGGCCTCTATCAGCGCAACCCGGCGCGTGGCGCGCGTCCGGCCGGTGCGCCGATGCTCGCAGGCATGAGGATCGCCGCGGCGCGGTGAGGTCTCTGCTCTCGTCAGTCCGGGGCGGCGCGCCAGCGCCGAGCCCCGGAATGACGGGGTCTCACAAAATTGCGTGCGGCAAAAAGCGTGAGCTGTTGCCGGTGATCGGACTTTCGTCTTCGCGAATTGATAGTCCGCAGGGCTCGCGGTTGACGAGCCAGCTTCCAACCACGGGATAGAAGCCGGAGAAATTCGGCAATGGCGAGAGGGCCTGGTGGATGAAGCCCTCGGCCCCGTAGGGGCCCGCATGCTCGTCGAGCGGAACGCCGCCGGAGACGAGCGTGACGTTGGCGCCTTCGCGCGACAATAGCGGCTTGCGCACATAGGAGCTGCCGAGCTCGGCCGCGCGCGGGTCATCCTCGAAGAAGGCGGGCAGCAGGTTGGGATGGTTCGGAAACATCTCCCACAGCAGCGGCAGCATGCCCTTGTTCGAAAGCACCGCCTTCCACGGCGGCTCGATCCAGCGCGTCAGCGCCTCCTTGAGCTTGGCGCCGAAGGCGTCGTGGAACATCCATTCCCAGGGGTAGAGCTTGAAGGCGAGCGCAATGTCGCGGTCGTCAAGATCGACGAAACCGCCATCCTTGTCGCGCCAGCCGATTTCCTCGATGTCGAGCAGCGTCGTCGAAAGCCCCGCCTGGCGCGCGGTGTCTTCGAGATAAGCGAGCGTGCCGGCGTCCTCTTCGTTGCCGGTCGTGCCGGTGAGATGCAGGTGCCGGCCTGCTGCGACCGTCTTCCAGGCCTCGATCAGCCGCTCATGGATGGAGTTGAACTGGTCAGCGCGCGCCGGGATGATGCGCCGCTCGATTGCCTGTTCGAGCCAGGTCCATTGAAACACCGCGGCCTCGAAGATCGAGGTCGGGGTATCGGCGTTGTATTCGAGCAGCTTGGCCGGCGACTTGCCGTCGAACTTCAGGTCGAGCCGGCCGTAGAGGCTGCGGTCGTCGCGCTCCCAGCTCTCGGCGATCAGGTCCCAGAAGGCTTCCGGAATCTTCAGCCGCGCAAGCAGCCGCTCATCGTTGATGATGCGACCGGCGAGCTCGATGCACATCGCGTCGATCTCGCCGGTCGGCGTTTCGATCCCGCGCTCGATCTCGTCGAGCGTGAAGGCGTAATAGGCGCGCTCATCCCAATAGCGTTCGCCGTCGATGGTATGGAAGTCGAAGCCGCATTGCTGCGCGGTTTGCTCCCAGTCGTCGCGCTCGGGACAGACGATGCGCTGCATGCGTTAGCCGCCGCCATGGCCGTGACCATGGCCACCGTGTCCATGGACGACATGCAGCGTGCCGCCGAAGCCGCCATAGGTGGCGGGACGGCAATAGGGTTGTCCGTCGATGCCGGGAACGGCCGCCATCCCCGGTCCACAATCATAGGGCCGCCGCACAAATCCCATCGAGACCGCGCCGACCGCGGCGCTGCCCATCAAGGTCAGCACGACCCGTCGCGAACGTTTCATGTCGCTTCCTCCCGACGCCAGTTAAGCAGAGCGGCCAAAGGCGGTGAATTCAAAACTTGGCTTGAGTTATCCGCTCCCCGAGAAGCCGAAGGCATGTGCGAACGAGCCGAAGCCGCCCCGGGTCACGCCGCCAGAGCCCGAGTCGGACGAGCCGCCGGATGAGGAATGGCTCGAGGAGTCGCTGCTGTAGAAGCTCGAGCGCGACGACCAATGGCCGCCGCCGCCGGACGAGCTTCGGCTGGTGCAGGCCGTGTTGGGTTGTGCCGGCGCCGCCACGCCAGGCGCGGGCGGATCGCAGTTCTGCCGCGGCATCAGCGTGTAGGCGGTGGTGCCCACCGCGATCGTGCCCATCACCAGCAGCGCGACATGGCCGGACCGCTTGACCGGCTCCTTTGGCGGCAGCGGCAAGGGCTGTGGCCGGCGCTTGCCGAAATCCTTGTTGGGGCGCTTCTCGGCCATGGTCAGTAGATCATGCAGGCGGCGTTGAGCAGGCCTGCGGCGAGCGAGGACAGGCCGAGCCAGATCGCAGGCGCCATGTCGCCCGCTGCGATCCGCGCCGACAGGTTCGGCACGGGGATCTTCACGACATAGAACACGACGACCTGGACGATCAGCGCGATGAGCGCCCAGATCAGGCAGTCCACCACATTGGCCGAATGGGCGATCGCACTGAACAGCGGAGCGACGAAGCCGAGCAGGCTCAGCCCCAGCGCGATCGCTGCGGCGGAGTCATTGTCGCGGATGAGCTGGAATTCGTTGTGCGGCGTGATGCGGGTGTAGACGAACAGATAGGCCACGATCGCCACCAGCCCGGTGCAGAAATAGACCAGGAAGGCCGGCAGGCCAGCAAGCGATTGCAGGATCATCTTTCCCCCGGGTGTCAGGCCAGTATTCGTCGGCAGGCAGACGATACCGGTTCAACGGTTGGAGGGGGATGAAACTGTGTTCGTGTCCCCAAAAACGAAAACCCCGCCATTTGCGGCGGGGTCCGGTCGGGGAGGAGCGAGCCGAAAGAGCTCGCGGCAGAAGGAAGATCAGGCGGGGATGCGCTCGTCGGCCTCGTGCGGCTCGCGCAGCACATAGCCGCGGCCCCACACGGTCTCGATGAAGTTGCGGCCTTCGGAAGCGTTGGCGAGCTTCTTGCGGAGCTTGCAGATGAAGACGTCGATGATCTTCAGCTCCGGCTCGTCCATGCCGCCATAGAGGTGGTTGAGGAACATTTCCTTGGTGAGCGTGGTGCCCTTGCGAAGCGAGAGCAGCTCCAGCATCTGGTATTCCTTGCCGGTCAGATGCACGCGCTGGCCGCCGACTTCCACCGTCTTGGTGTCGAGATTGACGACGAGGTCGCCGGTCTGGATGACCGACTGGGCATGGCCCTTGGAGCGGCGCACGATGGCGTGGATGCGGGCAACCAGCTCGTCCTTGTGGAAGGGCTTGGTCATGTAGTCGTCGGCGCCGACGCCGAGACCCTTGACCTTATCCTCGATGCCGGCGAGGCCGGAGAGGATCAGAATCGGTGTTTTGATCTTGGAGACCCGGAGCTGCTTGAGCACGTCGTAGCCGGACATGTCGGGCAGGTTGAGGTCGAGAAGAATAATGTCGTAATCGTATAGCTTACCGAGATCGACGCCCTCTTCCCCCAGGTCGGTCGTATAGACGTTGAAGCTTTCAGACTTCAGCATCAGCTCGATCGACTGCGCGACGGCGCTGTCATCTTCTATCAGCAAAACGCGCATGCCAGTTCCCCATAGTCGCCGCTCCGGGCGTCAGGTCGGCCGCATTCGCGGCACTCAACAAAACGCCTTTGAACAACTGATTCGGATCCTGACGTCACATGGTTAACAAAGTCTGATTCTGGAACGCAAGAGCTCGCGGTGCAATTTTTGTCGAATCGCCCTAAGATGTTGCGCAGAAGCAGTTTTCGTCACCCGGTTCCGTTCAAGTTCCACTTTAAGAGACGGGTCTAACCGACTCTCGCGACTCCCCTTCTTCTGTCGGGCAGGCGCTCAGTCACAAAGACAGTGACGCAATGATTAATGATGCGGGTAAACACGAAGTTAAGCGCCGTTCAGAAATGTGGCGAAATTTAAGGGTTTCGTCATGAAGGACCCGAATGAAGGCTGAGTCATGAAGGCGCTTGCCGAGCAGATCGGGGATATCGACGGCGTCAATATATACGGCCGCGTCGTCGGCGTGCGTGGCCTGATGGTCGAGGTTGCCGGCCCCATTCACGCGATGTCGGTCGGCGCGCGGCTCGTGATCGAAACCGGCGCGAACCGTTTCATTCCCTGCGAGGTGATCGGCTTTTCCGGCAACAACGCTGTCGTGATGCCGTTCGCCGGCCTGGAAGGCGTGCGTCGCGGCTGCAAGGCTGTGATCGCGAATGCCGCCAACCAGGTGCGGCCATCGGCGGCCTGGCTCGGCCGCGTCGTCAATGCGCTGGGCGAGCCGATCGACGGCAAGGGGCCGCTGCTGCAGGGCAGCTCGCCAATGCCGTTCCGCAATTCGCCGCCGCCGGCGCATTCGCGGAAGCGCGTAGGTAGCCCGCTCGATCTCGGCGTGCGCGCGCTCAACACGTTCCTGACCTGCTGCCGCGGCCAGCGCATGGGTATCTTTGCCGGCTCCGGCGTCGGCAAATCCGTGCTGCTGTCGATGCTCGCGCGCAACGTCGATGCCGATGTCAGTGTCATCGGCCTGATCGGCGAACGCGGCCGCGAGGTGCAGGAATTCTTGCAGGACGACCTTGGCGAGGAGGGCCTGGCGCGCTCCGTCGTCGTGGTCGCGACCTCAGACGAGCCGGCCTTGATGCGAAGGCAGGCGGCGTATCTGACGCTTGCAATCGCCGAGTATTTTCGCGACGAGGATCAGGACGTGCTGTGCCTGATGGACTCCGTGACGCGCTTTGCGATGGCGCAGCGCGAGATCGGCCTCTCCGCCGGCGAGCCGCCGACCGCCAAGGGCTATACGCCGACCGTCTTCACCGAACTGCCGAAGCTCCTCGAGCGCGCCGGTCCCGGCATGGGAGTTGGTGCCATCACCGCGATCTTCACGGTGCTGGTCGACGGCGACGACCACAACGAGCCGATCGCGGATGCCGTCCGCGGCATCCTCGACGGTCATATCGTGATGCAGCGCTCGATCGCCGAGCGCGGGCGCTACCCCGCCATCAACATCCTCAAATCCGTCTCCCGCACCATGCCCAAGTCGGCCGACCCGCAGTTCTGGCCGACCATCCAGAAGGCCCGCCAGGTCATGGCGACCTATGCCGACATGGAGGAACTGATCCGGCTGGGCGCCTACCGGGCCGGGTCCAGCCCGGAGGTTGACGAGGCGATCCGCCTCCACGAGCCCCTGGAGGCGTTCCTGCGCCAGCGCAAGGACGAAAGTGCCGGTTTGGCGGACGGCTACCGCCAGTTGGCCCAAATCCTCCAGAATTTGGAAACGGAACGCTAACTTTGTCAGGCCATCATCCGCTTCACAGAGTAGCAGAGCCGGTCGGGGCCCAATTTCGGGATCGGGGAGACCGGTGTTGTCCCACGTGCAGCTAGGGGACTTCTGGGGAGTACGAGTCGATGAAGTCACGTGAAACGCTCATTCGCCTGAAGAAATTTCAGGTCGACGAGAAGCGCCGCAGGGTCACCCAGATCGAGAGCATGATCGCGGACTTCCAGCGCATGTCTGTCGATCTCGAGCGCGAGATCCTGACCGAGCAGGAGCGCGCGGGGATCAACGATCCCTCGCATTTCGCCTATCCGACCTATGCCAAGGCCGCCATCCAGCGCCGCGAGAACCTGACCCGCTCGGCCGATGAGCTGAAGGGCCAGCTCGAAGAGGCCAAGGCGGCGCTCGCCGAGGCTTTCGAGGAATTGAAGAAGGTCGAGCTCCTGGACGAGCGCGACCAGGCGCGCGAGCGCGCCGAGGAAAGCGCCCGCGAGCAGGCCGATCTCGACAGCATCGGCCTGATGCGCGCCCGCATGGGCGCCATCGCCTAAGGCGCTCGAAGCCGCCAGCCAGGGAAACACGTTAGCCCGGACCCCAAAAGGTCCGGGTTTTTCGCATGTGATGTCCACAGCGCGGCGCTCGGCCCCCTTGGTGGCGAGCTTTGCTGCGCGCTAAGGTGATGGGGATGCAGGAGCCTCGCGGGAAAGCGGCGGGGCGGCGCGCGTTGGGGGACTGAATGCTGACGCCAGCAGATCTGGTCTGGCTGATCGCAGCGGTGGCGAAGGGCGACGAGGCGGCTTTCGAACGCCTCTACGGCGCCACGCGCGCGAAACTCTATGGCGTCGTGCTCCGTATCTTGCGCCGACAGGATCTCGCAGAGGAGGTCATTCAGGAGACCTACGTCAAGATCTGGAACAGCGCGAGCCAGTTCAATCCGGCGCTGTCCTCGCCGATCACGTGGATGGCGTCGATCGCGCGCAACCGCGCCATCGACCTGGTGCGCAAGAAGACCGAAGCCTCGATCGAGGAGGAGCCCCAGGCGATGGCGGTTGCCGCCGACAGCCCCGATCCGCTCGCGCGGCGCGAGATGACGGAGGAGCTTAAGCGGCTCCTGGAATGTGTTGGTCGGCTCGAGCCGGACCGCCAGAAGCTCGTGCTTCTCGCCTACTATAACGGCTGGAGCCGCGAGCAGCTGGCGGAGAAGTTCTCTGCGCCCGTCAACACGGTGAAAACGTGGCTGAGGCGCAGCATGATGGATATCCGGGAGTGCCTTGGACTCTAGATGATGAGAATGGCACGAGCTAGCGCAACAATGACGGTCCACCTCCCCCCATCGGGAAGAGGTGAAGGACGGTGATGGCCTACACTGAAGACCATATCGCGCTCGCCGCGGAATATGCGCTCGGCACACTCGATGTCGACGAGCGTGTGCAGGTCGAGACCATGATGGCGGTCGACACCGAGTTCGCCGACCTCGTGCAGGCCTGGCAACTCCGGCTGGGTGCGTTGAACCAGATGGTCGGCTCGGTCGAGCCGCGGCCGATCGTGTGGGAAAACATCAAGGCTGCGATCGCGCCGATCCGGGCAACGGAGGAGGCGCAGGCGGTGCCTCAGGAGCCGACGCCTCCATTGCCTGAGACGCCGACGCCTCCATTGCCGGAGGCGCCCGGGCCGCCGGTCGAGCCGGAAGCTGCACCCGACGTCGCGCCGCAATTCGTGCCGCAAGTCCATGCGCCCGATTTCACCGTTTCGCAGGTGCCGATCGTCGACGACACCAACGTCATCTATCTCGAAGGCCGCGTGAAGCGCTGGCGCAGCATCGCGTCCGCCATCGGCGCGCTTGCCGCTGCGCTCCTTGTTGTGCTGTCGCTTCAGATTCTGCGCCCCGATGCGCTGCCTGGCGCGCTGCGTCCTGCGCCGCGGATTCAGACCGTCGAGGTGAAGACGCCTGCCGCGCCGCTTACGCCATCATCGCAATATGTCGCGCTGTTGCAGGGGCAGGGCGGCGGCCCCGCCTTCATCCTCACCATCGATGGCGCGACCAGAAACTTCACTGTGCGTAAAGTGGGCGCCACGCCGGAGCCGGGCAAGAGCTTTGAGCTCTGGCTGATCTCCGACAAGCTGCCGCGTCCGCGCTCGCTCGGCGTGATCAACAATGGCGACTTCACCGCGCGTCCGGTGCTCGCCGGCTACGATGCCGACGTCATCAATGGCGCCACCTACGCCGTCACCGTCGAGCCTGCCGGCGGCTCGCCCAGCGGCCAGCCGACATCCGCGCCGGTATTCTCCGGCAAGCTGATCGAGACGGTGCCGTCCCAGCCGCAGGCGCCGGCCGGCGCGAAGAAGTAGTGACGCCGTCGATCGCGCTACACGCTACCCTATCCACCGCCGTCGTTCCCCGCGACCCGACTACGCCCGGGCTTCGCCGGGGCATGAGGTCTTGGCTCGCCGAAGCTTCAGCGTAGGCGGCAAGCGGGAAATCCAGTACGCCGCGGCGTCTCCGTATCCCTTCACTGCCTCTAGAATACTGGATCGCCCGCCCAGTGCGCAATTGCGCACAAGGCGGGCGATGACAGCGAGAGTGCGACAAGCGCGCCTTCCACACTCGCAATGGCTGAGCCTGTAGTTATCCAGCCCGCGATGTCGCCATGGTCCATCTTTCCGTCGCGTCCCGACAATTCGAGCGGTCTCCAGCGCCCCATTTGAACCTTCTTCCGTTTCGCTGCGTCAAATCCGCGCAATTTGGCTGTGCCGGCGCGGTTCGTGCCGGAGTGAAGGGGCGAGAGATATCGAATGCCGGATCCAGCGAAGCCGCCGGGCATCTTCATTCATCAGTACACGGGGTTGCCGCGCGGCCCGGCATTCGAGCACTGGCGTGAGCGTGCCTTCGGATCGTGCGGGCTCGACGTCGCGCCGAGCCGCGGCGATAGCATCGATTGTCGACTGCAGGTCAGCCTGGTCGGCAACATCGTGCTAGGGATTCCCGAAGGCGCGTCCGCGCAATTCTCGCGCACGCAAGGCGGCCTCGCCGATGGCTGCGACGACCTCGTGCTGATCTCGGCGCATTCGGGTCTCGTCCGCGTCCAGCAGAACGGTCACACGTTCGAGCTTGCGCCTTCGCAGATGGTGCTCGCCGATCTCAGCGTCACCGGCGCGGTCGGCCATACCGAGCAGGATCGTTTCACCACCATCCGCATGCCGCGCCGCGCGCTGCTCGAGATCAATCCGCGCGCCGAGGAGAAGATCTCGCAACTCCTCTCCGACGGCGCGGTCGCCGAAACCATCACGCGCTATCATGCGCTCGCCGCCAATCACGCGCCGCATCTCGATGCAGTCGGTCAGTGCCTCACCGCGCAGCACATGGTCGATCTGGTTGGTCTCATGCTCGGCACTGATGCCGAGCATGCCGCGCTTGCCCGCGGCCGCGGCCACGCCGCCGCGCGTCTGGATCTGATGCGCGCCGACGTGATGTCGGCGCTCGGCCGCAACGATCTCAGCCTGTCGGAAGTCGCAGGACGCTCGGGCCTCAGCCCGCGCCAGGCGCAGCGCCTGTTCGAGCAAGCGGGCACCACGTTCACCGAATTCGTGCTCGAGCAGCGCCTTCTGCTCGCGCGAAAGCAGCTGCAGGATCCGCGATCGCGCGCACGCAAGATCAGCGACATCGCGCATTCCTCGGGCTTTGCGGATCTGTCCTATTTCAACCGCGCATTTCGCAAGCGGTTTGGCGCCACCCCGTCAGACCTGCGCGAGGCGTAATCGCGGCGATATCTGCAATCATGTCGTGAATTCGCCGCCGGCGCACGCCGCGCGTGAAGTTGAGACGTTTTGTCGCCGTCAAAAGCGGTAAGATCTTCACGGCGAAGCTGCTTTCACGCAGCTGCGAAACACGCCTGAAACATTCATCTCGCACCATTCTAGGATTGACGAGAATCGCGGCGGCGCTGTTCGCCCGCGATTGTGCCGATCGCCGACGAGCGTCGTCGGTGTTCAAAGCGCTTTTTTGAAGAAGTCATTTTGAAGGTCACGCTGACGTGACCGGGAGGGTCTCATGGGCGGGTTCATTGACCGGCCGTTTGCCCTGTTTGCATTGCTGATGTCTGCTCTTTCCGCGCCCTTCGCGTCGGCGCAAACGATCGCGCAGGCTCCGACCAACCTGGCATTGGCGAGCACCGATGCGGCGATCCTCGACATGCGCTTGTCGAAGCCATTGTCGCGCGGCGAGGAAGCGGCGCTAAGACCGAAAGATCGCTTCAGGGAATGTGCGCGTTGCCCCGAGATGGTGGTCGTCCCCGACGGCACCTTCATGATGGGTGCGAGCGCAAGCGAGATGGGCAGCACGGAGGACGAGCGACCGCAGCACCTGGTGACGGTGCCACGCTTCGCTGCGGGACGTTGGCCCGTCAGCGTCGATGAATGGAACGCCTGCGTGGCCGCAAGAGCGTGCAATCCTCATTCGACCGAGCCGGCCGAGCATGTGCGCGATCCCGTGACCGGCATCCTCTGGCAGGAAGCCAGCCACTACGTGCAGTGGCTGTCGCAAGTGACGGGCCGCCCCTACCGGTTCCTGAGCGAAGCCGAGCGCGAGTATGTCGCGCGCGGCGGCACGACCACCGCGTTCTGGTGGGGCAATGGCGACGATCCGCATCTCGCCGATGTCGTGGCTGCCAATCTGGTCGCCGATATCGGTATCGTGACGAACGCGACCACGGCATCCACGCCGCCATCGGCCAATCCGTTCGGCCTCTTCGAGGTCCACGGCGGTGTCTACGACTGGGTCGAGGATTGCTGGCACGACAACTACATCGGCGCGCCGAATGACGGCTCGGCGTGGACCGCGGATGATTGCAAGGGCCACGTCCTGCGCGGCGGCGCCTTCAGCCGCGCGCTCCAGACCCGCCGCTCCGCCGCCCGCCTCTGGTTTGGCCCGCCGAACAGGATGAGCTATATGAGTGTGCGCGTGGCGCGGACGCTGGGACCGTAGGCGGCGCAGACAGGACTTGAATGGCGCGTATCGTCGTGCTCGGTGCCGGGTTCGCGGGCCTTTGGGCGGCCATTGGCGCTGCGCGCAAGCGCGACGAGATCGGTGCGGCTGGCCGCGACATCGAAATCGTCGTCGTCGACCGCAACCCTTATCACAACATTCGCGTGCGCAATTACGAGGTGGACCTGAGCGAGGTCGTGCTTCCGCTGTCGCAGCTTCTCGATCCCGTTGGTGTCGATCACAAGCTTGGCGACGTCGAAGCCGTCGACGTCGCGAAGGATAGCGTCACCATCGCCGCGAATGGCGCGCGCGAAAATCTCTCCTATGATCGGCTGGTGCTGGCGCTCGGCAGCGAGGCGCCGCGGCCGAATATTTCCGGTCTCGCCGAGCATGCGTTCGATGTCGACACTTATGCAGCCGCCGTCAGGCTGGAGACCCACCTCGCCGCGCTCGGCCGCAGCGCGCAGGGACGGACGACGGTCGTGGTGGTCGGCGCCGGCTTCACCGGCATCGAGGTTGCCGCGGAGATGCCGGACCGGCTCGCACGCGCCGGCATTGCCGGCGGCCACATCATCCTGATCGATCCGAATCCGGTTGTCGGCGCGACGATCGGCGAGCATGCCCGTCCGGTCATCAATGAGGCGCTCGCAGCGCTCGATGTCGAGACGCGTCTCGGTGTGCGGGTCGAGGCGATGGATGCGGCTGGTGTCCGCTTGAGCTCCGGCGAAATCATTCCGACGCAGACAGTGATCTGGTGCGCCGGCATGCGCGCGAGCCCACTCGCCGCGACGCTGCCGGCCGAACGAGATCGCCTGGGGCGCATCCTGGTTGATCCCTTCATGCGCGTTGCCGGTCTCGCCAACGTCTTCGCGGCCGGCGACGTCGCTTCCAGCTTGGTCGACGGGTTGCATCCGACCGTGATGTCCTGCCAGTTCGCGCGCCCCATGGGCCGCTTTGCCGGCCACAATGTGGTCGCCGATCTCGCCGGTCAGCCGCTGCTGCCGCTGCGGATCGACTGGTATGTGACCGTGCTCGATCTCGGCGGCTGGGGCGCGCTCTACACTGAAGGCTGGGACCGCGAGGTGCGCACGACAGGAGCGGCGGCGAAAGCGACGAAGCAGATCATCAATCACCAGCGCATCTATCCGCCACTCACCGGCAAGAAAGAAGACTTGTTCGACGCTGCTGCACCAACGGTGCAGGCGCCGCCGCCGAGGAAATGAGCGCGTCCGCGTGGCAGGCTCGCGCCGCCTCCTCCGGCGTCATCGTCCGCCTTGTGCGCAATTGCGCACCGGAGCGAACGATCCAGTATTCCAGAGGCCGAGCGATGATTCGGAAAAGCCGCTGCGTACCGGATTTCCCGCCTTCGCGGGGAATGACAGCGGTAGTTGGGGAGAAGCGGTGTGCGATCAGCAAGCGACCGTCAACCGCAAAAACAATCAGCACCCCAGACATGAGAAAGCGCCCGTGGGGGGCGGGCGCTTTCTGTAGTCGACTTGGGGTTGGGGTCGTCTACATATCCACATGGCGACTTTGGGGGGCTGGTAAAGAGCCACGTGAATTCTTGAATTCCGTCAAATCTCCTCAGCGAACCAGTGAAGCGTTCGAACTGGTGATCACAACCGGCTTGCCGGCCTTGATGACGCGGGCGATCTGGGTCATGCCTTCATCGGACCCCGATCGCGCCGTGATGCCGAGGCCTGCCACTGCAATGCCAGCAACGAGGGCGACGACCACGATCTTGAGATGCGTCGACCGATCCGCGCTGTAGATCGAGTGGTTCATGGAAGCCTCCTGCCGCCATCTACCGAAGTAGTCGCCGGCTTCATCGGCGAGGTTCATGCCTTCGGTGCCCAACAACGTAGTATTGGGCGTTTTCGTTCCCAAGAGGCGATCACAAGGGCGTGAAAAGACGTGAACGGCTGCGATCTAAAACATCACGTTCGTGAATATTTATTCAGCTAAGTCAATTCGTTAGCCGGCGCGGCGTGAGTTCCCGAGGTAAATCAGTGGGCTGGCTCGAAACTACAAAAACCAGTTGCCTGTGGCGAAAAAACACGAGTGGAACCCAGGCAAATCAGAGGCAAATCAGATGCTTCCGACCGTTTTCAGCCGCGCCCGCGGATGGATTTCCGCCTGCGACAGCACGGTGGTTTGAGCCCGGAACCGCTCCACCAGGGAACGCACGAAGGGACGAATTGCCGCAGAGGTGACCAGCACCGGCGCCTCGCCCTCGCGCGCCGCACGTTCGAACGCTTCGCGCACGGCGGTCATGAACTCCGAGAGTTTCGAGGGCTGCATCGCCAGGCTGCGTTCCTCGCCCTGGCCGATGATGGATTCGGCAAAGGCTTGCTCCCACTTCGCAGACAATGCGATCAGCGGCAGGTAACCGTTGAACGAGGTGTTCTGCGCGCAGATCTGGCGAGCAAGGCGAGCGCGGACGTGCTCGACCATGGTCGAGGGGTTGCGCGAGAAGGCCAGGGAGTCGGCGATGCCTTCCAATATGGTCGAGAGGTCGCGGATTGAGATGCGTTCGGCGAGCAGGAGTTGCAGCACGCGCTGTATGCCGGATATGGTGACCTGGCTCGGCACGATGTCCTTGACCAGCTCGCTCTGCTCCTTCGGCAGCTCCTTGAGCAGCTTTTGCACCTCGCCATAGGACAATAGGTCAGACATATTCGTCTTGAGCAACTCGGTGAGGTGGGTGGAGAGCACCGTCGCGGCGTCCACCACGGTGTAGCCCTTGAGCGAAGCCTCCTCCTTGAGGCTGGCATCGATCCAGGTCGCGGGCAGGCCGAATGTGGGCTCGGTGGTGTGAATGCCCGGCACCTGCACCTGGTTGCCTGCGGGATCCATCACCATGAACTGGTTCGGCCAGATCTTGCCCGTGCCCGCGTCGACCTCCTTGATCTTGATGATGTAGGTGTTGGCCTCGAGCTGGACATTGTCGAGGATGCGGACCGACGGCATCACAAATCCCATCTCGATGGCGAGCGAGCGGCGCAGCGCCTTGATCTGCTCGGTGAGGCGGTCGGTGCCGTCCGGTCCGTTGACCAGCGGCAGAAGCGCATAGCCGAGCTCGATCTTGAGGTCGTCGATCTTGAGCGCTGCGGAGATGGGCTCCTCGGCCGCGGCGGCGCCGGGCACGCCCGGCGTTCCCGAGGTGGGCGCTGCCTTGGCGGCTTCCTCGGCCCGTGCGGTGGTCCGCTTGTGGTTGCGCGCCGACCAGGCCAGCGCGCCGGCGCCGGCGCCGAGCGCGAGGAAGGGGATGGTCGGGATGCCCGGCAGGATCGCCAGCACGATCATCACGGCCGACGACATCGCGAGCGCCTGCGGATAGCCGGAGAACTGCTTCATCAGCGCCTTGTCGGCCGCTCCGGAGACGCCGGCCTTGGAGACCAGCAGGCCGGCCGCGGTCGAGACGATCAGCGCCGGCACCTGGGTGACGAGGCCGTCGCCGACGGTCAGTAGCGTGTAGCTGCGCCCGGCGTCGGCGAAGGAGAGGCCCTGCTGCGCGACGCCGATGATCATGCCGCCGACGACGTTGATGAAGACGATCAGAAGGCCGGCGATGGCGTCGCCGCGGACGAATTTCGAGGCACCGTCCATTGCGCCGAAGAAGCCGCTCTCGTCCTCCAGCGCCTTGCGTCGCTCCTTGGCGACCTTCTCGTCGATCAGGCCGGCGGACAGGTCTGCGTCGATCGCCATCTGCTTGCCGGGCATCGCGTCGAGGTGGAAGCGCGCCGCGACCTCGGCGATGCGGCCCGAACCCTTGGTGATGACGACGAAGTTGACGATGATCAGGATGGCAAAGACGATGATGCCGATGACGAAATTGCCGCCCATCACGAAGCTGCCGAAGGCTTCGATGACGTGGCCCGCCGCATCCGTGCCCTCGTGGCCGTGCGACAGGATCAGGCGGGTCGAGGCCATGTTGAGCGAAAGCCGCAACATGGTCGAGATCAAGAGGATGGTCGGGAAGGCGGAGAATTCCAGCGGCGCCTGGATGAACAGCGAGGTCATCAGGATCAGGATCGAAAGCGTGATCGAGATCGCCAGGAAGAGGTCGAGGACGAGCGAGGGCAGCGGCAGGATCAGCACCACCAGGATGGTGAGGATGCCGAGCGCTAGCGCGATGTCGCCACGCTTGAGGATGTTGCCGATCTCGGCGAGGGAGGGGAGGCCGGGCTTGGGGGCGCCTACACCTTGACCTGCGGTGACGTCGACCATGGTTGCTGCCTCCCCCCGCGATTGGCGCCCACGCGCGCCAAACGTCTGCGCGGCGGCCGATGGGCCACCGTTCCGAAAGTGAGGCACCGCACTGGCGTCCACGGGAGCTCCCGTTCTACGCGGCCGACGACACTCGACTTCACCCGGCAATTTTTGCCCGGTGTATGGTTAGCAAAAGGTTAACGGGAGGGAGGAGAAGGGGCGAAACTGGCTGTTTCAGCCCGTCATTCCGGGCTCGCGCCAAGAGGTGCGCCCCGGATTGACGATAGTGGGGATGCCCGGCGCCCTTACTTCGCCTTCTGCATTTTCGTCACCGTATACCCCGACGCTGCCTCCTCGGCCTCGAAGGTGACCTTGTCGCCGACCTTGACCTGTTTCAGCATTGCCGGCTCCTTGACGCGGTAGACCATGGTCATCGGCTCATCCATGCCGAGGCTCTTGGCCGGGCCGTGCTTCAGCGTGATCTTGCCCGCGCCCTCGTCGATCTTCTTGACCTCGCCGCTGATCGCGGCGCCCTCGGCCGCGAGGGCGACGAAATTCAGGCTGATGCTCAGCGCCAGCGCGGCGACGATAAGGATGATCCTGCTCATGGGAAACTCCAGTGCTCACTTCACGATGACGCGGCCGACCATGCCGTAGTCGCGGTGATCGAGGATCAGGCAGGAAAATTCGAACGTACCGGCCTTGGTGAATTTCCAGACGATCTCGGCCGTCTTGCCCGGCGCCAGCCGCACGCCGTTGGGGTCGTCGTGCTCCATGTGCGGATGCTTCTTCATCACCTCGGCATGTGCGAGATTCTCCTCCGTGGTGGCGAGCAGGAATTCGTGGTCCTCCTTGCCGACGTTGCGCAGCACGAAGCGGATCTGCTCGCCGTGCCTGACGGTGATGCGCGAGGGCTCATAGGCCATCTCGCTCAGCGCGATCTCGATGGTGCGTGCCGGCTTGCTGGGATCGCCGGGCTCGCCGGCCGAAAAGGTCTCATGTGCGTGATGCTCGTGTGCAAACACGGGCGCGGCCAAAAGCGGAAGTGCCGCAAGTAGTAACGTTGTCGTCTTCTTCATCTTGCTCTCCAGTGGGTAGTTCATCGAAACGCTTGTTCACATCTTCTTCGGCGTGTTCTGCTGCCGCGCCGGCTCCGCGGCAGGCGAGGCGACCTCATAGGCGACGGTGCCTTGCGGGAATTGGTAGGGGCCGGGATCGCTGTAATCGTCGCGCGCGAGGTCCTCGCGGATCTTCATCACCGTGAACATGCCGCCCATCTCGATCGATCCGAACTGGCCTGAGCCGGTCATCATCGGCAGCGTGTTGTCGGGTGCGGGCATCTCCATGTTGCCCATCGCCATGCCCGACTGACCCATCACCATGGCGTCGGGCGCGAGCTTGCCGACCGCACGCGCGAGATCCTTCTTCGAGACACCGATGAGGTTGCGCATGTCATGACCCATCGCGTTCATCGTGTGATGCGACTTGTGGCAGTGGAGCGCCCAGTCGCCGGGATTGTCGGCGAGAACGTCGAACACCCGCACGGCGCCGACCGGCACGTCGGTCGTCGTCTCCGGATATTGCGCGCTCTCGGGAATCCAACCGCCGTCGGTGCAGGTCACCGAAAAGCTGTGGCCGTGCAGATGGATCGGATGGTTGGTCATGCTGAGATTGCCGATGCGCACGCGTACCTTGTCGCCGAGCCGCACGGCTAAGGGATCGATGCCGGGAAACACCCGCGCATTCCAGGTCCACATGTTGAAGTCGGTCATCTCGTTGACCTTCGGCAAATAGGTGCCGGGGTCGACACGATAGGTGCTCATCACGAAGACGAAGTCGCGATCGACGGGGCGGAAATGCTGATCGCGCGGATGCACGACGACCATGCCCATCATGCCCATCGCCATCTGCACCATCTCGTCGGAATGCGGGTGGTACATGAAGGTCCCGCTCTTCTTCATCTCGAACTCGTAGACGAAGGTCTTGCCGGGCGGGATGTGCGGCTGGTTGAGCCCGCCGACGCCGTCCATGCCGCTCGGCACGATCATGCCGTGCCAATGCACCGTGGTGTATTCGGGCAATTTGTTGGTGACGAAGATGCGGACCTTGTCGCCTTCGACCGCCTCGATCGTCGGGCCCGGCGACTGGCCGTTATAGCCCCAGAGGTTGACCTTCATGCCTTCGGCGAACTCGCGCACCACGGGCTCGGCGACGAGGTGGAATTCCTTCCAGCCGCCGTTCATGCGAAACGGCAGCGTCCAGCCATTGAGCGTGACGACGGGGCGATAATCCGGCCCGCTGGCCGGATGCAACGGCGGCTGCATCACCACCTTGTCCATGTGCGGGGCTTCCGGAATCGATGCGGCCTGGACGCGGCCGCTGATCACCGACGCGCTTGCAAGCGCGGCGCTGCCCAAAAATCCTCGGCGGGAAAACATGTCGGCCTCCATCTCAGTGTCCGCCATCGGCAGCCGCTGCCGCGGCGATGGTCGTCGAATTGTCGCTGCCGTCCGCGGGTAGACCGCCGCCGTTGACGACGCTCTGCAACTCGGACTGCGCAAGGAAGAATTTTTGCTTCGCGTCGATCGCCCCGCGCAGCGAGGCAAGGCGCTGGCGTGCCTCCGTGAGCAGCGCGAAAATATCGACCTGCATGCTGGAGAAGCGGAGCTGCATCTCCTCGGTGATGATCTTGCGCAGGGGCAGGATCTCGCGCTGGTAGTGGCTGGCGATGTCATAGGCCGAGCGATAGACATGGTAGGCATCGCGCGCTTCGGAGCGAACGTTGACGGCCCGTTCGGTGAGGCGATTGAAGGCGAGGTTGTAGGTCTCGGCCGCCTGCCGGACGCGTACCTCGCCGCCGTCGAAGATCGGGATCTGGAACTGCACGTCGAAGCCGCGCTCGCGGAACGGCGCGCCTTCCGGCTCCTGCGTGCGGCGGGAGATGCCGGCAAGGTCGAGCAGCGTGACGAAGCGCGTCGCTTCGGTGAGATTGAGCGCCTTTGCCAGCGCCGTGAGCTCGAGCCGCGCGATCTGCAAATCAATGCGATGGGCCACCGCATCGGCCTCGATTGAGGGAAGCGCCAGCGGCCGGTGCGGCAGCGGCGGCAACGCGTTGGGCAGGCGGAAGTCGAGGCCGTCGTCCCACAGTCCCATCAGCCGCGCGAGCCGTTCCCGCGCACTCGTCGCCGCCTGGCGGGCGGTGGCGAGATCGGCGGTGGTCTCGGCATAAAACACCTGCTCGCGGGCCTGATCGAGCTTGCTGATCGATCCGGTCTCGCCAAGCTTCACAGCGAGCTGCGCAGTGGACTCCGCCGTCGACTTCGCGTCCACCAGCAGCGCCACCATCTCATTGGCGGCAACGGCGCGGACATGGGCACGCCGCACGTCCGCGGCGAGCCGTAGCGTTGCCAGTGCCGCGCGGAGCTGCGCCTGATAAAAGCGGTCGCGGGCGATGTCGGAGCGGAACGGCAGCGTCGCCAGCGCTAGGATATCTCCGACCACCTGGCGCTCGACTTCGCTGGCGCCATTGCCCGAAATCCGCGAGACCGAAAAGACCGGATTGGGCGGCAGGCTTTGCTCGACGAGATCGGTCTCGGCCAGCGCCAGCTCGCTATAGGCCGCTTGCAATCCCCTGTTGTTGAGCAGCGCGATCTGCACGGCGGCATCCGCGCTCAGCGTGCGCGAGAGCAGGCGGCGAATGCCGTCGTTGACCGCGTCGGCCCCCTCGGCCGTCCGAACGAAAGCGACATCCTTGTTGATGGTCCGGCTGGTCAGGTCCGCAACGGTGCTCATGCCGCTGTCCGGTGAGAACGCGGCGCACCCGGAAAGGCCAAGTGCGGCGAATGTGAGCAGGCTGCGCGCGAATGGGTTTGCCATGGCGCGCTCCTATTGGTCTGACTTCGCTGGCGGCGCGACACTGTCGTTGCGCTCGCGCCATGGCGAGGCCGTCGCCGGCCGCAGGCTGCTGTAGGGCGCAATCGTCGAGCGGTAGCCGGCGGGCGCGACTTTCACCGTCGGGTCGGCGGGATCAGCGCTCGCCAGCGGCGCGGTCGTCGCGGGCATGCAGCCCGACAATGCGAGCGCCGTTGCGGCCAGGATCGGCCGGATGAATCCAAAGCGCCGTCCGCGCGCCGTAGATACGGCGGCAGACTTCGCCCCGAGAAGCGTAAGCATGGGTAATCCCTGATCTGTCTGATGACCACGAGCCCGCGCGCGCAAAAATGCGCGAGGCCTCACGTCGTGACGTCAGGTCAGGCGATGGGAGGACGGTAGAGCAGGGGCGGCGCCTCGCTGTGCAGGCTGACCGCGATCTCGGGCGCACAGGCAGAGATTGGCTGCACCGGCTTGGCGACGTCGGGCAGGGCAGCCGGCAGCGCGCTCGCGCACATCATCGCGCAGCAGGGACCGGGTGTGCCCTTGCCGTCATGATGATGTTGTGCGGGTGCATCCTGCGCGCCGGTCTGGTGATGCGCATGCGCCGCGGCATGATCATGGCCGCCGTCGGCGTGCATCCGACTCGCACCCTGATGATGCTCTGGCATGAGAGCGACCATCTGCAAGTCATCGCCAAAGCACGGAGCCGGTCCGCTGCCCCAGGCAAGCGCTGCTGCCGGTGCAAGGACGCAGAACAGATAGACGAGGGCGACGAACCGCCCCACCCTGATCCGCATCGATCGCGTCAATTGCAACAACATCTCGTCGACATGCCCATTGCGCGGCAATGATGCACACGCAGATTGCAAACTAACGGCAAAGCACGGTTCCGCCAAGTCGTTCTTACCGCAGCGCACCGTGCATGCCCAATATCGCTGCATAATGCTTGACCGCAAGGCGGCCAGCGAAGAAGGTCGCGCCGTGCACGCGCCAAATCACCCGCAACGACCGGCCGGCTTCACCCCTGATTCGCGTCAGGCGTGGGTGCGGCTCGTGCTTGCGCTCGTGATCGGATCGATCGGCGCGGTCGGAATGTGGGCGGTCGTGGTCGTGATTCCGGTCGTGCAGGCCGAATTCGCAGCCACGCGCGGCGCGGTGTCACTGGCGTTCACGCTCATGATGTTCGGCTTCGGCCTTGGCGGGGTGATCGCGGGCAAGATCACCGATCGCTTCGGTATCGTGCCGGCGATGACGATCAGCATTGCCTTTCTCGGCGTCGCCAACGTGCTGGCCGGGCTGTCGACCATGCTCTGGCAGTTCGTGGCCGTGTATTTCCTGATCGGGCTCGGCACGTCAGCGACCTTCGCGCCGCTGATGGCGGAAGCGTCGCACTGGTTCGAGCGCTATCGCGGGCTTGCCGTGACGATCGTCGCAAGCGGCAATTATATCGCCGGCGCGATGTGGCCGCCGATCGTGAATTGGGGCGTGCAGACCGCCGGCTGGCGCATGACTCACATTGGAATTGGCATCGTCTGCGCCAGCGCGATGACAATGCTGGTTCTGATCCTGCGCGCCCAGATCGGCGACGACAAGGTTCGCAATCACGCGAACGCGCCGCCGCCGCGCGTCGATCTCGGGCTGTCGACCAACACGCTGACGGTGCTGCTGTCGATCGCCTCGATCTCGTGCTGCGTGGCGATGGCGATGCCGCAGGTCCATATCGTCGCCTATTGCGGCGACCTCGGTTACGGCGTGGCGCGCGGCGCGGAGATGCTCTCGCTGATGATGGGCTGCGGCATCGTCAGCCGGATCGGCTCCGGCTACCTCGCCGACAAGATCGGCGGCATTCCCACGCTGCTGGTGGGATCGATCGCGCAATGCTTCGCGCTCGTCTTCTATTTGTTCTTCGACAGTCTGACCTCGCTCTTTCTGATCTCCGCGATGTTCGGCCTGTTCCAGGGCGGTATCGTGCCGAGCTACGCCATCATCGTGCGCGAGGCTATGCCGGCAAGCGAAGCTGCGACCCGCGTCGGCATCGTGATCTTCGCCTCCGTGTTCGGCATGTCGTTCGGCGGCTGGATCTCCGGCCTGATCTTTGACGCCACCGGCTCCTACGCCGCCGCCTTCGCCAACGGCGTAGCGTGGAACGCGCTGAACATCGGCATCGTCGTGCTGCTCCTGATCCGCTCGCGGATGAACGCGGCGAAGGCCGGCGAGCGGTTTGCGACCTGACGGCCGGCGACGACGCCGACGGCGCTCCTCAATCGAATTTTGAAAAAACGCCCCTTGCAAAGTAGGAGACGTCTGCAGATGAGGCGATGCTGATTGGCCGAAACCAACTCGATGTGTCGGGCAAAGCGGGGGTGAAAGATGGTCATCGCGCAATCTGCAGACGACGGAAAGGGCCCCTGAGTATGGGGCCCGCAGGCCTTGCGCAGGGTCAACACTCACGTCGGCTATTTGAAGGGCTCGTTATGCTCAGCGTATTCCGAGTTTGCCCCGTTTGCGGACTATCCGCCGGATCGCCTAGTCCTGAGACGCTCGCAAACGTATTCAACGCTCTCCTCGATCGAAATCTTCGAGGTGTCCAACAACTCGAATCCGCCCGCCTCAGCCTCGCTCCGAAGAAATTTTGCCCAATTCATCATATCGGGGTTGGCCAGATCCGGCTGGTTGCGTTCGTTGCAGAGGCGATGCGTTCGGGTAGCATCGTCACAGTGCACTAACACTATGCGAGCCTCTGAAATTCCGGCAGTTGCCAGCCCCTCCATTATGAACGACAGGCGCATCTGGCCTTCAAATAGAGTAGGGAGAGCATCACGTTCTCTCGCGATCCGAGCCAACCACTCAATAGTCATCGCGCGCTGCCATCCGCCTCCTGGCCCCCATCCCGACCCCCACCCCGCTAAACGTTCCTCCGGTGACGGCACCCCAATGCTATCAAATCGGAACACGCGAGTTCGCTCCGCATATTGCTGCTCTATTCTTTCTGCAATTGTCGTTTTCCCAGAACCCGAAGCACCTGTAAGAATGACTAGCCCCATCGTCGCCACCTCATATGCGTCCTCGACATCTGGGTGCAAACGGTACTGTGATTGATCTGTTGCAGCAACTTCCGGGCTGGCCCCTCTGGGACCTCATGTAATGGCGGCATCTGCGTCGCTGTCGAAAGTTAAACGGACATGGCGGACGCGAGAGTCCACGCCTAAACCGCTTGCCCCGCCTTCAGCAGCGAGCATCCCGTGATCTTGTAGCTGCCGTCGCTCTGCTGCTCGAGCGTGTAGAGTGCTTCCCAGGCTTCACCATTGGCATCGATGATGTTGACGTGCTGGCCGATCCAGTCGCCATCGACCTTGGTCTCGCCGAACTCAAAACTCCTGTGCCGGTAGATCGGCGCGTAGGCATTCTCGACCATCGCCATGAAGATGTCGGCGGCCGGGAAGATCCTCTTGATCGAGGGGGCTGCGTAGGAATAGGCGGCCGCGGCATCGTCGCGGGCAAAAGCCTGCTCCTGGGCGCGGATCACGCTCTTGGCGGCTGCGATGTCGTCGGCCTGCACGGCCGTAAAACTCAGGAGTAACGTGATCAGCAACACCGCGATGCGCATCACTGGCTCCGTATTATCGTTTTTTTCTTGCCGCGGGTTTTGTCTTCTTGATAGTCGCGCGCGGTGATCTCTGGGGCTGCACGCGAAGCCCGTCGATGAAGACGTCGAGAAGCTTTAGGGTAGTCGATTGCCAGCCGGGTTGGTCGTGCATGTAGCACATGCCGAAGAAGGCGCGCAGCAGGTCCTCGGGACTGATGTCGGCCCGCATCTGGCCGGCTGCAACCGCGCGATCGAGCAGTGAGCCGATGGCTTTGGTCAGACGCTCGAACGAGAAAGCATGCAGCTCCGACCCGCTCTGCACCGCAAGTGCAAGCGCTGCCGACATGCCTTTTTTGGTCGTGACGAATTCGACATTGGAGCGCAGCCAGCGCCGCAAGGCGTCGACCGGATCCTTTGCACTCCTGAGCTGTTCGGCGAGCTCGCCGAGTTGCTCGACCTCGCGGCGATATACGGCCTCGAACAGCGCCTCGCGCGTCGGAAAATGCCGATAGAGCGTGCCGATGCCGACACCGGCGCGTTTTGCAACGGCTTCCAGGCTCGCCTCCGGCCCGCCGGCGCTGAACACGGCTTTCGCAGCTTCCAGCACGCGCTCGCGATTGCGTACGGCGTCGGCGCGGGGCTTTCGGATGCTGTCGACCTGATCGTCCATGCAGACCAATCTAGATCACGATCTGGTTAGATTGAACCCTTCGCGTGAGGCATCGCGTTGTTTGCACACGGGGTTTTGACGAATTCCAATATTTTTCGGTTGCTCTTGTTAAACGGAGGCAGCCTCCGTATCTTCGCTGACACGTCGCTTCGGATCGTGTGTGAGCGGCGTGGATCGACGGTGGCCACGGCGGTGGCGCGCCGAGCGATCACTCATGTCCCCATCTGATCGGAGCCCTGTATGACTCACTCCATCAGCCTCACCGTGAACGGTGCCCGGCGCGATTTCCAACTCGATGATCCCCGCGTCACGCTGCTCGATCTCCTGCGTGAGCGCCTGCAGCTGACCGGAACCAAGAAGGGATGCGACCGCGGCCAGTGCGGCGCCTGTACGATCCTGGTCGACGGCAGGCGGATCAACTCGTGCCTCGCGCTCGCCATCAGCCACGACGGGGCCGACATCCTCACCATCGAAGGCGTTGCACGCGGCGACCAGCTTCATCCCGTGCAGGCCGCCTTCATCGCCCATGACGGTTTCCAGTGCGGTTTTTGCACGCCCGGCCAGATCATGAGCGCGATCGGAATGATGCGGGAAGCGCAGGCCGGCGATGATCCTGAACGCATCAGGGAATGCATGAGCGGCAATCTCTGCCGCTGCGGCGCCTATGCCGGCATCGTCGATGCCGTGCTCGAGGTGCAGACCAGTGAAGCCAACCAGAGGCGCTCCGCATGAAGCCGTTCGATTACGTCAGGCCCGCGACCATTGCCGAGGCCGTCACCGCCGCTGCGCAGCCCGGCGCGACCTATCTTGCCGCCGGCACCAATCTGCTCGACCTGATGAAGGGCGGCGTCAGCCGTCCCGATCGTCTGGTCGATGTCACGCGTCTGAAAGGACTCGACCGGATCGAGCATCTCGCCGACGGCAGCCTGCGCATCGGCGCGCTGGTGCGCAATGCCGACCTCGCGCATGACAAGGCCTTCGCAACGGCCTACCCGGCAATCGCCGAAGCGCTGTTGTCGGGCGCCTCCGCGCAATTGCGCAATGCGGCGACCGTCGGCGGCAATCTCCTGCAGCGGACGCGCTGTGCGTATTTCTATGACTCCGCCAGCCGTTGCAACCGGCGCGAAGCCGGCAGTGGTTGCGACGCCCGCGGCGGCGAGAACCGGCTGCATGCGGTGCTCGGCTGGAGCGAGGGCTGCATCGCCACCCATCCCTCCGATTTCTGCGTGCCGCTGGTTGCGCTCGATGCCATCGTCGAGATCGAAGGCAAGGCTGGCCGGCGCGAGCTGCCCCTCGACACGCTGCATCGCCTGCCGGGGGCGGCGCCCGAGCGCGAGACGGCCCTCGAATCCGGCGATCTGATCGTGGCAATACGCCTGCCGGCCACCGCCCGCGATTTCGCAGGCCATGCGCGCTATCTCAAGGTTCGCGAGCGTACCTCCTATGCCTTTGCCGTGGTGTCGGCCGCGGCGGCGTTACAGATCGAGCACGGCAAGATCAGCGAAGTGCGGCTTGCGCTCGGCGGCGTCGCCGCAAAGCCCTGGCGCGCCCGCGCCGCGGAAGCGGTGCTGAAAGGTGCCACGCCCGAGCCGTCCGCTTTCCGCGAAGCGGCACAAGCCGCGCTCGCCGATGCAAAGCCATCCGGCGACAACGCCTTCAAGATCGAGCTCGCGCGCCGCATCGTCGTACGCGCGCTTGCCCTTGCCGCCGCCGGCACGCCCGCGCGCATTCCGGCGCTGCCGGCCTCTCCCTTTGCTACCGGAGCCCTGCATGCCTGAGATCAGCCTCACTTCTGCGCCCGTTCACATCCGCCACGGCTCGAACATGGGCCAGCCATTGACCCGCCGCGACGGCGTCCTGAAGGTCAAGGGGCAGGCCGTCTACGCCGCGGACCATCATCCGCCGGGAATGCTGTTTGCTGTGATCGCGGTGTCGAGCATCGCGCGCGGCCGCGTGACGTCTCTCGATGTCGCGGCGGCCAGGAGCCACAAGGGCGTGGTCGACGTCATGACGACGAAGCACAAGCCTGAGCTCGCGATCGATCCTGACATCAAGACCAACCCGTTCGTATTCCGGATGGAAGTCCTGCAAAGCGATGAGATCCGCTACCCCAATCAGCCGATCGCCGTCGTGATCGCGCAGACGCTGGAGGCGGCGACCGAGGGTGCGGCGCTGCTGGCGCCGCGCTACGAGACGCTGAACCCTCGCGTCGGTCTCGATGCCGGCGAAACCTTTGCGCCGCCCGTCGTCGGCGTCGGGAATCCCGCGCAGGTGCAGCATGGCGATATCGATGCCGGGCTTGCCGCGGCTGACAAGCGGATCGAGGCGACCTACGAGACGCCGCCTCAATATCACAACGCCATGGAGCCGCATGCGATCGTGGCTAGCTGGGACGGCGACACGCTCTCGATCGATACGCCGAGCCAGGCCATGGTGATGGCGCGCGCCCGCGTCGCCGAACTGTTCGCGCTTGCGCCGGACAAGATTAGAATCCGCAGCCCGTTCCTCGGTGGCGGCTTCGGTTCGAAGGGATTTTTGACGGGACCGCAGATTCTCGGTGTCATGGCGGCGAAGCTGGTCGGCAAGCCGGTGAAGCTCGTGCTGCGCCGCGAGCAGATGTATGGCCCGGTCGGGCATCGCGCACCGACGCGGCAGCGGTTGCGGATGGGCGTCGACGCGGACGGGCGCTTCACCGCGATCGATCACCATGCGAAGACGGTGTCGAGCAGCTACGACGATTTCTACGAGCCTGCGGCCGACGCCTCGCACACGCTCTACGCCAGTCCTGCGATCAGGACCACGCATGAGGCCGCGCGCGTCGACACCGGCACGCCGCTGTTCATGCGCGCGCCCGGTGAGGCGAGCGGATCGATTGCGCTCGAAAGCGCGGTCGACGAGATGGCGCTCGCCTGCGGCATGGATCCGCTGGCATTTCGCCTGAAGAACTATGCCGAGGTCGAGCCGACCACCGGCAAGCCTTTCTCCTCGAAGGCACTACGCGCCTGCTATGAGCAGGGCGCGGCGCGCTTCGGCTGGGCGAAGCGGCCGCTTGCGCCACGGCAGATGCGCGATGACTCCGGCCTCCTGATCGGCTGGGGCATGGGCACCGCGACCTTCCCGGCGCTGATGTTCCAGGCGGAGGCGCGCGCGGCGATCCGCAGCAATGGCACCGGCGTGATGGAGATCGGCGCCCATGACATGGGGCAGGGCGCCTGGACCGCGCTCGCGCAGATCGCCGCTGATGGCCTCGGCCTCGACGTCGATCGCGTCGACTTCCGCTCCGGCACCTCGGACATGCCCGATGGCGGCATCGCCGGCGGCTCGGCGCACACGGCGACCGCGGGCAGTGCGATCCACAATGCCGGCGCAGCGGTGATCGCCAAGCTTGCCGATCTCGCCACCCGGGACGAGCGCTCGCCGCTGTTCGGCGCCGGCAATGCCGGCGTGATCGCGCGCGACGGAAAACTGTTCCGGCGCGACGATGAGAGCCGCGGCGAGAGCTATGCCGACATCCTCGCGCGTGCCGGCCTTGCCGAGATCGATGCGCACGGCACCGGCGCACCGAACCCGACGGCGCAAACCGACTACGCCATGCATGCGCATGGCGCGGTCTTTGCCGAGGTGAAGATCGACCCGGAGCTCGGCCAGATCCGCGTCTCGCGCATGGTTGGCGCGTTTGCGGCGGGCCGCATTATCAATCCGCATCTGGTGCGGAGCCAGCTCCTCGGCGGCATGATCTGGGGTCTGTCCTTTGCGTTGCACGAAGAGGCCATAACCGATCGGCGAACGGGGCGGATCATGAATGCCGATCTCGGCGAATACCACATTCCCGTGAATGCCGACGTGCCGCCGATGGATGTGCTGACGGTCGAGGAGCACGATCCGCACGTCAACGCGCTCGGCATCAAGGGCGTCGGCGAGATCGGCATCACCGGCAGCGCCGGCGCGGTGGCGAACGCGGTGTGGCATGCGACAGGCGTGCGCGTGCGCCGTTTCCCGATCCGGATCGAGGAGCTGCTGACGCCGCTCTGACAAATCGCTGTTCGCTCAGAACGTCGGTGGCGTACAGGCCGAGATCACCTCGCACGGCTTGCCGCCGACGCAGCGGAAGCGGTGTGGTCGGCGGCTTTCGAAGTAATAGGCGTCTCCGGGATTGAGGATGCGCCGCTCGTCTTCGACGGTGACCTCGAGCTTGCCGGAGATCACGACGCCGCCTTCCTCGCCGTCATGCACCAGGGGTACGCGGCCGGTGTCGCTGCCGGGCTCGTAGCGCTCTTTCAGGATCTGCAGGCTCCGGCCGAACAGATTGTCGCCGACCTGGCGGTAGGAGATCGGCTTCTTGCCGACCTCGGTCAGCTCCTCCGCGCGATAGAAGATCTTGCGCCGCGTCTCCGGCTCCAGCGCGAAGAACTCGGCGAGCCCCATCGGAATGCCGTCGAGGATGCGCTTGAGCGCGCCGACGGACGGGTTCATCTGATTGGATTCGATCAGCGAAATCGTCGAATTGGTGACGCCCGATCGTTTGGCGAGCTCGCGTTGCGACAGCTTGTGGCGCGCCCGGATGAATCGCAGCCGTCCACCGATGTCGACGCTCATGGCCCAGATCCCTGTTGCAGGTGTTGCGGATCGCGCAAATATGGACCGACCGGCCCAATCAAATCAATGGCTTGCGGTCACGCAGAAAAGGACTTGTTGCGCTATCAAAGCCGTGGCTCTGCTAGTCTGTCAGCAAAGGAGCGGCGCGCGTGACCCTTCATCAGATTCCGAACACCATCAAGACCGATTCGCACTGGATGCCGTTCACGGCCAACCGCCAGTTCAAGAAGGCGCCGCGCCTGTTCTCCTCGGCCGAGGGCATGCATTACACCACCGTCGACGGCCGCAAGGTGGTCGACGGCTCGGCGGGCCTGTGGTGCGTCAACGCCGGGCACGGCCGCAAGCAGATCGCCGCTGCGGTCGAGAAGCAGCTCATGACGCTCGATTTCGCGCCGTCCTTCAACATGGGCCATCCGCTGGCGTTCGACTTCGCCGAGCGCCTCGCCGAGATCGCCCCGAAGGGGCTCGATCGCGTCTTCTTCACCAATTCCGGCTCTGAGTCGGTCGACACTGCGCTCAAGATCGCGCTCGCCTATCATCGCGCCACCGGCCAGTCGAGCCGCACCCGCCTGATCGGCCGCGAGCGCGGCTATCACGGCGTCGGCTTCGGCGGCATGTCGGTCGGCGGCATGGTGGCGAACCGCCGCGCGTTCGCAACGCACCTGCCGGGCGTCGATCACATCCGCCACACCCATGATCTTACCCGCAACGCCTTTGCCAAGGACCAGCCGGCGCATGGCGCCGAGCTTGCCGATGATCTCGAGCGCCTCGTCGCGCTGCACGGCGCCGAGACGATCGCCGCCGTGATCGTCGAGCCGGTGCCGGGCTCGACCGCGGTGCTGCCGCCGCCGGTAGGCTATCTCAAGCGCCTGCGCGAGATCTGCGACAAGCACGGCATCCTTCTGATCTTCGACGAGGTCATCACCGGCTTCGGCCGCTTGGGTACGCCGTTCGCCGCCAATTTCTTCGGTGTCACGCCGGACCTGATGACGACGGCCAAGGGCATCACCAACGGCACCGTGCCCTGCGGCGCCGTGTTCGCGAGCCGCAAGGTTCACGACGGCGTCATGACCGGCCCGGAGGGACAGATCGAGCTGTTCCACGGCTACACTTATTCAGCGCACCCGGTGGCCTGCGCCGCCGGCATCGCGACGCTCGACATCTACAAGGATGAGGGCCTGCTCACCCGCGGCGCAGGGATTGCCGACTACTGGCGCGATGCGCTGCATTCGCTGAAGGGATTGCCGAACGTCGTCGACATCCGCAATTGCGGCCTGATGGGCGCGGTCGAGGTCGCGCCGCGTGATGGCGCTGTCGGTGCGCGTGGCTATGACATCATGGTCGATTGCTTCAACACGGGTCTTTACCTGCGCATGAGCGGCGACTCCTTCGCAATGTCGCCGCCCCTGATCGTCGAGAAGAGCCACATCGACCAGATTGTCTCGATTCTCGGCGACGCCATCAAACGCGTGGCCTGATAATTGCTCTCGCGGTTCTCGACCAGTTGTTCTTGCTAGCGGCGCGACAAACGCCGCGGGAGTGGTGTGAAACGTGAAAGTCCTGATCCTCGGCAGCGGTGTCATCGGTGTCACCTCTGCCTACTACCTCGCACGCGCCGGCCATGAGGTGACGGTCGTCGACCGTCAGCGCGAGCCGGCGCTCGAGACGTCCTTTGCCAATGCCGGCGAGGTCTCGCCCGGCTATTCCTCGCCGTGGGCAGGCCCCGGCGTGCCGGTGAAGGCGATCAAGTGGCTCCTGATGAAGCATGGTCCGCTGGTGATCCGGCCCAAGGTCGATCCCGTGATGTGGGTCTGGCTGCTCAAGATGCTGCGCAACTGCACGTCCGCGCGCTATGCCGTCAACAAGAGCCGGATGATCCCGATCGCGGAATATAGCCGCGACTGCTTGCGCGATCTGCGCCGGGACATCGGCATCCAATATGACGAGCGCTCCAAGGGCACGCTCCAGCTCTTCCGCTATCAGGCCCAGCTCGACGGCACGGCTGAGGACATCGCCGTGCTCAAGCAATATGGCGTTCCCTACGAGGTGCTCAATCGCGAGGGCTGCATCGCGGCCGAGCCTGCCCTCGCCGGCGTGAAGGAAAAGTTCGTCGGCGGCCTGAGGCTGCCGGAGGACGAGACCGGCGACTGCCACATGTTCACGCAGGCGTTGGCGGCCGAAGCCGAGAAGCTCGGCGTCCGATTCATGTTCAACACGTCCATCGATGGCATCGTTGCGGACGCCTCGCGTGTCACCGGCGTTGCGACCGGCGCCGGCCTGTTGCAGGCGGATGCCTATGTCGTCGCGCTCGGAAGCTGGTCGTCGCGGCTTGTTGCTCCCCTCGGGATTTCTCTGCCGGTCTTTCCGGTGAAGGGCTATTCGATCACGGTGCCGATCACGGACGCCTCCGGTGCTCCGGAATCGACCGTGATGGACGAGAGCTACAAGGTCGCGATCACCCGGCTCGGCAATCGCATCCGCGTCGGCGGCACCGCGGAAATCTCCGGCTATTCCGACAAGCTGTATGCAGCGCGAAGAGCCACGCTCGATCATTCGGTGACGGATCTCTTCCCGCGCGGCGGCGATCTCTCCAAAGCCACGTTCTGGAGCGGCCTGCGGCCGATGACGCCGGACGGCCCGCCCGTGATCGGCGCCACGCGCTATTCGAATCTCCATCTCAACACCGGCCACGGTACGCTCGGCTGGACCATGTCCTGCGGCTCCGGCCGCGTGCTCGCAGACATGCTCTCGGGCAAGAAGCCGGACATCGACACCAGCGAGCTGACGGTCGATCGCTACGCGCATCGGTTTGGGTAAGGCTTTATCCATTCGTCATTGCGAAGAACGGAGCGACGAAGCAATCCAGACTATCTCCGCGGCAAGATTCTACGGAGGTTGTAGTACATTTGCGGCAATCAACAAAGGATCCGGTAAATGCAGATGGAACAGTCGTTCGCCGACTACGAGATATCGACCGATCCGCACCGCCTGGACCTGGACGTCATTTACAAATTCCTGGCGGAAGACAGCTATTGGGCGCGCGGGATCCCGCGCACCGTTGTCGAGCGCGCGATCGAGAATTCTCTCTGCTTTGGTGTGTACCATCGCACGCAGCAGGTTGGCTTTGCCCGGGTCGTCACTGACAAGTCGACATTCGCTTTGCTTGCAGACGTCTTCATACTCGAGACCCATCGCGGCAAGGGACTGTCCAAATGGCTGATGCGCTACGTCGTCGGTCACGACAACCTGCAAGGTCTGAGGCGTCTTCTCCTCGTGACCCGCGACGCGCATGGCCTGTATGGCCAGTTCGGATTCGAGCCGCTCGGAAGCCCGTCCCGCTTCATGGAGGTCCTGCGGCCGGACGTCTACCGGCCGTCCTGACGGCTGCGCTATCCTCCAATCCTCGAAAAGATCTCCGCGATCGGCACCGGCGGCTCGACATTGAACGTCTCGCGCAGCACCTGGCCGAGCTCGTCGGCGTTGTCGATCGCGCGCTCGCTTTTCAGCTCGCCGTCGCGTCCTTCGATCCTCAGCCGGCGGTTGGCGAGCTTGTAGCGCGTATCCGCTGCGACACGCTCCATGATCAGCGTGCTGGTGAAGGGCGGGATGGAGCTCGTCGAGGTGAAATAGTTGCCGAGCTCGTAGTCGGATTGAAGCTGTGGGACCAGGTCGAAGACATACATGGTCCGCCAACCGCTGGGCTGTTTCGCACTGATCGAGAACAGGCCATCGGACTCGCCGATGCGGTAAGTGCCCATCGCGGTACGCTGCTCGATCTCCGTGCGGAACTGCAAGGGGCCATCCATGATGCAGACGCCGAATCCGACATCGGCGATGTAAGGACCCTCGGGCAGGTCGACCTTGAGCAGCATATGGACCTTTGGACCAAACGGACTGTCGGGTGGCGACATCCAGCGCACCCGGGCGGCAAGGCCTGTGACGCTGAAGCCGATGTGCTCGAGCGCCGCCTTGAACAGCGCATTCTGCTCGAAGCAATAGCCACCGCGCCGGGAGTCGACGAGCTTGGCCTGCACGGCCGGCAGATCGAGGTGGACCGGCCGGCGCAACAGCGGATTAAGCCCTTCGAACGGGATCGCATCGACGTGCGCGCTATGGAGTGCCGTGAGGGTCGCCAGATCCGGCTTCACCGCCGCGCCATGGCCGATGCGCGCCAGGTATTTGTCCAGGTGGAATTCATTCGGCATGAAATGGTCCCCGCTGCCTGAAACGGCGGGCAGGGTAGACAAGGCCGTTTCCGGTTGAAAGCTCTAATCGTGGCGGGAAAGGGCGGGACCGGGACGGACGACGTCCCTCGATCCGGTGGGCGAGGCTCAGAGGCTGCCGTCTGGCCCGCGGTTGCCGTGCTTGGCGTGCCATTTCGGCCCCGGGCCGCGCATGTAATGAAGCTCGGGACGGTAGGGGCTGCCCGCGAGCTTCACCAGCGCCTGGCACCGCGTGGCGATCGCGGAGACGTGGTGGCGAAGCAGCGTGAGCGAAGCGATCCGCATGGCAATGTCCTCAGTGCGCCTTGCCGAGCATGGAGCTGAACGGCAGGTCGAAGATCTCCTCGCCGTCATCGTCGCTGACGTGCAGGATCCAGTCGCGCCAGTCTTCGTCGCCGGGCACCATGATCATTGAGCGCATGATTTGCGCGGCGCGGTCGCGGGCCTCGGTCAGGTTCGAAACGGCGGTGCCGCGCCGGTCGATCAACATGCCGTCAGTATTCGAGCAATGAAAATAAACTTGGACCATAGCCGTCTCCTCGAGAGAGCGATCCGGGTGTAATCAACCCATAACATTCTGACGTTGCCGGAAATATTCGGGTTCAACCCGGTAAGGGAATTTACGGATGTTCCGATTCACGGGACGGTGAGCGCGTTACCGATCCTTAACCTTCGGCTGGACGGCCCTGCTTTGGCATGGAACTCTTGGTTCGCTAAGGGGAGGGGGAAGTCCTTGCAATTCATGGGAAGTGCCTGCGGCCGGTTGCGCGCGCTCGCTGGGGCTGTGCTGGTTGCCGGTCTCGGCTTTGCGCCGACGGCATCGTCCGACCCGATCCGGAAAAGCGGCTATGCGATCGGCACGGATATTTGCGGCAGCGGCGACCTCGCCTTCCCGAGACTCAAGATCGACCTCCGGCAAGGGTTTTGCGCGGGTCTCGTCGCCAGCGAGGAGGACCATCTCAAATTCCCGCGATCGATCGTCCAGATCCCCGGCCATGAGCTGTTCGTGGTCGCCGACATGGGCGGCTGGGGCCACACCGATGGCCGTCTGCTGCTGCTCGATCCCCGCGCAGGCGAGGGCAAGCGGATCAAGGAGTTGCTCACGGGGCTCGAATATCCCTTTGGTCTGGCGATCGGCCCCGACAAGAAAATCTATGCGTCCACCGACGAGACGGTTTTCCGCGTCGATCCGCTCGCCGACAATCCTCGAAGCACGGTCGAGACCATCCTCCATCATCTGCCGGGGCGCCGGCTGACGCTGCCTGACGGCACCAAGCTCGAGGAGAGCGCCCATCCGCTCAAGCAGTTCGCGTTCGACCGCACCGGGCGGCTGTTCGTCAATGTCGGCTCCCATAGCGACGACTGCATCAGCCATCTGCCAATCACGCGGCCATGTGCGCCGGCGGAAGGTGCCTCGGCGCTCGCCGCGATCTGGATGTTCACGCCGCCTTCAGGGGGCGTCTTCCCCGCATTGAAGCCCAACGATCCCGATCCGCAGCACGAGGTCTATGCGCGGGGCTTGCGCAACTCGATGGCGCTGGTGCTGCACCCGCAGTTTCCCGATCCCGGATACGCCTTCCTGCAAGGCGAGAATGGCCGCGACCTGCCCGATGTCTTCAAGCCGAACGAGGAGATCAACGCGAGCCGGGCAAGCACTATGGCTGGCCCTATTGCTACGACCTCTCGACGGCGAGCCCGGAATTCAGGCTGGTGCTGCAATCGGGCCGCTACAAGAACCTCTGCACCAACGGCGCGCTCTACAGGCAGCCGATTTCGCTGCTGCCGCCGCACGGCGCGCCGCTGGGAATGCTCTACTATCACGGCCAGAAGTTTCCGGAGCTGGAAGGCAGGCTGCTGATCGCCCTTCATGGCTATCGTCCGACCGGCAGCCGTCTCTTGATCTATGACGTCGACGACCACGGCTTCCCCAAGGTGAGCCCGCCGCCGGTCCGCTACCATGTAAGCTGCGCCGCCGAGCCGACGCGCAGCTTCCAGACCGACGCGGGCGAGGTCGCGGCTGCGCCCTTCGAGGAACTGATCGCCGGCTGGCACCGCGTCAACGGTGCGCGGCCGCAGGGCGCGCCCGTCGGCATCACCGTTGCGGAGGACGGCGCGATCTGGCTGGTCGAGGACAAGAACCAGACCGTGATCCGGATCGATCGCGCCGATGGCAATGCGCCGGAACCGCTCCCCTGCGACATGCGCATCGCGGCGCAGATCGACCAGCTCGCCGCCTTCGTTGCCAAGGATGCGCAGAACAGGGATCGGCTCTCGGCGCTGCGCAAGGGGCTCGTGGAGAAGCATTGTGTCGGCTGCCATTCGGATTTCGGACTGAAGCAGGGCCAGTCCGACGCCGAGAAGGACCAGATAGTGCTGCGCTTCATGTTGTCACAGGATGGCTGGATCTTTCCCGGCGATCCCGGATCCGGGAAGCTGCGCACGCGCCTGCGCGGGATCGGCGCCGAGAAGCTGATGCCGCCGGGCGGCGAAGCGCTGGCGAAGACCGAGCCTGGCTATGCGCGCCTGCTCGACTACGTGGATTCGCTGGTTGCCAACATGGTTCCGGGAACACGCATGCGTATCAAGCCTGGCCCGCCGACGCGCAAGTTCGTCGCGCGCAGCGGCAAGGAATGCGGCGAAATCCCGGCTGCCAAGGTCGTCGTCGTGACACAAAGGACCGCTGTAGACAAAGCCGGCTTCAGCCGGTTCTACCGCCCAGCCGATCAATATCTCAACGGCGAATGCACCGACGACGATGGCTACTACATCCAGCAGAACGATCTGGTGCCTTTGCAGTAGCGTGCTCCTGGCGATCGCCGCGCAGCCGGCCTTTGCCGAGATGAAGCTGTTCGAAAGCGCGCAGGTGACGCCGGCGGGCGAGTACACCTTCGGCATCGAAGGGCCGGCCGTCGATCGCGACGGCAATCTGTTCGTGGTCAATCTCGGCAAGCCCGGCACGATTGGCAGGTTGCCGGCGGGCGGTGCGGCTTCCGAGACGTTCGCCGAGCTTCCGCAAGGCAGCGTCGGCAACGCCATCCGATTCGATCGCGACGGCACCATGTTCGTCGCCGATTACAAGGGGCACAACATATTCGCGCTTCTCAAGGGCAGTGCGGAGCCGCAGCTGTGGTTTCATTCCGACGAGCTGAAGCAGCCCAACGACATCACGATCGCGCGCGACGGCACGATCTATGCGAGCGATCCGAACTGGAAGGCACGCGAGGGCCATGTCTGGCGCATCGCCAAGTTGACGGACGGATCAGTGCAGGGCCAGCTCATGACGGCGCCGCGCGCGATGGGCACCACCAACGGCATTGATCTCAGTCCCGACGGCAAGACGCTCTATGTCGGCGAATCCAACAGCGGCGAGGTCTGGTCTTACGCCATCCGCGGTTCGGAGCTCACCGAGGCGAAACTGATCAAGACGTTCCAGCCCGACACCATCGACGGCCTGCGCACCGACGTCAGCGGCAGGCTCTATGTCGCGCGCATTCTCAAGGGCACGATCGCGATCATGAAGCCCAATGGCGCAGTCCAGCGCGAGATCTCGCTGAAAGGCAAGGAGCCGACTAACCTCGCCTTCGGCGGCGACGACGGCAAGACAGTCTTCGTCACGCAGCGCCAGGGCGGATTCATCGAGGCCTTCCGCACCGATCAGCAGGGCCGCGAGCATTGCCTGCAACGCGGCCGTTGCTGAACTACGATTCGCGCTGCGTGCAGGGCACGCAGCGGCGCCGCGCTTGCATCGTAGCGTCGCCGGGATCAAGACATCATCCGATCCCGATGCGATGGAGCCACCCACGTGAAAGCCGTCTATGGCGAATTGTGAAGCGTTTTTCCCTCGCGATAGGCGCGGAACGCGTTTGCGCGGAGATCATGCACAAACAACAATCTAGAGCCCGATGATGATGCATCTCAATCTCATCGCGCTTTAGTCCTTGAACAGGATCTTCTCCAACAGGTCGATCCTCTTGATGCGGATCACGCTGCCGTCGATGGCGATGATGCGGCGGTTCTGGAAGCGCTTCAGCATCATGGTTACCCATTGCCGGGTTGAGCCGACCATGGCTGCGATCTGGTCATGGGTGATCTTGCGGTCGATGACGATCGTATCGCCGTCGGGATTGCCGTGAAGCTCCGACAGGTTGAGGAGGAGCTGGGCCAGCCGCTCGATGACCGATCGCGTTCCCAGCATCTGCGCCATCGACGAATAGCACTTGCCCTTCGCGATCAGCCCGTCGATCAGCGCCAATGCGAAGGTCGGCATGTCCGTGAGCAGCTTCGCCAGCGCCGCGCCCGACAGGACCGTGATCTCGCAGGACTCGATGGCGATGCCGGACCACATGTGGATGCCGCCGCCGGAGATCTCCGGTCCGCCGATGAAATGCCCGGGCGTCCAGTAGGCCAGCGTGATCTCGCGTCCCGACGGCGCCGTGTAGTAGACGCGCACCTGACCGCGCCGGATGATGAAGATGCCGTCATGCCCCTCGCCCTGGCCGAAGACCATGGCGCCCTGCGGCACGAGGACGGTCCGGCCGGCGGCCTGGACCCGCGCCTTCTGTGCAGCCGACAGGCGGTCGAGAAATTGCGCGCCGACGTTCAGGCCGTCGACAGTCTCGCTCATGAACAATGCCGAAGCATTTGTCGTGGCCCGCAGGGCGCGCGCGGTTCCGACGTCCTCCGCATGGCGCCAGTCGAGCCCGATGGCCGGAAGCCTTCGGCTTCGCGACGTCGTCGCCGCCTCTTTGAGTGTCGTCATCGCTGTCCGTCTGCGCTCGGCATCTGCAACTAGGTAAGAGCGATGCGGATGGAATGTCCATCTCTTTGAATGCGTCCAAATGTACTTAGCAAAGCTCTTGCGCCGGTCGTGTGTCGTCGAAACGATTTCATCTGCCGACGGCTTGCTTTCGAGAAAAATCATTCGATGTCGTGCATTCGAAACGGCGACGAAGTTGCGATACGGACGGTCGCGACCGCGCGACGCAAGTAATTGCTTCAACGCAAACGACCGAAACCCAATAGTTGCGGCGAGTGATTTCACGCCGGTGCGGTCAGCCCGGCCATTGTGAGCCGAGGACCGTTGCATGATCTCTTTTGGCCCTGTGAGGGGAAGCGTCGCCGCCATCGTCGTCACGATGGCTCTCGTCGGATCGTCGCATGCCGAGACGATCAGGGTCGCGGTCGGAACGCAGGACACCACGATCAACTGCGCGACCGGTGGCTTGCTGATCCGCGAGCTCAAGCTTCTGGAGAAATTTTTGCCGCATGACGGCAAGTACAAAGATGTCACTTACGACATTCAGTGGAAGAACTTTACCAGCGGTGCGCCGCTGACCAACGAGATGGTCGCGGGCAAGCTCGATTTCGGCGCGATGGCTGATTTTCCGGGCTCGCTGAACGGCGTCGCCTTCCAGAAGGCCGGGCGCCGCAGCCTGTTCATCAGCGTGCTGTCGGGAAGCACCAAGGGCAGCGGCAACGGCATCGTCGTGCCGACGAATTCGCCGGCCCAGTCGCTCGACGATCTCAAGGGCAAGACGATCTCCGTTCCCTTTGCATCGACCTCCCACGGCATGCTGCTGCGTGCGATCGAGGCCAAGGGCTGGAATCCCGAGACCGACGTCAATATCATCACGCAGGCGCCGGAAGTCGCCGGGCCGGCCTTGCAGGCCGGCAAGATCGAGGCGCATGCGGATTTCGTCCCGTTTGCCGAGCTGTTTCCCTGGCGCGGCTTTGCCCGCAAGATATTTGATGGCGCGCAGGCCAACGCCCCGACGTTCCATGGCGCGCTGGTCGATGCCGAGTATGCGGAGAAATACCCGGAGGTCGTCGTCGCCTACCTGCGCGCGGCGATTGAAGCGGATCGCCTGATCGCCGAGGAGCCGGAGACCTACAGCGAGCTGATCGCCAAGGTCACCGGCATCGAGGCCGAGGTCGACTATCTCTTCCATGGCCCGCTCGGGCTCCAGACCCGCGACGTCACCTGGAAGCCCGAATATCGCCAGGCGGTCGCGACCTCGATCAAGACGCTGAAGCTGCTCAAGCGCGCCGACAGCGATCTCGACATCAACCAGTTCGTCACCGACAAGTTCATCCGCGCCGCGCTTGCGCAAGTCGGCCGCGACTATGATGCCGAGCTGAAGAATTACGCTCAGCTTGCATTGAAGGCGAAGGATGCGGCGACCGGCGCCGAGATCTCCGACTTCAGCCGTGTCGCGCAGATCTGGGTCAAGGGCGAGCCGCATGTCCGCAACTTTGCTTCGCCCGAGAACGCGCTGAAGGCGCTTGCGGGCCTCGAGAAGGACGGCAAGGCCATCCGCGTCGTCTATGCGCAGGATCGAGAGAGCGGCATCAAGCTGTTCGCGAGCCAGGCCTGGTTCGTCCGATCGGCGAATGGCGAGCTGAGCGCCTTTCTGCTCAAGGACGCCGCCGAGCGCTGGTCGAAGCAGCATGGCGGCGAGGTCGTCGACTTCAATGCCGCGCGCGAGTCCCTCGTGGCGAGCCGGTGAGCCATGGCAACCGCCTCGGTAGCGGACCGTCTTGCGCGCGCGCGATGGCTGATCCGCGGCCTCTCGATCCTGGCTTGCATCGCCCTGTGGCAGCTCGTCTCGACGCTGCATGTCAATCTGGGCGTCGTCACGTTCCGCAACGTGCCGCCGCCGACCGAGGTCGTGCAGTCGGCCGTCGTGCTCCTGAAGTCGCCGAAGCTTGCCGCACATATCTCGAGCAGCCTGTGGCGCGTGCTCGCCGGATATGGCGCTGCGGTCGTTGTCGGCGTGATCTTCGGCTTTGCGATCGGCCGGTCGCGTGCAGTGAGTGACTTGCTGCTGCCGCCGCTCGAATTGCTGCGGCCGATTCCAGCCGTGGCCTGGATCCCGCTCTCGATCCTGATCTTCCCATCCTCGGAATTGTCGATGATCTTCATCACCTTCATCGGCGCGCTGTTTCCGATCGTGCTCAATACGGTCCATGGCGTCGCCAATGTCGATCGCCGGCTGGTCGCCTCGGCACGCAGCCTCGGCGCCTCGGGCGTCTCCATCCTGCGCGAGGTCGTCCTGCCGGACGCCGCGCCCAGCATCGTGACCGGGCTCGCCATCGGCATGGGGACGTCATGGTTCTGTCTGGTTACGGCGGAGATGATCTCGGGCCAGTTCGGCATCGGCTATTACACCTGGGAGGCCTACACGCTGCAAAACTATGCCGATATCATCGTCGGCATGTTGATCATCGGCCTTCTGGGCATGGGCAGCAGCTGGCTGCTCACGACCGCCGGCCGGCTGCTGATGCCCTGGCGCAACCCGGCGGTCGTGCGATGAACATCCGAGTCTCCGATATTCCCGTGCGCAGCGTCGGCCGGATCGATATTGCCGGTGTCTCGATTTCGCTCGGCGTAGGCGCTGACGCCTTCGAGGCGGTGGACCGGCTGAATTTTACCATCGCGCCGGGCGAGTTGGTCTGCGTGCTCGGTCCTTCCGGCTGCGGCAAATCCACCCTGCTTGGCGCGCTGGCCGGACACCTGAAGATCACGGCGGGCGAGCTCGCCCTGGATGGGCAGCCGATCCGCGGCCCGAGCCCGGATCGTGGCATGGTGTTCCAGCAGCACACGCTGTTTCCGTGGAAACGGGTGCAGGACAACGTTGCTTTCGGCCCGAAGATGCGCGGGGTCGGCAAGGTGGAGCGGCGGCGCGCCGCCGACGAGATCCTGAAGCTGGTCGGATTGTCGGGATTCGAGCGGTTCTATCCCTCGCAACTGTCCGGCGGCATGCAGCAGCGGGTCGAGATCGCACGCGTCCTGATCAACCAGCCGCGCGTGCTGCTGATGGACGAACCCTTCAGCGCCCTCGATGCGCAAACGCGCAGCCTGATGCAGGAGGTCCTGCTCGACATCTGGAGCAAGATCCCGACCACGACGGTGTTCGTGACCCATGACATCGATGAGGCGCTGTTTCTGGCGGACCGCATCGTGGTGATGAGCGCGAGGCCCGGGCGGATGATCGAGGACTTCGTCCTGCCGTTCGCGCGGCCGCGCAGCCACGATCTCGTGACCGAGCCCGATTTCGTACGCCTGAAACGCCACGTCATGCAGCTTCTGCGGCGCCCCGAAGGTACCGAGCCATTGGCCCGCCTCAGTCCGCTCGGCGTGTAGCTCTCAAGACACCCCCGCTCGCCGGCGGGGGAGTGTTGTCGTGCCTTCTCGATCCAGTTGGGCTATTGTTCAAAAAACTGTGAAACGCGTCCAGTCCGAGGCAGAGTTTTGGCTCTCAAAGTCCGTGGTTGAGGGCATATTCTCTTCGACGGAGTGTGCAGTCGAACGGAAGCAGCATGCTGGAGACGGAGCCAGGTACGGCGACGGAAACGGATTTGAAGGGCTGGCTTGAGGGCGCGGGGCTCGGCCAATACACCGAACTTTTTGCACAGCATCGCCTCGACCTCGACGTCATGTCCGACCTGACGGAGGCCGATCTCGCGGAGCTTGGCCTCCCCCTCGGCGATCGCAAGCGGCTGCGCCGGGCGATGGCGACGCTGCTCGCGTCCGAACCGGCGGAGTCTTCGCCCGCCCCGCGCGTTGCGGCGCGCGCCGAGGTCGGCGCCGAGCGGCGCCAGCTCACCACCATGTTCTGCGACATGGTGGATTCGACGCCGCTTTCGACCCAGTTCGACCCCGAAGACGTCCGCGACGTGATCGCGAGCTTTCGCGAGACCTGCGTGCGCGTGGTCAGGCACTATGAAGGTTTCGCCGCCCGCTTCGTCGGCGACGGCATCCTGGTCTATTTCGGTTATCCGACCGCGCATGAGGATGACGCCGAGCGCGCGGTGCGGGCCGGGCTCGAGATCGTGCGGGTGCTGTCGTCTGCTCGCGCGATCGAGCCGCGCGGCGCGTTGAGCCATGTGCCGGCGGTGCGCATCGGCATCGCCACCGGTCTCGTCGTGGTCGGCGATCTCGTCGGCCAGGGCACCGAGGAGCGCGATTCCGCGGTCGGCGAAACCGTCAATCTCGCGGCGCGGCTGCAGGGACTGGCGCCGCCGAACGGCGTGGTCATCTCCGCGTCCACCCAGTCGCTGCTGAAGGGCAAGTTCGACTATCGCAATCTCGGCGTCCAGGCGCTGAAGGGGCTTTCCGAGAAGGTTCAGGCCTGGCATGTGGTACGGGCCTCGCGCGTGGAGACGCGCTTCGCCGCGGCCATGGGTACGCGGCTGACGCCGCGCGTCAATCGCGAGGAGGAGGTTTCGCTGCTGACGGGGCGCTGGCAGCAGGCGAGGCAGGGCGACGGACAGGTCGTGGTGCTGTTCGGCGAGCCGGGGATCGGCAAGTCCCGCATCGTCCAGGAGATATTCGGGGCCATCGCGGACGAGCGGCACCGGCTGATATCGTTGCAGTGCTCTCCGTACTATACCTCGACAGCGTTCTATCCGTTCAGCGCTCAGCTCGAATTCTCGCTCGGGCTGGACCGAGAGGATGCGGCCGCGATATCGCTCCCCAATCTCGAGGCCGCCGTGGCCGCTGCGGGAAGCGAGGTCGCGCAGGTGACCCCGCTGTTCGCCGCGCTGCTGTCGATCCCGACGGGCGACCGCTACCCGCCGCTCGAGCTGTCGCCGCAGCAGCAGAAGGACGCGACGGTGTCCGCCATCGTCAACCATCTGCTTGGGCTTGCACGCGAGCGGCCGCTCGTCATCGCTTTCGAGGACCTGCACTGGATCGACCCGACCTCGCGCGAGGTCATCGATCTCCTGATCGACAAGGTGCAGAGCCAGCCGATCCTCATCGTCATCACCGCGCGGTCGGAGTTTCAGCCGAGCTGGAACGCGCATTCGCACATCACGACGCTGGTCTTGAACCGGCTGAGCCGGCATTTGCGCACGACGCTGGTCGAGCGCGTCGCGGGCCGGGAGCTGCCCAGGGAGGTCGTCGAGGAGATCATCGTCAAGACCGACGGCGTGCCGTTGTTCCTGGAGGAATTGACCAAGACCGTCCTCGAATCCAACCTGCTCACCGAACGGCACGGCCGCTACGTGCTGTCCGGCGAGTGGCGGCAGCTCGCGATTCCGGCCACGCTGACGGATTCGCTGATGGCGCGCCTCGACCGCATGGGACCGTTCAAGAAGATCGCGCAGATCGGCGCCACCATCGGCCGCGAGTTCTCCTACGAAACGCTTCACGCCGTCGCCGACACGCCGGCCGACCAGATAGAGGCGGCGCTCGATCATTTGGAGGAAGCGGGCCTGATCGTGCGCCGCGGCCACCCGCCGGAAGCGCTCTACGCGTTCAAGCACGTGATGATCCAGAATGCGGCGCATGCCAGCCTGCTGCACAGCGAGCGGCGCAAGCTGCATGCGCGGATCGCTCAGGTGCTCGCCGAGATGTACCCGGAGAAAACCGCGCGCGAGCCCGAGCTTCTCGCCCATCATCTGACCGAATCCGGCCAGAGCGAGGGCGCCGCGGGCTTCTGGCTCAAGGCCGGCAAGCAGGCGGCGAAGGCCGGCGGCAATCTGGAGGCGATCGGGCATTTGCGCCGGGGCCTGAGCGTCGTTCAGGCCAACGCCCGCATGCAAGGTGCCGACGAGATCGAGCTCGAGTTACGCATCGCGCTCGGCAACGCGCTGATCGCAGCCAAGGGCTACGCGGTGCAGGAGGTCGAGGAAAACTACATCCGCGCGCTCGAGCTCGGTCAGCGGCTCGGCGATGAGGAGAAGACGTTCGCGGCGACGCGCGGGCTCTGGGTCTGTCATTTCATCCGCGCGGATCTGACGCGCGCGCACGATCTCAGCGTCGAACTGTTGAAGTTTGCCAAGCGCGTGCGGCAGAGCGAGCGGGCGCTATCGGCACAGCAGACCGGCTATCTCATGGAGGCCCATCGCGCCATCGCGATGACCATGCTCTATCGTGGACGTTTTGCGGCTGCCCAGTATCATCTGCACCGCTGCGTGAATCTCTACAGCCCCGATTTGCACGCCGACCTGATGGTGCGGCACGGCACCGATCCCGGCGTCGTGTCGCTTTCCTATCTCGGCTATCTCCTGTGGTTCCTTGGCCGCTCCGATGCGGCGCGCCAGCATAGCGAACAGGCGATCGCCAATGCCGAGAAGATCCGCCATCCCTTCACGCTCGCCTTCGCGCTGGTGTTCGGCGCCTATCTCTGCCAGCACCTGCGCGACGTCGAAGGCACCCGCGATCACGCCAACCGCGCCATGATCATCGCGATCGAGCACAATTTCCTGCACTGGAAGCAGCAGGCTGCGATACTGCGCGGCTGGGCTCTGACGCAGCTCGGCGACATCGACGATGGATTGAGCCAGATGCGCGTCGGCCTCGACGAGTACGAGGCGATGGATTCCTGGCTCGCCGGCTGCTGGTTCAGATGCCTGTTGGCCGAGGCCTATGCCAAGGCCGGGTTCCGCGAGGCGGCCTTGCGCGCGCTCGATGGCGCGCTCGCGACTGCACGGCGCACCGGCGATCACTCCTACCTCGCCGAAGTCTATCGGTTGCAGGGCGAGATCACGCTCGCCGAGGGCGGGCCGACCTCGGCCCATGACGCCGAAGGTCTCTACGAGCTCTCGCTCGACGTCGCCCGCAAGCAGGGCGCGCTGTCCTGGGAGTTGCGGACCACGATCAGTCTGGCGCGGCTCTGGCAGGATGCGGGCAAGGCGGGGCAAGCCGAACGGCTGCTCGGCCCCGTCGTCGGCAAGTTCAGCGAAGGCTTCCTGACGCCGGATCTGACGCAGGCCGTGCAACTGCTGAAGGAGCTCGGCACGCAACGGGTCGACGTGGAGCGGTAAGCCTCGCCCTTGGGTCGGAACGGCTTCCGCGCTCCCGCCGCTAGTGCTTCCACGGCTTTGCTCAAGCCTGCCGACTTTCGGCCAGAGCCGGCGCTCGCCTCGCTTTTCGCAGTATGGCGATGCGCGTCCGGGCCTTTGGCCCGAGATTCAGATTGCCAGCGATTGGCGTTCCGCATAATAGTCTTGTACACTTGACCAATAACGAAGGTCTGCCGGCCGTTTGCGCCGGCAAGGCCCGGTCAATGCGCGGCCATAAGCGCGCCCGCCAACGGAGGATGGATCGAAAGCATGTCCGCAAACGGCTTCGGACTCGCTGGCGTCATCGGAATGCCGGTCGCGCATTCGCGCTCGCCGGTGATTCACAATTATTGGCTGAATGCCCACGGTATCCGCGGGGTCTATGTACCGCTTGCGGTTCAGCCCGAGCGGCTGAAGGAGGCGCTGCCCGGCCTTGTCGCGCTCGGCTTCCGCGGCTGCAACGTCACCATGCCGCACAAACAGACGGCGATGGCACTGCTCACGCGCATCAACGACACCGCGCGCCGCATCGGCGCCGTCAACACCATCGTCGTCGAAGAGGACGGCACGCTCTCCGGCTTCAACAATGACGGCAACGGTTTTGTGCAGAGCCTGCGCGACTCGCGCGCAGATTGGCGTGCCGACGAGGGACCGATTTTGCTGCTTGGCGCCGGCGGGGCCTCACGCGCGGTGGTCGTGGCGCTGCTCGAAAATGGCGCGCGCGAGATCCTGATCGCCAACCGCACGGCGGACAAGGCGGAGACCTTGGCGAACGAGTTCGGCGCATACATCCGCACGATCGCCTGGGCGGACCGCAGCGCCGCGGTCGGCGACAAGGCCCTGGTCGTCAACTGCACCGATCGCGGCATGGTCGGCAAGGACGCGCTCGAGATCGACCTGTCGCGGCTGAAGCAGTCGACGCTGGTCGCCGATCTCATCTACACGCCGCTCGAGACGCCGTTTCTGGCTGACGCCCGCGCGCGCGGCTGCACGACCGTGAACGGGCTCGGCCTGCTGCTCAACCAGGCGCGGCTCGCTTTCAAGGCCTGGTTCGGCGTCATGCCCGACGTGACGCCCGATCTCATCAAGGCCATCGAAGCGACCTTCTAGAAGCACTTCGCCATGATCCTGCCGGCGTGTCCCAAGATCGATTGCCACATCCACGCCATCGATCCCGTGCGGTTTCCTTACCCGCCCGATACGCCCTATCGGCCGAGTGGGCAGGAGATCGCGCCGGCCGCGCAGCTCCTCCGTGTGTTCGACGTCTTCGACGTCAGGCACGCGCTCGTCGTCGCCACCAACACCGGCTATGGCAGCGACAGCCGCATCCTGCTCGACGCGCTCGCGCAAGGGAAAGGCCGCTTCAGGGGCGTCGCGGTCGTCGAGAACGACGTCGATGTGAAGGACCTGGAGCGGCTGAAGGCGGCTGGCGTAATCGGCGTCGCCTTCAACGTCCCGTTCCACGGCACCGATCACTATCGCAACACCGCGTCTCTCCTGGCGAAGCTGGCCGAGCTTGGCCTGTTCCTCCAGATCCAGGTCGAGCAGGATCAACTGCTCGCCTTGCTGCCGCTGATCGACAAGTCGAACGTCAAGCTGGTGATCGATCATTGCGGGCGGCCGCCGGTCGAGCAGGGCCTGAACGGCAAGGCCTTCCAGGCGCTGCTGGCGATCGGCCGTATGCGCGATGCGCACATCAAGCTGTCGGGCTACTACAAGTTCTCGAAGCTGCCGCATCCCTACGAAGACGCCTGGCCGTTCATCGCGGCGCTGGTCGATGCCTTCACGCTCGATCGTTGCGTCTGGGGCTCGGACTATCCGTTCCTGCGCGCGCCGGAGCGGCTGGATTATGGGCCGCTGCTCGCGGTGTTGAGCCGGCTCTTTCCCGATCCGGCCGATCAGTATCGCTTGCTGTGGCGAACGCCGGCAAGGCTGCTCGACCTCGGCCCAGACCAATCAACATAACAAAGAATAGAGGGAGGACGTCATGAAAGCCTTGGGAAAATGGAGCGGCATTGTTGCCGCCGCGTCGCTATGGGCAGGCGTCGCGCAGGCGCAGACGACGGTCTACATCCCCGATGTCGTCGAGCTATCTGGCCCCGGGGCGGTCTCCGGCACCAATTGGCGCGATGGTGTGGCACTTGCGATCGACGAGATCAACGCCTCCGGCGGCATCCTGGGCCGCAAGATCGAGACCGAGCATCTCGACACCCAGAGCAATCCCGGCGTCTCGCGCGCCCAGGTGCAGAAGGTCTTGGACAAGGAGCCGTATGTGGTGCTCGGCCCGATCTACTCCGGCTCGGTCAAGGTCAACATGGCGCTGACGCAAGCAGCCGAGATTCCGCAGATCGTCGGGGCGGAAGCCGCCGATATCACCGCGCAGGGCAATCCCTTCGTCTTCCGCACCGCCTTCGGCCAGCAGTTCTCCATGCCGAAGATCGCCAACTATCTGCACGACAAGCTCAAGGTAAAGTCGGTCGCGCTGGTCTGGGTCAACAATGATTTCGGCAAGGGAGGCCACGACAATTTTCTGAAAGAGATGAAGGCGCGCAACATCGACATCGCGGCCGACATCTCGACCGAGCAGGGCCAGGTCGATTTCGGGTCCGACGTCATCAAGCTGAAGAGCGCCAAAGCGGACGCCGTCTTCGTCTACACCAACGAGGAGGAGAGCGCGCGCTTCCTGATCGAGGCAAGAAGGCAGGGCCTGTCGACGCCGCTGTTCGGCGAGACCACGCTGCTCAGCCAGAAGGTCGTCGAGCTTGCCGGCCCAGCTGCCAACGGCGTGCGCGGCCATGTCGGCCTTTCCGCCGATGCGCCGGTTCCGGCGATCCATCACTTCGCGAAGAAGTTCAGCGCGCGCTACAAATACTGGCCCGACCACAACGGCATCAAGGGCTACACCGCGGTCTATCTCGTCAAATACGTCACCGAGAGGATCGGCAAGTTTGACAGCAAGGCTTTCGGTGCGGCCATGAAAGGCCTGACGCTGACGCCGGACAAGGCCCCGGGCATGCTGATGGAAGCAAGCTGGGACCAGAACGGCGACATCGATCGTGCGAGTTTCCTGGCCGAGATCGTCGACGGCAAGCAGAAGATCGTCGAGACCCTGCCGAAGCTGAAGGGCGCGAAGGGGGAGTGAGCTGCAGCGTTCCAGTGTTTCGCAAGAACAAGCCGAGCATACATATAGCTGGGCTTTACCTTGATTTGGAATGTGAGTTTCGCGCTGCACCACGCCCCGGTAGATTGGCCCGCGATATCCCCTGACAACCCGGCCTGAGCTTGCTCATGCATTCCGTTGCCCTGCTGACAGCCAGCTACGCCAAAGACCTCGAGCGCTTCTCGCTGCTCGCCGAGAGCATCGACACGTGGTTAACGGGATATACCAGGCACTACGTCGTCGTTAACGACGAGGATGTTCCGCTGTTCGCGCGGTTCGCTTCCGATAAGCGCGTCATCGTGCCGGTGTCGCGCTATCTGCCGCGATGGTTGTTTGCCGCACCCCCGTTCCTGCGGCGGGGCAACCGGAAGGTCTGGTTGTCGCTGTTGTCCTCTCCGGTGCATGGCTGGCATGTCCAGCAGATCGTCAAGATCGCGGGCGTGCTTGGCGCGTCCGAGCAGCGCGTCTGCATCCTGGACTCGGACAATCTGTTCTTCCGCGAGTTCGACGTCGGCCAATATGCTGGCTCGGCGAAAGCGCCGCTGTTCGTCACGCGCGGTGCGATCGGGGCCGAAACTCCGTTGCATTGCCTTTGGTTGCGCACCGTCGATCAGCTGCTCGGAATGCCTGAGACGCGCGTCCCCGCGGATGACTATGTCGGCAATGCGCTGGTCTGGGACAAGGACTCTGTGCGGGCGATGACCGACGCGATCAAGTCGGCGACGGGAACGAACTGGATCCTGGCGCTGTGCCGCCGCAAGAAATTCTCCGAGTATCTGCTCTATGGCCACTTCGTCGCCCATTCGCAAAAGCATCTGGCGGCGCATGAGATCACCGAGGACAGCATTGCGGTGTCGCACTGGGAGGATACAAGGCTCGATCGCGCTGCGATCGAAGCGATGATGCGCGCCGCTTCGCCCAGGCAGGTTGCGCTCTGCATCCAGTCCTACTCGTCGACCTCGATCGAAGACATCCGCGACGTGTTCCGCCTGCGCTCGTTCGCGCCGAGTCTCGCGCCCGCCGCCGGTGATGGCGCCGCGTTCGAAGCTCCGAAAACGGTGCGATAACCGGAAGCCGCTCAGGCAGCTTTCATGAATTTGCTGATCACGTCCATGAGCGGCTTCGGCTGAAAGCTGCCGTCGAGCGGCAGCGGACGGTTCGGCTGCTTGTCGGGCCGCTTGAAGGTCCCGTTGATCCAGCTGTAGCGATCCGAGATGCCCCAGCTCAGGATCGAATTGAGCGGTCCGCTTGCCGTGATCGCCGTCAAGAGGTCGTCCACGCGCTTCGCCACGATGGCGTCACGCTGCGCCGGATCCCCGGACAGTTTCTGGTCGTCGACGTCGAGCTCGGTGACGAGGACCTCGAGGCCCCAGGAGCGCAGCTCGGCGACGAAGGCGGCGAGCCCGTCCTTGTCGATCTCGAGCTCGGCATGCAGATGCGACTGCAATCCGACCGCCTGCAGCGGAACGCCCTGATCGAGCAGGTCCTGGATCAGGTTGCGATAGGCTGCGCGTTTGGCGATGAAACTGTCCTTGGCCGACTCGATGTCGTACTCGTTGATCGCGAGCTTCACGAACGGATCGGCGGCTGCCGCCGTGCGGAAGGCGAGGGGAATCCAGCGCTCGCCCAGCATGCTCGACCAGTAACAGTCGCGCCGATCGGTGACCTTGCGCGGATTGTCGGGGATCGGCTCGTTGACCACGTCCCACGAGGTCAGCTTGTCCTTGTAGTAGGCGACGACGGTCGAGATGTGATCGACGAAGGCCCGCTCGGCGACCTTCGTCTCCTTGATCTGTTTCGTCCAGTCCGGGATGTCGTGATACCAGGCGAGCGTATGGCCGCGCATCGTCAGGTCATTCGTCCTCGCAAAATCCAGGATCGCATCGGCGCGTTCGAAGGCAAAGGTGTGCGGATCGGGCCGCAGCATCGGCCATTTCAGTTCGAGGACCGGAACAACCTGCGTGCAATATTTGCTGATGGCCTCGCCAAGCCGCGGATCGGCCTGCAAATCCCACAGCGTGGCCGCGGCGCCATAGCCGGGTCGCCGGCTGAGCAGCTTTGAGGTCTGGGAACTCGCCGAGGAACCGGCTGCGAGCGTCGCAGCCGAGGCGAGGAGAAATTCGCGCCTGTCGAGGCCCGACATGTTGCGCACTCCCTAACGCGCCGACAGGCGCTGCATCACGGCTTGCGCGATCTCATAGTAGTGCAACGCGCCTTTTTCGAGCGTGAGGTTGTCGAGTATGTAGTCGCGCGGCTTGAAGTCGCCCGCTTCGCTATGCGCCCAGAACTCCGCCCAGCTTGCTCTAAAACCATCGGCATTGGCGAACTTCATGCCGCAGCGCTCGTCCCAATAGGGCACCGAGGTGACACCGCCCTCGAAGCGGACCTTATGCGGAAAATAGCCGGGGTCCTGCCACGCGCCGCCGCGCTCCCAGGCGAAGACGGAAACATTGCTGGCGAGTGCCTGCTGGCAGGCGATGCCCTGGCTCTCGTGCTCGCACAGGAAGATCATGGTCCGGCAACGCGCGAGCGCGGCCTTGTAGTCGTCCTCCTTGTAGCTGCCGTAGCGAACCTCCTCGAAAGAAAGACCGCTCGCCCTCAGATGCGCGCGGATCGGTTCGATCAGGTCGATCTCGTAGCGGTCATGCTCCCAGCGGACCTTGTCGTAGAGCAGCACGTCGACGCTCTTCCGCGCAGCGGGCAGCGGCGTCCAGACGTCTGTGTCGATGCCGACCGGCCAGGCCTCGACATTCGGCCAGCCGGGTCGGCACATCTCGACATACCACTGGCAGGGCACCACGATGTGCTTGATCGGCGCGCGCTTCAACAGATCCGGATCGTCGATCGGGTGATTGTACATGGCGACGCCGAGCAGGATCGGATTCTTCCACGCGATGCGATCCAGCACGAAAGGCCGCCCGATGATGCAGGCGAGCTCCTCGGGGTGCTTGCGAATGTAGCGATAGTCGTTGACACGATAGCGGATGCCGAGCCTGTCGAGACCCGCGCATAGATTGAGGAACACGCGCTCCTGCCCGCTGATCCACGGCTTGCCGAACAAGAGGCGCCTGAGCAGCGGCCGCAGATGCCGGTCGCCGCGAAACCAGCGATCGTCCCTCTCCTCGAAGAACAGGTTGAGCACCATCCGCTCGCCACGCGCGGTTTCCGGCTGTATCGGGGACAACGCTGTGCTCATGCTCTGGCCGGCTCCCTTGCGGCCGGCGTCGGAAAGGCACAGATCGGCCCGAGCACGCTCAGCAACTTCCATGTTAGTCGGATCCACACTTGGCGACAGTCGGCGATGCTCGAAAACCACTTGTTTCTATTGGGTGATCGAGCCTACGAGTTCAAGGCAACCGCAAATTTAACGCTAACGTACGAAATAGAGCCTAATGGGAAATTCATCGGTCCGATTAGCCTATTTATGTGAGTATTCTCGGACATGCTGCGGCGCAATCGCCAAAATCGCGAAACCAAGGTCCGACTGATTAACGAATCGTTAATTGGCTGGAACAGTCACGCTCCAGTGTTCGCATGCTGAATCGCCATTTCTCCATCTATCTCGCGGCCTACATCCTGCCGGCCGCCGTGGGCTTTTTCGCGATCACGACCTACACGCGGCTCCTGAGTCCTGCGGAGTACGGCGTCTACGTTGTCGGCCTCAGCATCGCCGGCATCCTGGGAGCGATCTTCTTCGCCTGGATCAGGCTGTCGGTCTCCCGCTATCAGGCGATGTCGTCGGAGGTGGATTTCCGCGGCACGGCAATGGTTGCCTTCGCGCTCACTGTCGCCGCGCTCTGCGCCACGGCACCGCTGACGTTCCTGTTTCATCGCGACATCAGCTTCGAACTGCTGCTTGCCAGCATGTTTGTGGCCATCACTGCGAATGCGGTCGATATTGGCCAGGAATTCGAGCGTGCCAAATTGCGTCCCTACAGGTTCGCGACGATCGCGATCGTGCGCAGCCTGTCGAGCGTCGGGTTCGGGCTGCTCGCGATCTGGCTGGGCTGGGGCGGGCTGGGTCTGCTCGCGGCGTTCGGGCTCGGTTCGCTCACCGGCATCATCCTCAATCTCGCCGGTGACGGGACGAAGATTGCGCGCTGGCAGAAGAGCCAGCTCACGCAACTCGCCCGCTACGGCTTGCCGCTGACCATCGGCGGCCTTTCGGTTGCGCTCTACTCGACCAGCGACCGTCTGATCGTCGCCTACCTCCTCGGCAAGGATGCCGCCGGCATTTTCGGCGTCGCCGCCGATCTGCCACGACAGTTCCTCGTCATGCTGGCCTCGAGCGTCGCTGCGGCCACCGTGCCCATCGTGTTCCGAACGTTGAGCCAGGAGGGCCACGCCGCGACCCGCGAGCGGCTCAACGAAAGCCTCGAGCTCCTGCTCGTCGTCATCATGCCGGTCGCGATCTGGCTTGCGCTCGCCGCGGACCAGGTCGCCGGAACGCTCGTCGGCGTCGACTTCCGAGCCGGCGTGTCGGCGCTGCTGCCGATGCTGGTCGTCGCGCGAATGCTCGGCATCGCCAATCAGTTCTACGTCCAGATCAGCTTCCAGCTCGCCGAGCGGCCTTTCATCCTGGCTGCCCAGTCGTTCCTTACGCTGGTGCTGAGTGTCGCGCTGATGTTCGCCCTGATCTCGGGCTTTGGGCTGTATGGTGCAGCGCTGGCGACGTTCGCGACCGAAGCCATCGGCTTCGTAGCGGCGGTCGTCCTGATGCGCCGCGCCTATCTGCTGCCGTTCGATCCAAGCCGGCTCGCGGGCGTGGGCGTTGCTTCGGCGATCATGGCGGCGGCGATCCTCGCGGTGCGCTTCCAGGTCAATGGCACCGGCCTGCTGTCGCTGATTGCGGTGAGCCTTGCCGGCGGCATCGCTTATGCCGGCGCAGCCTGGCTGCTCAATGTCGCGAACGCCAGAACGCTGACGCTGCGCCTGTTGCGAAACTTCAACCGGAAAGCCCTCGGCGTCTAGCTACTAGCCGCGACCGACAAGATGGGCCGCGGAGCGCCAGGCATGATGTGACATCGCCTGGAGGCTGCGGACAGTTTCGACGCGAACGAGTGCAGCATCGGTGGTGAGGGTTGCATTGGCGACCGCGCCGAGCGTCGCGCTGCGGTGGCGGCGCAGCACTTCGCCAAGTTCTGTCGTACAGCGCTCGAGCTCGGCGATGGCCTCGTCCGTCGCGACCGCGCGCGGGCCGCTCATGGCGTCAGTGCCATGCGGAACCGGCGTGACGGCAGGCGATCCGGATGGGCGGGGCGGCACTGCTACGCCGCGGGCAATCGCGGCTGCGCTACGCATCACTTCAGCACATAGTTCTCCCGCGCGGATGTCCTCCGGCCCCTCGCTCACGGAAGCGAAATTGATTCCGCTATTCGCCACGTCAGTCAGCCGAGACGCGTGGTCGAGTGCGTGCAGTGTGCTGGTCAGACGCCCTTGCTCGTCCTCGGTGTCAGGCGGTCCGGTCACCTCCGACAAGAATATCTGTGCCTGGCGCAGGGCGTCGGCGGCGTCCTGCAGCGAGACGGTGTCTCTCCCGAGGCGAACTGGTGCGGCGCGGCCAGCCAGTGCCGCCTCGACCCAGGCGGACACCGTTACGAGCACGCGTGCGATCGTTCGGCGCACCGCTTCGACGGCCACGATTGGAGTCACGAGCGCCGAGGGATCAAGGCACCGCGTGAGCGGCGAGCCCCGCTCGGGCAGGATACGCTCGACCAGGCGCGTGAACTGGTTGACCAGCGGCAGCAGGACCACCACACCAACGACATTGTAGGCGGTGTGATATCCGGCTAGCAGCGTGACGCCATCGATGCTGTCCGAAGCGCGCACGAGCAGAGGGATGGTGACGGGAAAGAGCACGAGCGCGATGACGGCGGCGATGAGCTTGAAAAGCACATAGGCGATAGCCAGCCGCTTGGCGGTCGTGCTCGCGCCAATCGCGGCGAGGGCGGAGCTCGTTGCAGTTCCGATATTCTGGCCGATGATCAGCGCACAGGCCTGATCCAGCCCGATTGCACCGGCGAAATGACCGGACAAGGTCACCGCCACGGCGGCCGTGGACGACTGCATCAGAGCAGTCATCACGAGGCCGATGACGACGAGCGCCAGCACGCCGAACAGGCCCGACCACCACCGTCCCTCGGGGTCGGCGAGCACGGCAGGAAGGTCCGCGGGGTGCAATCGTTCGGCGAGCCCGCCCATGCCCTGCTGCAAGGTGGTCAGCCCGAAAAGCACGAGCCCGAATCCGGCGAGCGCGGCTCCGGCGCCGGATATTCGTCCGCGAGCCAGAAGCTTGGTCAATGCACCGACGAAGATCATCGGCAATGCTGCGGCGGTGAGCGAGACGCGGACGCCGATGAGCGCGACCAGCCAGCCGGTCCCCGTGGTGCCGATATTGGCGCCGAACACCAATCCCAAGCCTTGCTGGAACGTCAACAGGCCGGCGCTGACGAGACCGATCGTCGTCATCGTCGTCGCACTCGACGACTGCACCAGAAGCGTGACGACAGCGCCCCAGAAGGAGCCGTGCAACGGCGTCGCGGCCGCCTTGCTGAGCACGGTGCGCAGGGCGGAGCCGGCCAGCGCCTTCAGGCCTTCCGTCATCACGGTCATGCCGAGCAGGAAAAGACCGACGCCGCCGAGTACCGAGATTGCCGTGGACATGCGGGCTCCTGAAGTGAACGACGATCAGGCCAGCCCCGTTTGACTGTAGCGCAGTTGTCGGAGTGAAGGCAGACGGCGACACGGCGTGGGAACTGCGCCGCATTGAACGTTCAGTAAAATAATTTGCTAAACATGACCCCGGGCGAGTCGACTGCACGAAACGAGGCTGCGTTGCCGCGGCTTGCGTTCAGGGGCGCCAAGCAATTCTCGCCAATCGCGCTTATTTCGCTGCATCGCAGCAGGCTGACGGCTGAACGCAGTCTCGTTGAGCCTTTCGTCGGGCTCGTTAAAAACCGGCTTGACGGCCTCCGGAATTTAGTAATAGGTTTAGTATTACAAAAAAATAAACATCGCGCATCGAGCTGATGTGTGGGAGGAGCCCAGCCCGTCCGGATCCGTTTCCGGGCGCGGTCAGTCTCGTTCTTCATCATCTCATCGCTCATCAACTCGGTTTCAGGGTCTTGGCGTCGTTCCGAAAAGGGCGCGCCGAGCGGGTTCGGTGGTTCAACGATAGAGAGGAAACTGACATGCGAAGACTCAAATGGCTTAGTAGTGCAGTGACATCCGCGGTCCTTGGGGCAGCCGCGCTGGCGGTCGTGGGTGGCGGCGAAGCTGCGGCAGAGGGCAAGCAGCTTACGCTGTGCTGGGCGGCATGGGATCCCGCCAACGCCCTGGTCGAGCTCGGCAAGGACTTCACCAAGCAATCCGGCATCGAGATGAAATACGAGTTCGTCCCCTGGACGAGCTATGCCGATCGCTTCCTCAACGAGCTCAACTCGCACGGCAAGCTCTGCGACCTGATCATCGGCGACAGCCAGTGGATTGGCGGAGCCGCCGAGAACAAGTGGTACGTCAAGCTCAACGACTTCTTCGCCAAGGAGAAGATCTCGATGGACGATTTCGTCCAGGCGACCGTGGTCGGCTATTCGCAGTGGCCGAAGAACTCGCCGAACTATTGGGCGCTCCCGGCGATGGCCGATGCGGTGGGCTGGACCTATCGCAAGGACTGGTTCTCGCGGCCCGACATTCAGTCGGCGTTCAAGGCCAAGTACGGCCGCGATCTTGCGCCGCCCAAGACCTTTGACGAGCTGAAGGAGATCGCCGCCTTCTTCCAGGGCCGCGAGATCGACGGCAAGAAAGTGTACGGCGCCTACATCTTCACCGAGCGCGGCTCGGAAGGCATCACGATGGGCGTGACCAACGCGCTCTACAATTACGGCTTCAACTACGAGAACCCGAAGAAGCCCTACCAGATGCAGGGCTTCGTCAATTCGGCGGATGCTGCTAAGGGGCTGGAGTTCTACAAGGAGCTCTACAAGTGCTGCACGGCGCCGGGCCTGACTAACGCCTACATGCAGGAAGGTCTCGACGCCTTCAAGTCCGGGCAGGTGGCGATGCAGATGAACTGGTTCGCCTTCTTCCCCGGGCTCTACAAGGACCCGAACGTCGGCGGCGACAAGATCGGCTTCTTCGTCAATCCGGCCGGCCCGAACGGTCACTTCACGCAGCTTGGCGGGCAGGGCATCTCGGTCGTCGCGACGTCTGACCACAAGGACGATGCGCTCGCCTACATCAAGTGGTTCGCGCAGCCGACCGTGCAGCAGAAGTGGTGGCAGCTCGGCGGCTACTCGGCGCTGAAGGCCGTCGTCAACGCGCCGGACTTCCCCGCGAGCGCGCCGTTCGCTCCGCAGTTCCTGGAGTCGATGGCGATCGTGAAGGATTTCTGGGCCGAGCCGTCCTATGCCCAGCTCCTGCTCGACATGCAGAAGCGCGTGCATGACTACGTCGTTGCCGACAAGGGAACGGCGCAGCAGGCGCTCGATCTCCTGGTCAAGGACTGGTCCAAGGTCTTCAAGGAGCAGGGCAAGCAGGTCGCCTCGCAATAAACGAGATCGTTCGCATCGACCCAACTGGTTTCCCCGGGGAAGTGTCCCCGGGGAAGCCGAACCAGCCAGCCGATGGACAAGATGACCACCATTCTCCAACCCGATCATGTTACGATCCCCGGCGTGAGCGAGCCCGCCAAATCTCGTGCCACGCGACGCGTCCGCGGCCTGTCGGACCGGGCCATCGCCTGGCTGTTCGTCGCGCCGACGATCGCGCTTCTGCTCGCGATCAACATCTTTCCGCTGGTCTGGATGATCAGGCTCTCCTTCACGAGCCTCAACCTCAGCATGTCCTATTTGCCGCTGCGGTTCGTCGGGCTGGATAATTTCACCGACATTCTCTCCGACGAGGATGTCTGGATCAGGCTCCAGACCACCGCGCAATTCGTGATCTCGTCGGTAGCGTTGCAGGTGGTGATCGGATTTGGGCTCGCGCTGCTCATCAACCGCCAGTTTCGCGGTCACAGCTTCTGGACCACGATGATTCTGCTGCCTATGATGCTGTCGCCTGCGGTCGTCGGCAACTTCTGGACCCTGCTGTTCCAGCCGCAGATCGGACCGTTCAACTACCTGATCAGCCTGTTCACCGGCGTGCCGCCGAGCTCCTTCAGCATGACCGGCGAAGTGGCACTGGCGCCGTGGACCATCGTCCTCGTCGATACCTGGATGTGGGCGCCCTACGTCATGCTGATCTGCCTCGCCGGGCTGCGCTCCATTCCCGACTACATCTACGAGGCCGCGGAAGTCGATCGCGCCTCGGCCTGGCGTCAGTTCTGGTCGATCACGCTGCCGATGACGGTGCCGTTCCTGATGCTCGCCGTGCTGTTCCGCGCCATCGAGAACTTCAAGATGTTCGACATGGTCAACCTCCTGACCTCGGGGGGACCGGGATCGACCACCGAGCTGGTCTCGATCACGCTGAAGCGGGCGGCGTTCGAGAAATGGCGCACCGGCTATTCCTCCGCACTTGCCATCATTCTGTTCGTGACCGTGTTCGGTGCAGCCAACATCTACGTCAAGGTGCTCAACAAGGTGAAGCAGCGATGACCGCCACTGTTGCCAAATCCACTGCTCACTCCATCGTCGAGTCTACGCCGCGCGCAAAGGCGGTGGCGGGCAGCCTGGTCATCCTCTATGCGGTGATCACGATCCTGCCGCTCGTCTGGATCGTCGCCACCGCGTTCAAGTCGCAGAGCGATGCCATCGCCTATCCGCCCAAGGTGCTGTTCCAGCCGACGCTGGAGGGCTATGTGAACCTGTTCACGGTTCGCACGCGGCAGACGCCGGACTTCATCGCCAAGCTGCCGCCGCCCGAGACCTGGTACGACAAGCTCGTGCGCCAGCACGACATGGTGATCGCCGGTCCCTCGAAGGTCGTGCCGCGTTTCGTCAATTCGCTCATCATCGGCTTCGGCTCGACTTTTCTCGCCGTGTTCCTCGGCACACTCGCGGCCTACGCATTCTCGCGCTTCCGCATTCCACTTGCCGACGACCTCCTGTTCTTCATCCTGTCGACGCGCATGATGCCGCCGGTCGCGGTCGCGATCCCGATCTATCTGATGTACCGCCAGCTCAATCTGACTGACACCCGGCTCGGAATGATCCTGCTCTACACTGCGGTCAATGTCTCGCTCGCGGTCTGGCTGCTCAAGGGGTTCATCGACGAGATTCCGCGCGAATACGAGGAGGCGGCCCTGGTCGACGGCTACACGCGATTGCAGGCGCTGCGCAAGGTGGTGCTGCCGCAGGCGGTGACGGGTATTGCGGCAACGGCGATCTTCTGCCTCATCTTCTCCTGGAACGAATATGCGTTCGCGGTTCTCCTCACCAGCGGCGAAGCCCAGACCATGCCGCCCTTCATCCCCTTCATCATCGGCGAAGGCGGACAGGACTGGCCGGCCGTTGCTGCGGCGACCACGCTGTTCGTCGTCCCGATCGTCCTCTTCACCGTCCTGTTGCGCAAGCATCTGTTGCGCGGCATCACCTTCGGAGCTGTACGCAAATGACCGGTTCTGCGATTGCCAATGGCGGCGCGATGCGCTGGTTCCGGCGCGGGCCCTGGGAGACCGGAGCGACGATCCTGATCGGCGGTGGCATCGTGATGCTGGTGCAGCCCTTCTCGCTCGATCTCTACAGCTATTCATTCGTGACGATCCTGGCCGGCACGCTCGGCTACGTCATCGTGAGCCACTTTCCGGAATAGGGCGGTGAGAGATGGCACAGATCCGCGTTGAAAACCTGCGAAAATCGTTCGATCAGTTCACGGCCGTCGAAGGCTCGAACTTCACCATCGACGACGGCACCTTCTTTGCGATGCTCGGTCCCTCCGGCTGCGGCAAGACGACGACGCTGCGCATGATCGCCGGCCTGGAGCTGCCGACCGAGGGCAAGATCCTGCTCGACGGTGAGGACGTGACCTTCGAGCGGGCATCCGCCCGCGACATCGCCTTCGTGTTCCAGCTCTTCGCGCTCTATCCGCACATGAACGTCGCCGGAAACATCGGCTTTCCCCTGAAGTGCCAAGGCATGGGCCGGCGCGAAATCCGCCAGCGCGTCGAGGAGACCGCGCGGCTGCTGCGAATCGAGCATCTGCTGTCGAGCAAGACATCAAAGCTATCGGGCGGTGATCGGCAGCGCGTGGCGCTCGGCAGGGCGATGGTGCGGCGGCCGAAGGCCTTCCTGATGGACGAGCCGCTCGGGGCGCTCGACGCCGAGTTTCGCCATCTGATGTGCGGCGAGCTGCGTGACCTTCACGACCGCATCGGTGCGACCACGATCTACGTGACCCACGACCAGCTCGAGGCGATGTCGATGGCGGACCAGATCGCGGTCATGAACAAGGGACGTGTCGAGCAGATCAGCTCGCCGCAGGAGATCTATGACCGGCCCGCGAGCATGTTCGTCGCCGATTTCATCGGCTCGCCATCGATGAACTTCCTGCGCTTTGAAGGCGGCCTGCATTGCGGGGATCGTGCGATCAGCTTCCACGACACCGACATCGCCGTGCCCGAGATTCGCGAGGACCGCGCCAGCGCCCCCCTGGTCCTCGGTGTCCGTCCGGAGCATATCCGCTTTACCGACGCGGCGCCGGTTCGCGGCGAGGTGTTCGGCGCGGAATATCTCGGCACCAACCAGATCGTCACCGTCGACACCGCGCATGGGCGCGTTGCGGCGCGGCTGCCGTCCGCCACGCCGGTGCGGATCGGCGAGACGGTCGGTCTCGAATTTCACTCCGAACGGCTGGCGCTGTTCGATGCCGGCAGCGGCCTTGCGATCCGCACCGCGAATGGGGGAGGCGCTCGCCATGGCTGACGTCATTCTGCGCAACATCAACAAGCGTTTCGGCACGATCGAGGCGGTGCGCGAGCTGTCGCTTGCGGTCAACGACGGCGAGTTTCTCGTTCTGCTCGGCCCGAGCGGCGCCGGCAAGACCACGACCTTGCGGCTGATCACCGGGCTCGAGCAACCCGATTCGGGCTCGGTCATGATCAACGGTCGCGACGTCACGCTCGATCCTCCGGGATCGCGCGACATCGCGTTCGTCTTCCAGCAATACTCGCTCTATCCGCACCTTTCGGTCTACGACAATCTGGCGTTTCCGCTGCGCTCGCCGGCGCGCCGCGTTCCGGAGCCCGTCATCCGCAAGCGCGTCGAACAGACCGCCGAGCTCCTGCATATCGCCAGCAAGCTGAACAATCGCGCCACCCGCCTGTCCGGCGGCGAGATGCAGCGAGTCGCCATCGGCCGGGCCCTGGTGCGGGATCCGTCGATCTACCTGATGGACGAGCCGTTGTCGTCGCTGGATGCGAAGCTGCGGGCCGAGCTTCGCCTCGAGCTCAAGCGGATCCAGGTCGAGTTGGGGGCAACCATACTCTATGTGACGCACGATCAGGTGGAGGCCATGACCATGGCCACGCGCATCGGCGTGATCAAGGACGGCCAGCTTCTCCAGCTCGGCACACCGCGGGAGATCTACGAGAGCCCGTCCAGCACGTACGTCGCATCACGGCTCGGCACGCCGCCGATCAACCTTCTTCCGGCGCGCCTTGCTTCGGAGATAGTCCTTCCACCCGGGACCGAGACCATTGGCATCCGCACCGAGCATCTGCAGATCGCTGCGCGCAATGGCGGACGGTTGATCGGCCGCGTGCATCGGGTCGAGCATCTGGGTGAGCAGAATCACGTTCACCTGGACTATAAGGGCCAGACGCTGGTGACGCTTGCGGACCCGCGCCAGCCGCTCCAGGTCGGTCAGGAGGTTGAATTGCACCTGAAGCATCCGCTTTATTTCGACGGCGTGGGGCAACGCATCAACGCCATGGTGCACTGAGGATCATTCAATGTCGCTGCAACCCGAGACATTCAAATCGCTGGTCAAGGTGGCCGCAGAGCAGGTCATCGCCAGCGCGCCGGAGCTGACGAGCCTGGATCAGGCGATCGGCGATGGCGATCACGGCACGAACATGAAGCGCGGCTTCGAGGCCGTGCTCGGCAAGCTCGATGCGATCTCCGCGCAGCCGTTCGACGAGGCGCTGAAGACCATCGGCAAGACGCTGGTGATGACCGTCGGCGGCGCGTCGGGGCCGCTTTACGGCAGCTTCTTCCTTGCCGCCGGAGAAGCGCTCTCGCATGACAAGCACCTGCCGGACGATCTCGCGGAAGTCTTTGCAAGCGGGGTCGATGCAGTAAGCAAGCGGGGGCGCTCGCACGCCGGCGAGAAGACCATGCTCGACGTTCTCGTTCCTGTCTTGGAGACGTTAAAGACCGATGCCGGGCGCCCCGACATCGTCGAGCGCATTCGCGCGACGGCCGCGGAGGCCGCCGCGCGGACTGCGCCGATGCAGGCGACCAAGGGACGCGCCTCGTTCCTCGGACCGCGCAGTGTCGGACATGTCGATCCCGGTGCGCGGTCGAGCTGCGTGCTTCTGCAAGCGGTGTGCGCGAGCCTGGAGGGGCGGCCATGAACGACACCGTGAGCATCGTGATCGTCTCGCACTCGAAGGACATCGCCAAAGGTACCGCCGACATGGTGCGGCAGATGGTCGGCAGCGAGGTCAAGGTCGCCTTCTGCGGCGGCAATCCCGATGGCGGATTGGGAACCAGCGTCGCCGTGATCGTCGATGCCATCAATGACGCCTGGTCGCCGAAGGGCGTTGCGATTCTCGTCGATCTCGGCGGTGCCGAGACCAACAGCGAAATGGCGGTCGAAATGCTGGACCCTGAGCGACGGGATCTCGTTGTCGTGTGCAATGCGCCGATCGTCGAAGGCGCGGTGATGGCGGCGACTGAAGCGGCTGGCGGCAGCTCGCTGGCCGAGGTTCGGGCGGTGGCCGAGGAACTTTCTGCCGACTGACGTCGGCGAAGCGATGATGGAATATGGCTATGCTGGAAACTTCAAATGTGAATGGGCAGATCTTCACGGGCAACGTGCAACTGGTGCACGCGGTCGGCATGCATGCGCGACCCGCGGTCAAGCTGACCAAGCTCGCCAAGAAGTTCGAGGCGCAGATTTCCGTCCGCGTCGCCGGCGCGGCCGAGTGGATCAATGCCAAGAGCGTGGCCAAGATCATGGCCATGCGCGCGGCCCATGGCAGCATGATCGAGATCAAGGCGTTGGGCAGTGATGCGGAAGCGGCCGTCGCTGCACTGATCGATCTGATTGCATCTGATTTCCCAGACGGGATTGCGTAACATGCGAGACAGCGCTTCAGGACCGGCTTACCGCGGCAGAACCGCCTCGATCGGTTTTGCCCAGGGGCCGTTCATCCGGGTCGATGCGGGCGCGAATGGCGAGCGGGTTGCCGGCACCCTGGTCGACGAGGCGCTTGCGCTGCGCAGTGCGATCGACACTGCGAGCCGGCAGATCGCCGAGCTTGCCGCGATCGCCGGCGGTGAAGCGGCGCAAATCCTGGAATTCCAGGTCGCGCTGCTGGAGGACGAAGATCTGATCAGCGCGATCCTGGCGGCGATTGGCGAGGGAGAGCCCGCGGATACCGCTTGGCGCACGGCGCTCGACGAGCAAATCGCGGATTATAATTCGGCGCCGGACGAGTATTTGAAGGCGCGTAGCTCGGATCTCGCGGACCTTCGCGATCGCGTGCTGAACATTCTGCGCGGTGGCGAGGGCCATGCGCTGAGAATTCCGAGCGGTGCGGTCGTCTGCGCCGACGATCTGCCGCCCTCGCGCTTCCTGGAGATCGACTGGTCCGATGGCGGCGGCCTGGCGCTGCTGCGCGGCAGTCCGACGAGCCACGTCGCGATGCTGGCGCGCGCCCGCGGCATCCCGATGGTGGTGCAGCTCGGTGCGGTGCCGGCCGTAGGGAGCTCGGCGCTACTCGATGGCGAGGGCGCAACGCTCGAGCTCGATCCCAGCGCCGAGCAGATCGGCTTGTTCGAGAAGCGGCGGGAGCTTCATCGCAAGAGCAGGGCTTCCGCGCGAGCCATCCTGCGACGGCCGGCGGCGTCCTGGCGCGGCGAACGCATCAAGCTTCTCATCAACATCCAGCGCGTCGAGGATCTCGACTATCCGGATGCGCAATATGCCGACGGCGTGGGCCTGATGCGCACCGAGTTTTTGCTCTCGGAGCGCGGACTGCCTGACGAGGAGACGCAGTTTCAGGTCTACGACCAGGTCTTGCGTTGGGCCGAGCGGCGACCGGTGACGATCCGCACCTTTGACGCGGGTGGCGACAAGCCGGTGCCGGGCTTCACGCCGGACGGCGAGGCAAACCCCTTCCTCGGTGTTCGCGGCCTTCGTCTCTGTCTGGCCCGACCCGAGATCTTTGCGGTTCAGCTCCGCGCGCTGGCGCGCGCGGCGGTACGCGGAAATCTCAAGGTCATGTTCCCAATGGTCACCTCGGCCGACGAGGTCGAGGCGGCACGAAAGCTGTTTGCCGATATCGTCCAGGACTTGCAGGCAAAGGGTACGGCCGCAATGCTTCCCGAGCTCGGAATCATGGTCGAAGTGCCCGCGGCGGCGCTTTCGATCGCCAGCTTCAGAAGCGCGTTCTTCTCGATCGGCTCGAACGACCTCGCGCAATATGTCCTAGCCTGCGACCGTTCGAATGGAGCTCTCGCGTCCCTGATGGATCCCTTGCATCCCGCCGTTCTCGAGTTAATCACGCGGACCGCGGAGCATGGCAGGCGCGCCGGAATCCCGGTGAGCCTGTGCGGCGACATGGCGAGCGATCCGCGCTGCATTCCCGCGCTGCTCGATTGCGGGCTTCGGGAGCTGTCCGTGAACGTCTCCGCGCTTGCGCAGATCAAGCAAACGATCGATCGTCTGGGCAGCGGAGGTGGAAAACTTGACTGATGCCGTTGCCGATGAACCGGCGGAGGCGGGCGCCGTTGCCGTCTACAAGCGCATTTTCAAGGAGGTCCTGGACAAGCGCCCCTCGGGAATGCGGCTGCGGCTTGCCCATGCCATGGGAAAGAACCGGAGCTTCGTCAGCCAGATCTCCAATCCGGCCTATCCGGTACCGATCCCGGTGCAGCATCTCAACACGATCTTCGACGTCTGCCACTTCCCTCCGCAGGCGAAGGCAGCCTTTCTGCGCGCCTATGCACGCGCACACCCGCGCAGGATCAGTCGGCTGACCGAGGGACCGCACGAGCGGACCTTGACGCTGCATTTGCCAGATCTCGGCAGCGGCAAGCGGAATGCTCAACTCGACGCGCTGCTCCAGGAGTTTGCGCGCCGGCTGATTGCCATCATGCAGGAAAAAGAATGAGGCATAAGTGATGGGGAGGGTCGCATGAAGAAGTTCATCAATTCGGTCGACGACGTGCTGGCCGAGAGCCTGGACGGGTTTGCCGCCGCACATGCCGATCTCGTCACGCTGGGATCGGACCGCAAGTTCGTGCGCCGCCGTGAGCTCAACCGGAAAAAGGTGGCGCTGGTCTCGGGCGGCGGCAGCGGACACGAGCCGCTGCATGCCGGCTTCGTCGGCTACGGCATGCTCGACGCCGCCTGTCCGGGGCAGGTGTTCACGTCGCCGACGCCGGACCAGATCGTCGAGGCCGCCCAAGCCGTCGCCGGTGAGGCCGGCGTGCTGTTCATCGTGAAGAACTATGCGGGCGACCGCATGAATTTCGAGATGGCGGCCGAGATCGCCGAAGGCCGCATTGCGACCATCGTGACGGATGACGATGTCGCCGTGGAAAACTCCACCCACAGCATCGGTCGCCGCGGCGTCGCCGGGACGCTGATCGTCGAGAAGATCGTCGGCGCGGCCGCCGAGAAGGGCCTTGATCTCGCCGGCTGCGTTACGCTCGGCGAGCGTGTCAATGCGCAGACGCGCTCGATGGGGGTGGCGCTGACGAGCTGCACTGTTCCGGCCGCGGGCGGGCCGACCTTCGCGCTCGCTGAGGACGAGATGGAGATGGGCGTCGGCATTCACGGCGAGCCCGGACGCCGCCGCGTCAAGCTGGAGCGGGCCGACGCCATCGCCTTCGAGATGACGACGGCGGTCGTGGAGGATCTCGATGCGCGCGCGGGCACAGAAGCGCTCCTGCTGGTCAACGGCTTCGGCGGCACGCCCACGATCGAGCTCTACCTGATGTACCACGCCGCGCGAAAGCTGCTCGAGAAGCGCGGCCTGCGCATCGCCCGCTCGCTCGTCGGCAGCTACGTCACCTCGCTCGACATGGCCGGCTGCTCGCTCACGTTGAGCCTGCTCGATGCCGAGACGACGGCGCTTTGGGACCATCCGGTGCGCACCGCGGCTCTCAAATGGTGAGCCTCGCCTGAGATCGGCCTCTGAACGGTCCTGAACTCCGCTGCGATGGAATGCCGGCCCCCCAGCGGGCCATCCACGCGCCGGTTTGCTCCCTGAAACTGGCCGTGCCGTCAGGCACGGCATTTTTTTGGAAGCGTTCGCGGCTCAATTTTTCCGCGGTTTTGAGATTATTTTGGCGGCGGGGCCCAGACGTCTCCGTGGCCAGCGGCTCCCCGCTGGCTGGGAACCGATGTGCAGGGATCCAAGTTGACTCACCGGTCGCGCTGCCATTCCCAAGGATGTGATGAACGGCGACATGCCTTTGACTCGTGCCAGGTCGGCAGCTGGCAGCTCAGAGGCGTCGCGCTACGGTGGTATAAGCCCATGAAACGAATGGATCGCGCCAACGCAACTGAAGCCGTCGATCCGCGCTTCACGGATTTGGACGCCTGGTCGGGAATCGCGGCATTGGAGGCGATGTGGGAAGGTCAGCTCGCAGCCGCCGCAGTCGTTGGCCAATGTCTTCCCGCGCTCGCGGCGGCGACGGATGCTGCCGCAGACGCGCTCGGAGATGAGGGGCGTCTGGTCTATGTCGGCGCGGGAACGTCGGGCAGGGTGGCCATCCAGGACGGTGCCGAGCTGACGCCGACCTTCGCATGGCCTCAACAGCGGGTCCACTTCATCATTGCCGGCGGAGAGAGCGCGTTTGTCACCAGCGTCGAAGGTGCGGAAGACGACGTCGATGACGCGATCGCCCAGATCGATGCCGCACGGCTGTCATCGCACGACGTCGTCATCGCGGTTGCCGCAAGCGGCACGACACCGTTCACCGTGGCTGCATTGCGCCAGGCCGGCCGGTACCAGGCCGTGACTGTCGGCATTGCCAATAACCGCCAGGCCCCGCTGCTTGCAGCAGCGAAATATCCGGTCCTGGTCGAGACCGGGCCGGAGCTCATCGCCGGCTCAACGCGCATGAAGGCCGGCACGGCCCAGAAGATCGTCCTCAACCTGATGTCGACCGGCATCATGCTGCGCCTTGGGCGCGTCTACCGCGGCATGATGGTCAACATGCTGCCCACGAACGCGAAGCTGAAGCGTCGCGCCGAGGCAATGGTTGCCCGCATTGCCGGCTGCAGCGAAGCGCAAGCCGCATCCGCCTTGGAAGCGACCGGCGGCGATATCAAGCTGGCCGCGCTCGTCGTGCTCGGATACGACGAGATGGAGGCTGCAAACCTTCTCGCCAGCCACAAGGGTAATCTGCGTCGCGTGTTTGATGATCTCGGGTGAGGACGCAGCGGGCGGCGTACGCGCGCAGCAGCCCCAACGTCTGCCTCTCGTCAATTGGGCCCGATCACGGCGTCAACCTGACGGCTACCGTTCCGGGTAATGACGATGAAGCCATTGCGAATGGTAAATCTCGCGCCAAGCAGTTTCCGCACCTTATCCGTGATCGGAGAAGGGAAGGGGATGGCTTCTGCCGCGACGGGATCGCCGACCTTGATCGGCTCGGTTGCGGCCCCCGCAATCGGAGCAGGCTTGATGAAATCTCTGATGAGCTGAATCTCCTCGCGCGACAAGGTGAGCAAGCCCTGGTCAGGACGAGTCTCCGCCGGCGGCTTGGGTGTTTCGCTGCTCGGCCTGTCACGTGCCTCGTTGGCGCTTGCGATCTGATCGAGCCTGGCTACGTGCAGCTTGAGCGCGATGATCTCGTGCTGCAGGGTTGCGATCTCCGTTTTGAGCGACTTCACCTGCATGAACACAATGGTCGCGCAAACGCCGCTCACGATGACGACGACGCTCAGCAAAGCGAGCACCCAGCGCTCGAGGTTTCCTCTCAACGGCCCGGTCGTCTCGGGAACGTCATCGCGCTGGAGATGCCTGCGCCAGATGCTGCGCCCTCGCTCCACCCATTTGGCAAATACGGTCGTGTCTCCCGATTCATCTCCCCCGGATCCGAAGTGCGCGGACGACACGGCCGAAAGCTCGTGCGCCGGGTGAATGGTGGGTGTCCTGTTGCTTTGCCCGATGCCTGTCTCCAGCTCTCGGCTCTCCGGAGCGTAATCCTCGGCCGGCGGATGAGCGGCGGCGTGCAACGAATCCCGCTCCATCCGCAGATCAAGCCGGCCGATATCCGTTCGCGATGGAGCCATCTGTCAACTCAGCAGCTGGGCCGATGCGGCTCGAGTGCCCCGAGGGTTGTCTTGCGACGTTGCGGTTTGCGGGTCGACGCAGCCGAATCGGCAAATCGATCCCCCATGTCCGCAGACATGAACCGTGCCGATAAGCGAGGCACCTGTCAATTGGAGACGATGGCGGCAGCGTGGAGGCCGACCTTGGCTCCATCATCCGGTCGGTGGAATGCATGCCGCGATATGAAGCGGTACCTTCGCTTCAAAAAGCGCGCATCGCGTGTTCAGTGGCAAGCGAGGCTCGTGACACCTTTTACTGGTGGTCCGGTGTTTAATGCGGGCCACAACCGGCGGGCGCTGCGAGGCGGGGGAACCAAAGGCCACTTCCGGTCATTGTATGTTTTGGCATCCCAATGTGAGCGGGGCCTGCCATGAGCAGCGGCAATAGCAAGCTTCACGGCTGCCGCGTCCTGGTTATCGAGGACGAGTATTTCCTGGCGAACGACCTCGAAGAAGCGCTCAGGTCTCACGGCGCAAGCATCATCGGGCCTTATGCGGACCTGGACGCCGCCTACCGTCGAGCGAAGCGCGATCATTTTGACGTCGCAATCCTGGATATCAATCTTCATGACAAGGCGGCTTACCCGATCGCGGATGAACTGGTCCGGCAGGGCGTACCATTCGTGTTCTATACCGGTTACGAATCTACCGTTATTCCGCAGCGCTTCGCCGCCGTGACGGTCTGGCAAAAGCCGTTCGACCCGCATGCACTCCTGGAGGATATCGGTCGAATGTGCAGCAAGCGGCAATCTCATGGACAACCATGATGAAGGCGGCCCGAGACAGCTCAATTGAAGCGACGACGCAGCTTCCTGGCCATTTCGCGAAGCTCCTGCACATATTCCTCAACGATCCGCCGTGCCTCCTCCAAACGGGATAGCTCGGATGAATCGGTGTTGTCAGAAGGCGGTTCCTTGGGAGGTTTCATCGGAGGTAGCTCAGTATCGGACTAAGGGGGAACGCTGGGAATCAATCAGCCGTTCTCGAGTGGTCTTTGCGGCCGGGTAATGAGCGGGTATGAGCAGCGTTCCAACCAAAACCTAATTTTGATCCGATCGTCCATCCTGACGATCCAGTTGATCGGCCCGTTTCATGTATTCCGCTGCCATTTGCTCCAATTCGCGGCGGGTTCGATCGTTAGAGGCGAGGGCGGCCTGTATCTGGCACAGCCGGGCGAGAGAGCGGAACGAGAAATTGTGATGCATGGCCAAGCCGGAAGGGGTGTGAAACCGCCTTTTTTGATAGCGCACCGGAGCCTTGATTGTCGTTAACCTGGGACATGATTTGACCGGTCTCTGCACCGGTAATCAGCGCTGCGGGAAGTAGCCGACCGCGACAACATCGGCCCTGGCTAACAAGACGTCCTGGCGGATGCCTGCCCGCACCAGCCAGTCGGCTGCCACGGACAGCACGATCAGGGATGTAACGATCAACACGACACAGACGTTTCCTTGCATGAGGAGTGAACGCCTTGGCTCGAAACTGGTTCGATGCCCCCGAAGACATTCCGGCGCTCTATTTCAACTTTAGAAAGGCGCGGCGTGGTTGACGTTACATACGTTCGGAATCTCGAGACCGCGTTTCCCCGATCGGAGCTGGATGGGTGGTCATTGAAAGCTCGCAGCTAACGCGCGCGCACACCACGTGAATTGTCGAGTTGGGCCGAGCGCGCGATCGAATGACGGGAGGCAAACTCGATCAAGGCGGTCCGCGCCGGACTGTCGGGCTGCAGCAGGTCCCTGTGCGTGCCGAACAAGGTCACGGCGACTTCAATCTCGCCTTGCCAGTTCGTGATCGCGGACGAAATCGCGATCAGGCCCGGAATGTAACGTCCGTCGACATAGGCGATGCGCTCGCGGCGGATTTTCGTCGTCAGCGCCTCGACGCTTTCGGGGTTGGGATTGAGATCCGGCCAGCTCACACCGGCAGAAGCGGCGCGATCGAGTTCGTTTTGCAGGCGCGCGGCCAATTGCGGAGACGGCAGATAGGACAGGAAGACGCGTCCGGTCGCGGAGTCCAGCAGGGGAAATGTGCTGCCAAGACCGATCGACGTGGTCGTCAGATGGGGACCTCTCTCCATTCGAACAACGGTCGGGCCATTGTGGCTCCAGACGGCGAGCAGCGCGGCTTGTCCGGTTACTGCGGCCAATTCCTCGAGCTCGTCGGAAGCGCGGACGACGAAGTTGTTCCGGCTGATGGCCGCAACCCCCAGCTCCGCGGCTTCGCGGCCGAGATCGTACCGGCCGGATCGCTCCTTCTGCACGGCAAGTCCTGCATGAATGAAGCTTGCCAGGTAGCGATGCACCTTGCTCGGTGGCATGCCGGCTTCGCGCGCGATATCCGACAACGTCGCCGGCCCGTCAAAGGATCGCAGGACTCGCAGGACCGAAAGCGCGGCATCGAGAGCCTGGATGCCGCCGGGAGCTGTCCCGCCGCTCTCTTCATCGCTATCTTTCGGGCGCGTCCGTTTCATTTCAACATGTCCTTGAACTCTGGCGGCACGCTCGCGCCGCGGAGTTCGCCGGTCTCCGTGACGGAAGCCCAGGCGCGCTGCTCAAAGCCGCTCGCAATCTGCACGTTTCCCACCGACAGCTTGTAGTCGATTCGAAACTTCCGCTCTCGCCACTCGGCGACTTCTGCGCGGATCACCAGTTCATCATCGTAGCGGGCTGGCCCCACGAACTGGGCACCGACATTGACGAGCGGAGTGACGCTGCAAAAGCGGCGCTTGAGCTCGCGCTGGCTCAGCCCGTGCTTCCGCAGCCAGCGCTGATAGGTGCAGTCGAACCAATAGAAGTAGTTGGGATAAAAGACGATTCCGGCTTCGTCGCAATCGCCCCACTCGATCGTGAAAGCTGTTTCAAACATCCGAAAATCTCCTGCCGCAGCACGCCGGGCCGAAGCTTAGCCTCGCCCGTCGTATTTCCTATAAGAAAAATGTTTCCTCAGTGCGCAAAAATATATTGCATATCAGGAAATCTATTGCATAATACGAAATAAGAAGCGGTAAGCAACGAACAGGGAAGGATAAGGTCATGCGGCTCGGTCGCATTGCTGTGTTGGGGGGCGGTCCTGCGGGGCTGTACTTCGCGTATCTGTGGAAGCGTCGGCATCCCGAGCACCACGTCGACGTCTTCGAGCAGAATCCGGAAGGTGCGACCTGGGGATTTGGCGTCGTCTTCTCCGACAAGGCGCTCGACTTCCTGCGCGTCGATGATCCGGAAACGGCAGAAGCCGTCTCGGCGCGCATGGAGACATGGCGCGACATCACGCTCGTTCATCGCGGCGAGCACGTCGCGCTCGACGGCGTCGGCTTCTCCGCGGTCGGTCGGCTCGACTTCATCACGCAATTGACCGAGCGTGCGCGATCCGCTGGCGCGAAACTGAACTTCGGCAGGGTCGTGCGCTCCGTCGACGAACTTGCGGGATACGATCTGATCGTCGCTGCCGACGGCGTGAACTCGCTGGTCCGAAGGACCTACGAAGGCGACTTCAAGACGTCTCTCTCTTATGACGACAACAAGTTCGCCTGGTACGGCACCACCAAGCGCTTCGAAACGCTGACCCAGACTTTCGTCGAAACCGAGTACGGCAGCTTCAATGCCCATCACTACCGCTACTCGCCGACGATGAGCACGTTCATCGTCGAGTGCGATCGCGCCACGTGGCTGCGCGCCGGCTTTGCGGAGAAGACCGAGGAAGAGAGCAGGGCGATCTGCGAAAAAGTGTTCGCCGACACCCTCGAAGGGCACAAGCTCGTCAACAACAAGTCGATCTGGCGGAATTTTCCGTGGCTGTGGAATGATCGCTGGTCGCACCGCAACATGGTGCTCGTCGGCGACGCGCTCCACACCGCGCACTTCTCGATCGGATCGGGCACGCGACTCGCGCTCGAGGACGTCATCTTCCTCGTCAATGCACTGGACGGCGAGCCGCACAGCCTCCGCCGTGCGCTGGAAGACTACGAGGCCGCGCGCCGCCCGGTGGTGGAGAAATTGGTCAAGGCCGCAAGGACCAGCGCTGCCTGGTACGAACGCTTTGCCGAGCACATGAAGCTTAATCCGCTGGACTTCGGCTACAGCTACATCACCCGCTCCGGTCGCATCGACGACAATCAGCTCCGCGCGATGTCGCCGCGCTTCATGGCGCGTTACGACGCCAGCTCATTGATCTCCAACGCATCGTGATGATGAGGAGCTCTCCCATGACGGACGGAATCAGCCACGCGATAGTGGACCATGTCCCCGACGATGCGCCCTGCGCGCAGGAGATCGGCTTCGAAGTCGCCGAGCGCTACAACGCCAGCGAGATCCTGTTCTCCAATCTCAGTGCGGGTCGTGCCGACAAGGTTGCGATCTTTGCTGCGACCGGCAACACCAGCTATGGCGAGCTGTGTTCCAGGGCCGCCCAGTGTGGAAACGCGCTCGGCTCGCTCGGACTTGGCGCTGGCGACCGCGTGCTCCTTCTGCTGAACGATACGGCGGCCTATCCGGCAGTGCTCTTTGGCGCGATCCGTGCGGGTTTCGTGCCGATGCTGATCAACACGCTGTCGCCGAAGGACCTCATTGCCTTCTACCTTCAGGACTCGTCCGCGCCGGTCGCAGTCGTCGATGCCGAATATGCGGCCTTGTTCGACCCTGAGACTATCGCGGGAACGTCGCTTCGCGCGCTGGTCGTCGTGAACGGCGATGCCGCATGCGAACCGTCCTCGATCAAGGTGCTGAATGGCGACCAATGGTTCGCCCAGTTTCCTGCGGAGCTGGAGGCTGCACCCACGCGCCGCGACGATATGGCGTTCTGGATGTATAGCTCGGGCAGCACCGGCCGGCCGAAGGGCATCGTGCATCTCCAGCACGACATGGCCTACACGGCGGATAGTTTCGGCCGTCACATCCTGGGGATCGAGGAGAACGACATCTGTTTCTCCGTGCCGAAGATCTTCTTCGCCTACGGCTTCGGCAATTCGATCACGTTCCCGTTCTCGGTCGGCGCCAGTACGGTCCTGCTCGCCGGGCGCCCCGAGCCAGGTGCGGTTCTGGACATGATCGAGCGGTTCAAGCCCACCCTCTTCTTCGGCCTGCCGACGCTCTACAACGCGCTGTTGCATCATCCTCGCATCGACGCCGCCGACCTGTCGAGCGTGCGCCTCTGCCTGTCGGCCGCCGAAGTGCTGTCGCAGGACATCTTCAACGACTGGCGACGGCGCTTCGGTCTCGAGATCGTCGAAGGGCTCGGATCGACCGAGGTGCTGCACATCTATCTCTCGAACACGCGCGAACAGGGAAAGACCGGGACCGCCGGCAAGCGCGTTCCGGGGTACGAGATCCGGCTGACCACGCCCGAAGGGCAGCCCGTCGCGCAAGGCGAAGAGGGCGTGATGTGGGTGCGCGGTCACTCCAACGCGCCGTGCTACTGGAACAGGCCCGACAAGACCGAGCAGACCATGCGCGAGGAGGGGTGGATCTGGACCGGCGACAGGCTCGTCGAGGATGCCGACGGCTTCTTCACCTTCGTCGGTCGCGTCGACGATCTCATCAAGGTCAGCGGCCAGTGGATCTACCCGGTCGAGATCGAGCTCTGCCTGTCGGACCATCCCGCCGTCCGCGAATGCGCGGTCCTTGGCCTGGAGCTTCCCGATCGCCGCATGACCACGAAAGCATTCGTGATCCTTCGTGACGGTCACGCGGCGAGCGATACGTTGACGCGTGAGCTGCAGGATCACGTCAAGTCAAAGCTGCTTCCCTACAAATATCCGCGCCTGATCGAATACTGGTCCGATTTGCCGAAGACGGGAACGGGCAAGATCGATCGGCAGAAGCTGCGCAGCGCCCCGTTGGTGGCGTGAACGAGCAGCCAGCTCCGCCTTCTCTTACTCAACTGTCACCGGCCTGGAAACCCAAGCTTACTGGAGTTCGTGATGTCCGCTGCGAATATTGTAGACGTTACCGAGGTCATCGAAGAGGCGCGGTTCGGACGCCTCCAGCTTCTGATCCTCATTCTCTGCGCGTGGATCGCCCTGCTCGACGGATTCGACACGCAGGCGATCGCCTATGTCGCGCCGGTAATTGCCGCGCAATGGGGGATCGCCATGGCCGGCTTCGGTCCGATCTTCGGTGCGGGCCTGGCCGGCCTTGCGGTCGGCGCTTTCGTCCTGAGCCCGGCGGCGGATCGCTTCGGCCGAAAAGGCGTGATCCTGTTCTCGGTGCTGCTGTTCGGCATCTTCGCGCTCGTCACGGCGCGTGCGGCCACGCTGAACGAGCTCTTGGTCTATCGCTTCCTGACAGGTCTTGGACTCGGCGGTGCGATGCCCAACATCATCGCGTTGACGAGCGAATACGCACCGAAGCGGATGCGCGCGCTGCTCATCGCCATCATGTTCTGTGGCTTTCCGATGGGGTCGACGATCGGCGGCGTCATCAGCGCGCCTCTGATCGGTGCGCTCGGCTGGCAAGCGGTCTTCGTCGTCGGCGGCGTGCTTCCTCTCGTCACCCTGGTCGTGCTGACCGTCTGGCTGCCCGAGTCGATCCGCTATCTGATGACACGCGACGTTGCAGACGAGCGGATCGCAAGATTGCTCGTCAGGCTCGATCCGACCGTTCCGGCTTCGACCGGCAGCCGGTATGTCATGCATGGATCGAAAGCCTCCGGCTTTCCGGTGACGAAGCTTCTCGTGGAAGGTCGCGCATCCATGACGCTGCTGCTCTGGGTCGCGTTCTTCATGAACCTGCTCGTGATGTACTTCCTCGTGAACTGGATGCCCTCGCTGCTCAAGGCGAGCGGCCTGCCGCTCAATATCGCGATCCTCTCGACAGCGGTGCTGAACGCCGGGGGCGTCGTCGGCGCAATCGTTCTCGGCCGCTTCGTCGACCGGCTCGATCCGTATCTGGTGCTCGGCGGCGCCTATTCCGCTTCGGCGCTCTTCATCGCCGGCATCGCATTTGGAGCGGCCAACGTCTGGACGCTGATGATCTCGACATTCCTCGCCGGGTTCGGCGTGGTGGGCGCGCAGATCGGCATGAACGCTCTCGCCGCCGGCCTCTATCCGACCGAGATCCGATCCACCGGCGTCGGCTGGGCACTCGGCGTCGGCCGCATCGGCTCGATCATTGGTCCGGTCGCAGGAGGCGTTCTGCTCGGCTTCGGCTGGGATGCGCAGTCCGTCGTTCTGGTGGCGGCAGTACCGGCCCTGCTGGCGGGCCTTGCCGTGATCGCGCTTCGCCGACGTGAGCCGGCGCTCAAGCTCACGCCGTCGGCCGCGACGCTTCATCACTAACAGCGAGACAGACGGATGTCGCAACAAGCCATCATGGCGCCAACGGCCGACACGGCAGAGCGGCGCGCCTTCTATGACAAGATCGACAAGCGGAACCTGACGGCGCTGTGGCTGTCACTGGCCGACCTTGTGACGCCCGAACCGCGGAGCGCGTGTCGCCCCGCATCCTGGCGCTTTGACGAGATCCGCGCATACATGCTTGAGGCCGGAAGTCTCATCACCGCCAAGGAGGCGGAGCGCAGGGTTTTGGTCCTCGAAAATCCCGGTCTTCGCGGTCAGTCGAAAATCACGACGGATCTTTACGCCGGCGTGCAACTCGTGATGCCGGGCGAGGTCGCGCCGGCCCATCGTCATACGCAGTCCGCGCTGCGGTTCATCCTCGAGGGCGAGGGTGCCTACACGGCGGTGAACGGCGAACGTACCATCATGCACGAGGGTGATTTCATCATCACGCCACCCTGGGCCTGGCACGATCACGGCAACCCCAGCCCCAATCCGGTATTCTGGCTGGATGGTCTCGATATTCCTGTCATTCAGATGCTGGATGCATCCTTCGCCGAGCATCTCGACGTCGACGAGCAGCCGATCACCCGTCCCATCGGCGACAGCGATGCCCGTTACGGCCACAATCTGCTTCCCGTCGATCATCGCGGAGGCGGCGGCACCTCGCCGGTGTTCAACTATCCCTATGCGCGAACACGCGAGGCGCTCGAGCGGTTGCGACGCGCTGCCGCCTGGGACGCATGTCACGGTCTCAAGATGCGCTACACCAACCCGATCACCGGCAATCACGCCATGGCCACCATGGCGACCTTCATCCAGCTCTTGCCAAAGGGGTTTGCAACGGCGGCTTACCGCTCGACAGATGCAACCGTGTTCGTGCCGATCGAGGGGAGGGGGCGCAGCATCATCTCGTCGCGATCCGGCGAAGACACCGTGGTCGACTGGGGCAAGCGCGACATCTTCGTCGTTCCCTCCTGGCATCGCGTGCGTCACGAGTCGATCGACGGCGACGCCGTGATCTTCTCCTATTCCGATCGTCCCATTCAGGAAGCCCTGCATCTTTACCGAGAGGACCGCGGCAATGCTTAACACCAACACTCACTCCGATTTCGTTCTGCCGCCGCCGTTGCACGCCTCGGTCGCGGTCCACGATTCCGCGGCGCGCTTTCCGGTGCGCCGGATCATCTGCGTCGGCCGCAACTACGCGGCGCACGCCCGCGAGATGGGCCGTGATCCCGACCGCGAGCCGCCGTTCTTCTTCCTGAAGCCCGCAGATGCGGTGGTGGATGACGGCGCGACCGTTCCCTATCCGCCGCTCACCAACAACTTCCACTACGAGATCGAGCTGATCGTCGCGATCGGGCAGGGCGGGACGGACATCCCGCTCGACCGCGCGCTCGATCATGTCTGGGGCTACGGCGTCGGCATTGATCTGACGCGCAGGGATCTGCAGCTTCAGGCCCGCGAGCAGGGCCGGCCCTGGGACTGGGGCAAGGGTTTCGATCTGTCGGCGCCGATCGCCCCGCTGCGACCGGTCTCGGACGTCGGTCATCCAGGTGCCGGCCGCATTTGGCTTGCCGTCGACGGCGCGATCAAGCAGGATTCCGACATCTCAAAGCTGATCTGGCCCGTGCCGGACATCATCTCGATCTGCTCGCGGTCGATGGCGCTCAAGCCCGGCGACATCATCATGACGGGCACGCCGGAAGGCGTCGGCCCGGTGCAGCGCGGCCAAGTGATGACGGGAGGAATCGAGGGGCTGGGCGAAATCAGGATACCTGTAAAATAGGTATGTTGACGGCGGCAGAGCGGGCATTTCGGAAACGAGGGCGTCCGTTGCTGCTTGGGAGACGAAGCTACAGACGGTGCGCCACGGGAACGGCTACGAGCCCGGAAACGTTTGATCTAGCTCAACAGTCGCTTTGTCGTTTCGGTACCCGCTCTCTGCCGTCATATTCGCCTGTTTTCCATTGGAGCAACGATGCGCACGATCCTGGTCGTACTGACGCTATTGACCGCCGTCACCTCTGCTCATGCAGCACATGACTATCCCTGGTGTGTCTATGGTGGAGGGCTTGGCGCCTCTGGTGACTGTTCTTACCAGACAAGGGAGCAGTGCTTGGCTTCAGCATCCGGCCGGTGGAACACGTACTGCGATATGAACCGGCACCATCTCTTCAAGCAGCGCGCATCACATCCCAGGAAAGTTCACCACAATTGAAAAGGCCACCGGAATAGGTTCGGTCGCCGGTTCAATGGCGCTAGCGAGGCCCGTGGAGAACGAAAGGGTTGACGGCGGCGTCGGCGGTCCGGCCGAGCATGGCACCGCGCCGGAGGTCGATGCCGCGCGTCGTCGACGTCAGCCGCCAGCCCGTACCGAATTGTGAACAATGTCACATGTCTTCCGGTGATCCCATGCTACGCCTCATGCGCCGGGGGAGGCGCTGTGTTTGTTTCTGAATGTGTCAGCCGCCCCGGCAGGGTCGTTTCGGCAAGATCTCAAAATTTCTGCAAATTCCATAGTTCTGCAAATTCAATAGGGGCGTCCGCCGGCGCGCTTGCGCAAACGGCATCTCGGGATCAGACTGATCGCCGTAGTCCGTGCCCTGCAGGCATGCGCGCTTGAGCAGTAGTCCCTGGGGCACGAGGGGGTGCACATGCCGCGATCTCGATCCCGGTCGAACTGGGCGGTCGTCGCTACGGTCGCAACGACGCTCGAATTTGTACTGATATCTGCGCTCATGCCGGCGACGGCAGTCGCGGCCGACGCGCCCGATCCGTTCGCCTCCAATTTCGGCGCCTACCCGCCAGCGAACTCCAACCCGCCGCCGTTCGAGGGCCCGTACAAGTTCCGCAAGCTGAGCCACGATTATCCGGCGCAGCCGCCGGAGCGCTCGTGGCGCGATGTCAAGCCGAAGGGCCCGATCACCGTTGCCAACGCCGCTGACTACATGGCGCGGCTGAAGGAGTATGTCGCGCCGTCGCTGCGCAAGATGATCGAGGCGCCCGCGCAATGGGATCCGGCCTCGAGCGGCTGGTACGACATGCCCTGGATGGGGCCGGCGGATGCGCCCGGCGACTATGACAGCGGACGCGATCCGATCCTTGGGGCCTTCACCGGGCAGATCATCCTCGGATCGAGCGAGACCAACAGCGGGCTCAAGGGCGACACCGAAAACCACACCATCGTCTATTACGACCGCATGGCGGCGACGATGCTGGCTAAGATCTGGAAGGACATCGGCAACCCCGATTTCGATGCCGCGAGCTTTCCCGAAGGAGCACTCGTGGTGAAGGCCGGAGGCGTGGCGGCGACGCCGGCCGACTGGCCGGTGGTCGATGGCGCCGCGATCTGGCGCGTGTACCGGCCGCCGCTCAAGGAGATCATCGACCATCGCCTGCATGGCTCGAAGGCGCCCTACACGCTGCAAGTGACGGATTTGCGCGTGATGCAGTTCGACATCATCGTCAAGGACACCGACGCGGCGCCGGAAACGGGCTGGGTGTTCACCACCTTCGTCTATGACAAGGATGCACCCAAGGGTACGGGCGCCTGGGACCAGCTGGTGCCGCTCGGCGCCACCTGGGGCAACGATCCGCAATTCGATCTCTATCCGGAAGGTCATCCGCCCGGCACGGCGCTTACGCAGTTCTGGCACAATCCGAAGGCGTCCGCGTACACCGAGGCGACCCTCGGATGGGGCGGACGCATGTCGGGACCGATCGACATCGCCCAGCGCCACGGCGTGATCCTGGTCGAGGGTGTGCAGCGCGGCCAGCTCAAGACCGACGCCGATTGCGACTCGCCGGACGTCAAGCATACCAACGTGTCCGGCGGCTTCCATGCGTCCGCCTGCCTGAGCTGTCATGGCACCGCCCAAAGCGGGGTCTCAGCACGGATGTATCCTTCACCGATTATCGCGTCGCTGCCGCCGGATGGATCGCCGTTCTGCCTCTACACGCCGGGCGGCGCGCAATGGGCCCAGTGGTATCAGAACCGCCCGGGCGACCAGCCGCAGCTTCTGTTGCCGGCGCTGCTGCTGCCCGCGGCCGTCTCGACCGCGAGCATGACGGCGCTGCCGTTCGTGCGCTTCGCGCCCAATCCTGCGACGCCGGTCGATCCGCAGGCGGTCCACCGCGCTCTGACGCAGGCGCCACGGGGGCTCGACTATGACATGCTCCTGATGTTCGCCATGGGCAACGCGCAGACGAGCAGCAAGGGTTTTACCCTGCTGCCGAAGCGGACACCGGTCCATTGACCGCCTTCTGCACCCAGTGCGGCACGCCGCTCGGCGAGGGCGTCAAGTTCTGCGGCGCCTGCGGCGCGCGGGTTGCAGAGGCGAAGCCGGTTACGGTCCGGCTTGCGCTCGGCGAGCGGCGCAGCATGACCGTGCTGTTCGCCGATCTCGTCGGCTCGACCCAGATGATCGACGGACGCGATCCCGAAGAGCTGCTCGACGGCCTCGCCGCCTATCGCATGGCCATCCGCGAGACCGTCGACGGCTTCGGCGGTTTCATCCTGCATCATCTCGGCGACGGCGTGGTGGTCTGCTTCGGCTACCCGATCGCCAACGAGGATGCCGCCGAGCGCGCCGTCCGCGCCGGTCTTGCCATCGTCGACAAGGTCGCGCGGCTTGCGCCCGCGGTCGCCGGCACGCCGCTTCAGGTCCGTGTCGGCATCGCCACCGGTGTGATCGTCGGGCAGGGCAATGCGGCGACCGCCCGCATCGAGGACAATTTCACCGGCGCGGCGCTCAACATTGCCGCGCGGCTGCAGTCGCTGGCTGCGCCGGGCGAGGTCATCATGGCGCAATCGACCGCGCGCCTGGTCGAGGGCGTGTTCGAGGCGCGCGCGCTCGGGCCGCAGACGCTGAAGGGTTTCGCCGAGCCGATCGCCGCGTTCGTGGCCACCGGGATCCGCGCCGGCCGCAGCCGCTTCGAGCGCCGGCTCGATATCGCCCGCGCTCCGCTCATCAATCGCCATGTCGAGCGCGATGCGCTCAGGCGCCTGTTCGACGTGGCGTGCGGGGGATCGGCGCAGTTCATCAATCTCGTCGGCGAAGCCGGCATCGGCAAGTCGCGCCTTGCGCATGTGCTCGACGAGACCGCGCCGGACGCCGCGTTCCAGACCGTCAATTTGCAATGCAACGCGGCGCTCGCCAACACCGTGCTGCATCCCCATATCGATCTTCTGCAGCGCCAATGCGGCATCGTGGCCCATGACGAAGACCGTGCGCGGCTCCAGAAGCTGCGCAAGTTTCTCGACGGCCGCCCGGCGGCCGATCCCGATGCGCCGGCGCTGCTCGCGAGCCTGCTCGGCATCGCCGGTGAGGATGTGCCGCCGGTCCGCATGAGCCCGCCCGAGCAGCGTGCGCGCACGCTCGCAATCCTGCAGGAGCTCATGGTTGCGCAAGCGCGGGAGAAGCCGCTGGTCGTCGTCTATGAGGATCTGCACTGGGCCGATCCCACCTCGCTCGATTTCCTCTCCGGCTTCGTCGAGGCAAGCCCCGCCGCGCCCTTGATGATGATTGCGACCACGCGGCCCGGATCGCGGTTCGAATGGGCCGACCGAGAGAGCGTGACCACGCTCGCGGTCGACCGGTTGACGGCGGACGATTCCTCCCGCTTTGCCGAGGCGATCGGGCGCGACATCGGGCTGTCGCCCACTGATGTGTCGCGCATCGTCGCGAAGACCGACGGCGTGCCGCTGTTCGTCGAAGAGATGACGCGCATGATGCTGGAGTCGCCGGATCGCATCCGCCGCGGCGATCTGCCCGAAACCCTCTCCGACCTCTTGACCGAACGGCTCGACCGGCTAGGGCCGGCCCGGCGGGTGATCCAGGTCTGCGCCGTGATCGGGCGCGAGTTCGCGCCCGCGCTGCTCGCCGCGGTGATGGAGCAGTCCCTTGAGGAACTCGACGGTCCCCTGCAGGCGATCCTCGCCTCCGGCCTGGTCGGCCAGGGGCCGGGCGAGAACCTCAGCTTCAAGCACGCGCTGATCCAGGATGCCGCCTACGCCTCGCTGCTGGCGCGGCCGCGGCGCGAGCTGCACGAGCGTGTCGCGCAGCGGCTGATCGCGGACTTCACTGAGATCGCCGAGCGCGAGCCGGAGATCGTCGCCCGCCATCTCACCCTCGGCGGCAAGCCGCATGCGGCAGCGGGATGGTGGCTGCGCGCGGGCGGCGCCGCGATCGGGCGCGGCAGCGCGCAGGAAGCGGCAGCGTTGTTGCAGGCGGGTCTCGATGCGCTCGCCGACCAGCCTGACGACGAGGCGCGCCGGCGCGAGGAGCTCGGCCTGCTCGCCGTGCTCGGCCCGGCTCAGATGGTGATGAAGGGCCCGGGCAGTCCCGACTTCGGCGCCGTGCAGCGGCGCGCCTACGACACTTGCCGCGCGCTGCCCGACACGCCGTCATTGTTCCGCATCACTTATGGCCTTGCCCTGTATCACTGGGGCAAGGCGGAATTTGCAACCGCGCTGCCGCTCGCCGAAGCGCTCGATGCGATGAAGGCCGACGACCCCGGCGAAGAGCACACGCTCGCGGCCGGCAACATGAACGGCATGATCCGCCTGCATCTCGGCGACGCAATGGAAGCGCGTAAACGCCTGAGCGAGACGGTCGGGCTTTACCGGCCGGAGCGCCATGCGCCGCTCTATCCGCACTACATGATGGATTTCGGCGTGTTCGGCCGCTTCTATCTCGGCATTGCCTGCGCGATGACTGGCGCGGGCGATGTCGGCGCGGCCCATGCGCGGGACGCGGTGCCGCTTGCCGAGGCGCTCGGCCAGCCGCATTCACGCGGCTTTTCCATGCTCGCCAATTTCATTGTCGCGATGCTGCGCGGTGACGTCGCGACCGCGCGCGACTGGGCGACGCGCTGCCGCCCGTTCTGCGTCGAGATGGGCTTCCCGGAATTCGTCGCCTTCGCCGACGTCGCGCTCGGCTGGGCCGACATCCAGGACAGCGCGGTGGAGAGCGGCCTTGCGCGCCTCGACGAAGGCATCGCTGCCTGGAAGGCGACGGGCTTCGAGACCTGGCAGACCTGGTTCGGCGCGCTCCGCGCGCAGACGCTGGTCAAGCTTGGCCGCCACGACGAGGCACGCACTGAGGTCGCCGAACAGGAGCGCCGCGCGGCACAGAACGGCGAGCGCCTGTTTGCGCAGTATTTGGCAGACGCCGTGCCGTCGCCGCCGTGAACGGCGGCGGGCGCATCACCACCGTCTGCGTCGGCGGCAGCAATTAGATTGCGGCCTTCTTGAGGACAGGAATCACCTTCCGGCCGAACAGCTCATGGGCAGACCTGACCTCATCGAGTGCCGCTCCCCAGTGCAGAACGGCCAGGAAATGCTGGGCGCCCGTTGCCCGGCACTGCGCGACAATCCGATCAGTAACCTGGCTAGGAGTGCCCGAGATGAATTCGTCGTCGCTCACCGTAAATCCACCACCCTGTCGCGGCGCATCCGGAACATGCGAGAATTTCAACCGTGAATCGTTGGCCGTGAAGCTCTTGTAGCGTTCAAGAGCGGAATGCATCAGCTCACTGGCTTCCGACTCCGACTCGGCAACGATCACGCGCCGCCGAAGCCCGAGGTGCCCGCCATCGGCGGCCAATCCCAGGCCTTGCGCCTCGGAAAGATAGGCCTCGAAGACCTGTTTGACCTGTTCCGTCGACATGAACCCGGTACAGATCTTGCTGCGGCGATGCGCTGCCCGTCGCGCTGAATCCACGCTGACGACCGTCGACCATTTCGGCGGACACGGCTTTTGAGCCGGCCGCGGCAGAAGGCGCAGGTTTTCGTACTTGAAATGCTTTCCGTCGTAGTCGGCAACGCCGGTCTCCAGCGCGGCATCCACGATATCAAGGCACTCGTTGTAGAGCGCGCGCGCCTGATCCATGGTCAGCCCGACTTTCGCAAGTTCTTGTGGAACGCCCACGGCGGTTCCGATTTCCAGGCGGCCTCCCGACAGCTGATCGAGAAGTCCGATTTCTTCGACGATGCGAGCCGGCGTGTAGTAGGGGGCCACGACACCCATGACGCCGAGGCGCAGCGTTTTCGTTCGCGCCGCCGTGGCTGCGATCAACAGGTTCGGCGACGAACTGAAGGAGCTGCCGAAGTGATGCTCGCTGAAGAAGATGCCTTCGAAACCGAGCCTTTCCGCCCGCTCCCACAATGAAAGATATCCCTCGAAATATTTCGGAACAGCTCGATCGGATTCGGTTGCGGCCTGATCCGTCAACTCCGGAAAGAATTCGAAGACCCAAGGGCGTATCATGCTTTGTCGCTCTCCTGATTGAGATTGGTCGGCTTCGGAGCAGGCCGTTCGCGGCCTTCGAACTTTGGCAGTCCGTGCGACATTCGCACCCGCGCCATGGAATGCCGCAGCTTCATCCGCTTGCTGCGGCAAACGCCTCCCGAAGCGCTCCATGGGTCTGACGGGCTGCCGCTCGCGCCGCCGGCGTATCCTTCAACGGATTGAGCGAGGTGAAGGCATGGATAGTACCGAGATAGCGGGTTGCCGTAACGGTAACCCCAGCATCCATGAGCTTGCGCGCGTAGGCCTCACCTTCGTCACGTACGGGATCGTACTCGGCAGTCACGATCAGCGTGAGCGGTGCGCCGCGAAGTTGCTCGAGCGAAGTCAGCAGGGGTGACGCAAGCGGTTCCGCTGTGCTCGGCCGATAGTGATCGCGACTCCAGCGCATCGACTGCTCGGTAATGAAATAGCCCTGCGCGAATTCGCGCATCGAGGCCGACTGCTTGCTGACGTCCGTGACCGGACAGTGGAGGACCTGCACCAGAATGCGAGGCCCACCCCTGTCTCTCGCCAAGTTGACAACGGCCGCCGCGATTGCGCCGCCCGCGCTTTCACCGACGATCGCGAGTCTGCCCGGATCGATGTCGATATCGCGGGCGTGGTCGAACAGCCATCGGGCCGCTGCGTAGCATTCCTCGATAGCGACCGGATACCTGGCCTCCGGCGCCAGTGAGTAGTTGACGAAGGCGACGGCCGCATCGGTCCCATGCGCAAGCTCGACGACGCATCGGCGAAAGACGTCGTAATCGCCCATCACCCAGCCTCCTCCGTGAATGTAGATGGCACAAGGCAGTGGTCCATTTCGACCCGCTGGACGGACGAGTGTAACCGCGACATGTCCGCCAGATTCGAGGGGAACGGTGATCTCACCCAATTCGACCGGCGGCAATTCGAAATGCCCGGCCGATGCCGCCCGCAGCGCGGCACGGGCCTCGACCGGAGACAGATCGTGAAGCCGTGGTCCTGGCTGAGCCGCAAGCGCGTCCAGAAATCGTCGCGTCGTCGGGTCCATCGCTGTGCTCATGCGCTCGCCCATTCTTTCGTCCCGGCGATCACCGAGCATTGCCGGTTGCATCGGAGTACTCTTGTGTTCATCGCCGAATCCCACTCTCGAGCGGGCACTCCGGGCTTAGCCATGGCGCCAGGTCGTTCACCGCGCACTCGATCCCGCGAATGATCGGGTCCGACGTCAAAACCTCGTCGGTGAAATCTTGCGATGAGGCGTAGATTGCTGTCGCCGCGCATTGACTTGTGAAGAACGCAAAGAAGGTGACGACACCTCGGTCGCGGATGCGCTTTGATTCCGGCAATGCATGGGGGTGCGCGATCACGGTGTCAGCGAGGCCTCGATTGGATTGGATACGGACAAATCACGTCCGCAACGCCAATGGGTTGAAATCATAGGAGGGCTGTCGCGAGCATCGATACCCCCATTTTCGATGAACGTTTGATCGCTGGGCGATGAGGACTGGCAGGGTCGCCGCTCCGTATGATCACGAGCATCCGCACCACGAACGAGACGGATTTAGAGGCTGGAACGCAGTCCGATACAGCGGGGAGCAATGGTAAACGCGTTTGGGATTGGTCAGCCGGTTCGTCGTGTCGAAGACATGCGCTTTCTCACCGGGCGCGGCCGCTATGTGGATGATTTCCGGCTGCCTGGCGAATGCCGCGCCCATATCCTGCTGTCGCCGCACGCCAACGCCCGCATCCTGCGCATTGACACGGATGCCGCGCGCAGCATGCCCGGCGTCATTGAGATCCTGACCGGATACGACGTCCGAAACGAAGGACTTCCGGGCATGCCGCCTCTCTTCATGCCTGAAGACATGGGCGGCCCAAAGGGATTTCGGACACAACGTCCCATTCTGGCGTTCGACCGCGTCCGGTGCATTGGTGATCGCGTGGCCATCGTGGTCGCCGAGACGACGGCGCAAGCGCGCGATGCCGCCGAAGCCATCGTCGTCGACTACGAGCCGTTGCCCGCTGTGGTGCGGATTGAGGATGCCGCGAAAACGGGGGCGCCGAACGTCTGGGATGAATGCCCGGGGAACGTGTCATTTACCCTGGCCATCGGAGATGAACGGAAAACCGCCGCGGCATTCGAGCAAGCCGCGCACCGGGTCACGCTTCGAATGGAGAACAATCGCATCGCCGCTAACCCGATGGAGACGCGATCGGCTATCGGCGACTACGACACCGCCGAAGATAGCTACACCCTATACACCAGTTCGCAGGCCCCCCACGCGGTGCGCCAGCAGGTTTCCAATGTTCTCGGCGTTTCCGAATCGAGAGTAAGGGTCGTCTCTCCCGACGTGGGCGGCGGGTTTGGTTTGAAATCTGACGCTTTTCCCGAGGACATTCTGGTTCTCTGGGCATCGGCCAAATGCGGCCGCCCGGTCAGATGGACTCCCAGCCGATCGGATTCGCTGCTCAGCGATCATCATGCACGCGATCAGGTCGTTACCGCCGAGTTGGCGCTTGATGCGCAAGGAAAGATTCTGGCAATCAGGGCACATGCACTGCATGGCGTAGGCGCCTACATTGTCGCGGCAGGCGTTGCGCCGCTCGTGTTCTCATTGCGGTACACGCCCGGAGCCTATGATGTCCAAACCGTTCATCTGACGACGAAGGCGGTCTTCACGAACACCTCATCGGTCAACGTGTATCGCGGCGCTGGCCGCCCTGAAGGGAACTATGTCATCGAGCGACTGCTCGATCAGGCAGCTCACGAGATGGGGCTGTCGCCTTTCGAAATACGGCGCCGCAACCTCATCCCCGCCCGTGCGCTCCCTTACGCAACCGCTACCGGCTCCGTCTACGATTCCGGCGACTTTGCGCACCTGCTGGACAGATGTGCCGAACTCTCCGACTGGCAGGGCTTCGATCAGCGGCTGGCGGAATCGAAGAGCCGCGGCAAGCTTCGTGGACGTTCGATTGCCTACTACATAGAGCACTCGGGCATTTTCAACGAGCGCATGGATTTGCGCTTCGATCCAAGCGGCGGCGTCACCATCCTCGCGGGCACGCACTCGCATGGTCAGGGGCATGCGACCGTATTTGCCCAACTGGTCAGTGAATGGCTGGGCATTCCGTTTGAATCGATCCGCTTCTTGCAGGGAGATACCGACAAGGTACCGTTCGGACGAGGCACTTATGCCGCTCGCTCCTCCTTGCTGGGCGGTGTCGCGCTGCGTCGCGCGGCGGACCAGGTCGTCGAGAAAGCGGGGCGCATGGCCGCGCGACTGCTCGACGCGCCGGATCAGGACATTGAATTCAGGAACGGTCATTTCCTCGCCCGCGGTACGAACAGAACCGTATCCTTGATTGACACCGCGAAAGCCCTCTTCGGCAAGGTGGCGCTCCCGCAGGAGTTCGGCCTCGGCCTCGACGGCAGTGGGACTGCTTCCGGAGACATCCCGAACTATCCCAACGGATGCCACGCCTGCGAAGTCGAGATCGATCCGTCCACGGGCGCAACGAAGATCGATCGCTACTTTGTCGTCGACGATGTCGGAAACCCGCTCAATCCGATGATCTGCGAAGGCCAGATACATGGCGGCATAGCTCAAGGCGTCGGTCAGGCGCTGCTCGAGCACATCGTCTACGATCAAGACGATGGCCAGCTCCTGTCCGGCAGCTTCATGGACTATTCCATGCCTCGGGCCGACCATTTCTGCGATATCAAGAACGAGTTTTGCAACATTCCCAGTGCCACAAACCCCCTCGGGGTCAAAGGCGTTGGAGAATCAGGGACGATCGGTTCGCCGTCTGCGGTGATGAATGCTATCCAGGACGCCTTGCGCCCTCTTGGCGTTGAACATCTGGACATGCCGGCAACGCCGAATCGGATTTGGACCGCGATTCAGCAGACAATGCGCAACGGATGATCCGGACGGGAGCTATCGGACCACGGATGCTCCCAACCATCTGCCGCTGTTTGCGGCATCCGTCAGCGTCTTGCCAATGATCGTCGCAAGGCGGCGGATCGGGGTGATGTGTTCACGCTGCCGGTGCAACACCACTGCCCAGTGTACGTCCCAATCCAGCACCTCCGCGACCTGCAGGCCGCTCAGGTCTCTCTCGGTGAGGGCGGATCTGAGCGTCACGGTCTGGCCGACGAAGCCGCGTCGCACGAACTCAAGGCAGAGTTCCAGATTTTCCGGCTCAAGCAGGATCTTGGCGGTCAGGTTTCGCGATCGAACCTCACCATCCACCTTCTTGCGCACTGCGTTAGGGCGGCCCGGAAGCGCCAGCGGAAACGCCACAACGTCCTCGATCCGGACCGGCTCGTGAGGAGGGGGCAGCTTGCTGCCCCTCACCAGCACCAGCGGTTCACGGACGCGCGCCTCAGGCACGAATTCCGCTTCCGGAACCTGCTCCACCGCAATCACTGCGACGTCCAGCAAGCCTTGCTTCATCATGTCCCGAAGGAAGGCATTGAATCCTTCATGCACTCTCAGAGCGGTCCCGGGCGATTTGCTGCGCATCGTCTGCAGCGCCGGCAATGTCACGAGGTGACGCAACGCCGACGGCATGCCGACAACGACACGGCCAGCGGAATCATTTGTCAGTTCTTCGCGGATGGCCCATGCCTCGCGCAAGAGCGCTTCGGCACGCGAAGCCAGGATCGATCCTGCCTCGGTGATCGTGATGCCGGTCCGGCTTCGCACCACCAGCGGTCGTCCAATGTCGTGCTCGAGCTGGGACAACGACCGGCTGAGAGCAGGCTGGGACATGCCGAGCTCCTTTGCCGCGCCGTTAATACTCCCCACCTCTGCGACCCTCAGAAATTGCTGGAGCAATCGCAAATCCATGCGTGACCCGTTCAACGGTTTTCGTTCAAGACCATTACGGCCTTTGCCGCAGCGAGGCCAGCGTCTTGGGGCCGCAGCGCGCAAACTTTTGTATTTTCCCGGACCATTGCCCCGACATGCGATCGGCCCGCGAACAGCATTGAACGGCTTCCGGATAACGCTGCCACGCCTTCGTCGCTATGAGGAAAGATGTCCCACAGCTACCGTTCGGCCTCTGCAGCATCTCCAGCCTCCGCGTTGTAAGCGGTCAGGCCGCAATCTGGATTTAGAGGATGAGCAACGTGAAGTCCCGCCGCATCGTCGATCTATCGGTACCGATCATGAACGATATTCCGGCCGATCCTCCGAACATGCGGCCGCACATCCAATATTCAGACCATGCGGCCGGCGCGGCCGAATTCACGGAGCTTTTCCCGGGATTGAAAGCAGCCGACTTGCCGGATGGGCAGGGCGCAGCGATCGAACGGATCACTCTGACCACGCACAATGGAACGCATCTGGACGCACCCTGGCATTTTCATTCCACGATGAACGGTGGCGAACGCGCAATCACCATTGATGAAGTCCCGCTCGAATGGTGCATCCAACCCGGAGTCAAGCTCGACCTCAGGCATTTGCCCGACGGGCATGTGTGCTCGGCCCGCGACATCGAGCTTGCGCTTGACCGGATCAAACACAAGCTCAAGCCACTCGAAATCGTGTTGATCAATACCGGCGCTGGAGCGGCATTTGGCCAGCCGGACTTTCTCGATCGCGGATGCGGAATGGGACGGGAGGCGACGCTGTATCTGCTTGAGCAAGGCGTGCGCGTTGCCGGTACCGACGGATGGAGCTGGGATGCCCCGTTCTCGGCGACACGAAAGCGCTTTGTCGAGACCCAGGATCCGTCGATCATCTGGGAGGGCCACAAGGCCAGCCGCGACGTCGGCTATTGTCACCTCGAAAAGCTGGCAAACCTGGACCAATTGCCGCCCACGGGTTTCACCGTCATCTGCCTTCCGGTGAAAATCGCGGAGGCGTCCGCCGGCTGGACGCGTGCAGTGGCCCTGATCGATGCCTAGCGTCCCCTGAATGAGCGCATCTTGACGGGTTCATTCGCCAATCCGTTCGCCGTCGATGAGATTCGTTCGCGTCAGATCTTTTGCGTCACGCGTTTGAGGGCGCCGGCGATGACGGTGGCGACGATCAGGATCACGGCCATTCCGATCATGCCGGCATTGAACGATCCCGTCGCGTCCTTGAGAAAGCCGACCATGTACGGGCCGACGAATCCGCCGAATGCACCGACCGAGTTGATGAACGCGATTCCACCGGCGGCTGCGGCTCCGGTCAAGAAGCCCTGCGGGATCGTGTAGAAGACCGTCCGCGCGGAGATGGTACCGACCAGAGCCACAGTGAGGCAGGCGAGCGCCGGAACGAGCGAGGTAGAGACGACCGAAAGAGCCAGTCCGACAGCGCCAAGGATCAAGGCCGCCATGAGGTTGTAGATCTTTTGGCCCCTGCGATCGACGAGCCGCGCCCAGAACAGCATGCCGATCGTCGCGAAAAGGTAGGGGACCGCCGTAAGCCAGCCGACTTCCATGTTGCTCAGGCCGTGGTTCTTCAAGATCAGGGGCAACCAGATCCCGATGCCATAGGAGCCGATGGTGAAGGCGAACGTGATCGCGGTGAGCATCAACACCCGCGTGTCTTTCATTGCCGCCCACAGATCCTTCTTGGGCTTGTCGTGCTTGTCGCCGGCGAGCGCGAGAACGAGAGCCTGACGTTCCGCGGGCGTGAGCCATCGAGCCTGCTCCGGCGTGTCGGCGAGCAGAACGAGACACAGGACGCCGAGCACGCAGGCCGGAAGCCCTTCGATCAGAAACATCCATTGCCAGCCCGCGAGTCTCCAAAATCCATCCATGCCGAGGAGAGCTGCGGAGATCGGACTGCCGAGCAGCGAGGAGAGGGGGGTAGCAGCCATGAACAAGGCGAGCACGCTGGTTCGGTACTTCTCCGGAAACCAGATCGAGATGTACCAGATCACGCCCGGGAAGAACCCGGCCTCGAAAACACCGAGGAGGAAGCGGATGACGTAGAAACTATATGGTCCCACCGCAAGCGCCGTGGCCGCAGCGGCGAGGCCCCAGGTGATCATGATACGGGCGAGCCAGCGACGGGCACCGAAGCGGTACATCATCATGTTGCTGGGGACTTCCAGCAGGCAATAGCTGAAAAACAGGATCCCGGCGCCCCAACCGAACTGCGTCGCGCTCAAGCCGAGGGCCTTGTTCATTTGCAGTGCAGCAAAGCCGACGCTGGTACGATCGAGATAGTTGAACAGATAGGCGAGACCCAGGATCGGCACCAAGCGCCAGGTGTTCTTGGAAACGGCCCTCGCGAGCAGGCCTGCATCGGCGCTGCCTTGGGTAAACGATGCATTGGCCACAACATCGATCATCTGCCGCTCCTCCCTTGATCCGGGCCGGTTGCCCGAGAGGGGACCAGCTGTGTTAGGCTCAAAATGCCAGACCGTGCGGACAAGGGTCCAATCGCTAATTTTCAAGGACCGATAACCGGGAGGAAGAAATGGACCTTCGCGACCTCGCATACTTTGAGGTGATTGCGGATCTGGGTCATATGGGGCGGGCCGCTGACAAGCTTGGGCGTACGCAACCGGCTTTGACGAAATGCATCCAGCGTCTCGAAGAGGCCGTGGGGGCTGATCTGTTCGAGCGGACGGGGCGCGGAATCGCGCTCACGCGAGTCGGCGAAGTCCTTCTCGCACGTGCCCGACGTATGCGCGAGGCGATGGAGGAATCGTTGCGGGAGGTCACCGATTTCGCGGCCGGTGCTGCCGGACACGTCAGCATCGGCTGCGGCGCGACGATGGGTGAATATCTGCTTCCACAGATATGCCGCGCCATCATCGCCGATGCACCTGGGTTGGCGATCGAGATCCAGATCGGCATGAGCGGCGTGGTCAGGACGGCTCTTCGCGAGCGGACCCTGGATCTGGCGATCGGACCGATACTTCCGTCAGACGAGCAAGAGTTCAGGCACGAGGCGTTCGGTATCGACGAAGTGGTTGTCGTTGCGGCCAAAAATCATCCGTTATGCGGCAAGCCGCTCACCATCCAGAATCTCGTCGCGTCGAAATGGGTTTTGCCGGCTCGAACCGTCGCAATGCGTCAGTGGATCGACAACATATTCGAGGCTCATGGCCTGCCATCTCCGGTCGTCCAGATCGAGACCAACTCGATTACGACTCTGCCCAAGCTGATCGCAGATACGGCCCTGCTCAGTTTTACGTCGACGCGAAACCTTCATCCGCTGCGACTGGGTAGCCAGCTTGATCGATTGATGATCGACACGACCACCATGAGAAGGCCGCTCGGCTTCGTGACCCGCCGTGACGGCTATCTTTCCCCTGCCGCCCAACGGGTCATCACGCTGCTCAAATCCAAAGGACGCGACTTCCTTGAACAGGCGTCGCTGCCGGCTGTGGCGGATGCTCCGGCCGCCGTGTCAGGAATCATCGTCAGTCAGGTAGAGCCAATCCATAAACGCGCGCGGCAGTCCCGCTGAACAGATTGGTCCGATCGCCACTGCTCGCCTGGCGTGTGAGACGCTTGAACGCGTTCCACACCGATCCGTAGCCGGAGGAGCCCTTGTCGACCGGGAAATTACTCTCGAACATGCATCGCTCCGGCCCGAATGCTTCGATGCAGGTTTCGATGTACGGCCGCCATGCCGAGCAGAGGATCTCCGAAGTGGGCGGTGTTTCTCTCGTCTCGAAGTCGAAGCCGTTGATCCGCATGCCCAAGCCACCAAGCTTCACGCAAACATTCTCGCATCTTGCGAGATCGCGGATCGAGCGTGACCATTCCGTGAAAATCTCGTCGCGATGGTCTTTGTAGGCCCCGATTCCGACGATGCCGCCGAGATGATCGAGGACGATCGTCGTTTGCGGGAAGGCTCGCGCGAGTTCCGTGAGTTCGGGGATTTGGGGATGGAACAGCCATGCGTCGAAGACGAGCCCCAGCGGCGCGAGCCGCGCAAACCCCGCCCGGAAGGAATCATCGCGCAAGAGTCCAGGGGGGCCCGCACTGAGCGGGTTCATCAGGCTTCGGTCCGCGTCCCAGACTGTAATATGACGAATACCGCGAAATCGGCGTGGTGAGGCGGTGATGTGCGCTTCCAGCACCGGCGTCACCCGGTCTCCCAGACGCAGATCGGCATGACTGACAATGCCGGCACAAAGGCGCCGCGGGCCATAGTTGCCGCTGGCGCTCATGGCCGCGACGCCGTTGACGAATTCAGTTTCGCCGACGACCCGCATGGAGGTCGGTCCGTCGGCTCGGTACATGGCCTGGCACTGCATGAAGACGCTTGCAGTGACGTTGTGACCGCTAGCGGCAATGTCGGCGACATATTCGTCGAACAAATATCGCCAGCTCTGCCTGTCCCAGAGATGATGATGGGCATCGATGATCGGCAGTTCGGGTTCGAGTGCTTCCTCCGAGCCGCGCGCAAGCCAATCGGGCCGCACGGCGAGATAGTTTCCACCTCCCGACTGACCTGCGAAGCCACTGCCTTCGTTCTTCGACTGGGTCACTTGACGAAGTCCCGAGGAGCGGGCCCCGTGTAGCGATACGGGATTCCGGGCGGCATTGGTCCCTTGATCCGACCACCTTGCTGCGATTGCTCCCATGCATGTGCGAGAATGCCGACCGAACGGGACAGGATGAACAGGCCGCGCCCCAATGCGGGCGAAAAGCCGAGCTCCGAATAGATCACGGCGGTCGCACCGTCGATGTTCATGGGAATTTTTCGACCCTTGCGCCGTTGCATCAGGCCTTCGACCCCGCGGCCGATCGCGGCGAAGCGTCCAGAAACGACATTGTTGGTTCGTGCGGCGTCGACGAGTTCGAGAAGTCGAGGGGACCGAGGATCGACCGGATGAAAACGATGTCCAAACCCGGGCACGATCTTACCGTTCGCGGCGACAAATGCATCAAGACCCGCTTCGATGGCGGCTTCCGCTTCCACGCCCGCGTCTTGGCGACGCGCGATGTCGGCATAAAGCTCCATGCATTGCTCGCCGGCGCCACCGTGCACGTCGTCCAGCACGTTGATCGCAGACGCCATCGCACCATTCAGAGGCAGGCCACAGGTCACTGCCATCCGTCCGATCGCAATCGACGGCGCTTGAGGACCGTGGTCCACGGCGGCAACAAGAGCTGCTTCCAGAAGAGCTCCCTGCTCCGGAGACGGCAAATCACCCTTCAGCATCAGCCATATCATCTGTGGAAACGACACGCGGCCGATCAGTTGCTCGATCGGAAATCCGCGAAACCGGATGACACCGGGCTTCATGTCGATAATTTCTGTTGACCACCATTGGGTCGCCTTTTGCAGAAGGTCCGCGGATGCTGGTTCGGTCATGACGTCTCTCCTCGATTGCGCTTCAAGTGCTCGATGTCTCGGCGCGCGCCTTCAGATCGGGCATCTTGCTGGTTTCCGCGACGCTCGGTTGGTTGTTGAAGGCGACTACGCCGCGCTGGCCGAACGCCTGGATCTCGTCGTCCTTGAAGCCGAGCTGCTTGAGCCATTGCTCGGTGTTTTGTCCAAGGCTCGGCGGCGGCGTCGGCTCGGGATAGTCCGTCTCGAGCCGGAAGCCCGGGCGGGTGACGCGCATCGTCTGGCCACCTGACACCTTGGCCTTCAGGCTTTCCACGAACTTCCGGCCGACCACTTGCTCCTCCCTCAGCACCTGCGGCACGCTCAAAACGCAGCCTGCCGGAACGCCTTTCGCATTGAAGAGCGTCTCCCATTCGGCTGCAGATTTGGCGGCGAGGGCGACTTCGAGCTCCAGTTTCAGAGCTGCGCGATGATCTTTCCTTGACTGACGCTCGCGGAAACGCGGGTCGGACTTCAACTCGGGCCTGCCGACGATGTCGCAAAGCGCCTCATATTGCTTCTGCTCGTTTGCCGCGATGTTCAGCGGTCCGGAACCCGTAGCGAACGTTCCGGACGGTGCGGCGGTGAAATTCTCGTTGCCGATCGGCTGAGGATCGACGTTGGCGTTCAGGTGGTTGGAGACCACCCATCCCATCGCAGCAAGGGTTGCCTCGAGCAGCGAGACGTCGATGCGCCGGCCCCGACCCGTCTGTCGCTGTTCCACGAGTGCGGCGGCAATCGCGAAGGAGGCCGTGAGACCCGCGATCGTATCGGCGATTGGAAATCCGGTGCGCAACGGCGCGGTTTGGGCATCCCCAGTCACGCTCATGACGCCCGACAGTCCCTGAACGATTTGATCGTAGGCCGGCCGTCCCGCCCAGGGGCCGTCCTGTCCGAAGCCGGATATCGCGCAGTAGATGATCCGCGGATTGCGCTTTGCGAGCACCTCATAGCCGAGTCCCAACCTTTCCATGACCTTCGGGCGGAAGTTCTCGAGCACGACGTCCGCCTTCTCGACGAGACGGAGGAATATCTCCTTGCCTTCGTCGGCCTTGAAATCGACGGCGACCGATTGCTTGTCGGCGTTCACCGCGACGAACGACAAGCCCATGAGGTCCTTCGCCATCGCGGGATCGGCGCCGAGGCGGCGTGCAAGGTCGCCGCCCTTGGGATTCTCGACCTTGATCACCTCGGCGCCGAGACGCGCCAGGTGATAGCCGCAGAACGGACCGGCGAGCACGTTGGAAAGGTCGAGAATGCGAATGCCGGCGAGTGGCAATGTCATATGTTTTCTCCGGAGAAAGGGTGGGAGCCTGACAGATCAGACGAGTCCGAGCCAGTGCCACCACGTCGCGGCGCACAGGGAGTAAAGGAGGCAGGCGACGGTGCAGACGACGATGCCGACTTTCGGGAAATCCTCGACCCGCAGTCGCCCCGTTCCATAGACGAGAATGCTTGGCAGCGTGTTGTAAAACATGAGCAGCGGGTAGCCGCCGATGATCATGCCGGCTGGCAGCGCAAGCGCGACGGGATTGACGCCCGCGGTTCCCGCCATGGCCAGAATGATCGGCAACAATGCCGTCGCCATGGCCGTGGTCCCGACGAACATGACATGCATGAATTGCACGATGAACATGACGACCACGATGACGACCAGCGCCGATGCGCCGGCCAAACCGAGCGCGTGGAAGATCGAATTGGCGAGCCAGTTGGCGGCGCCCGTCTTCAACAGAATGTCTCCGAGCGATACGCCACCGCCCGCAATAAGCAGCACCTGCCAGGAAACGCCGCGGTTGGCATCGCTCCAATCCATCACGCCGAAGCGCGGCAGAAACAGAAGACAGGCGCCCAGAAGACAGACGACCGTCGTGTCGAGTCCGGTCAGCCCTTGTGTCGCCCACAACACCGTAACAAAAATGAAAACCGCCAGCGCGCGCCATTCGGCAGCAGACGTTTTGCCCATCGCGGCGAGATTCTGCGAAATCCTTGCGTCGGCCTGCTCATGGCCAACCTTGAACTCCGGCGGAAACACACGTTGAATGAACCACCAGGTGAACATTGTCATGACCAGCGCGGGCGGAAAACCATAAAGGAGCCATTCGGCATAGGTGATGGTGTGGCCGCTTGCTTTCGCGACGAACTCGACCGTCACGGGGTTCGGCACGGTCGCCGTCAAGACTCCGGCGCCGATCGTCGCATTCGTCATCGTCAGGGTCAGAAGCAGATTGATGGCGAACGGCGAGCGCACTCCAGATCCGAAGATGGTGAGGATGCTGAGGCACTCCGGCAGCAGGATTGCGGTACGCGCCGTCGAGGATGGAACGAGAAACGCGAGGGCGATATTGACGAGTGTGACGCCGAGAGTGATCCGGGTCGGTGCACTGCCGAAGCGCGCGAGAATGATATAGGTGATGCGTTCCGCCAGCCGGGTCTTGACCATGGCGGTCGCGAGGATGAAGGCACCGACGATGAGATACACGGGGGACGCCGAAAATCCGTCGAGCGCCGTCCGAAGGTTGGCCGTTCCCGTCAGGACAGCCAAAGGCACGACCATCAGGCTGGCGATCGCCAGCGGTATGGCCTCGGTCAAATAGAGAACGAAAATACACCCGAAGAGCGCGAGAGCCTTGTGTCCCTGGAGCGACAGCGATTCGGGCGTCGGGGCGAACCAAATGGCGGCGGCGACGGCGACGGCGAGCGGAACGCCGATCGCCTTCAGCATCGCCTCCAGCGAACGAGGCGCGCGTTCGCTGCCCTCCGCGTGAGCGTGAGATGACACGTGTTTCCTCCCCTTGGAAGCGTTTGGCGATGGATCGACGCCATCACGGATTGCAAGTCGCGCTTCGCAGGGAGGGATATCTCGTGCGCCGAGCTCGCGTCCAATCGCAAGTTTTCAGGAGATCATAACTTGCGGGAATGTGCCGGAAGCTGGCCGTCGCCACAGTAGCCGGGCTGCCTTGAAGCAAAGTATCAACTATGCCATTGATTTGCTGATCGGCCCGGCAAAGGCCACGCTGCCGAAGCTGAGATCGGATTGACGTAAGAGCCATTGGCTAATCTTCGATCGGCAGTCCAGTTGCAAACGCAGGATTGTACGACTACGCTTTACCGCTAGCTCGTCCAAACGCTCCTGCGATTGGCCTCACGTTCATGCCGAAATTCCTTCGCATCGGTGTCCATCAGTCGAACGTGTCCGGATACACGTCAAAGGCGTGGTGTGTTCGGCGCGTTGGCTCGACGATTTTCCTGAAGTGGGGCGCCGTGGAGGTCCATGGCGCTGGAGATGGGCGGAAGGTTTACTGGACGCTTGCGCCGCGGGAGAAAACAGTTCGCTGCGGTACTGCGCAGCGTGCCCAGGTCTATGCAAAAGCCGCGATCGCGCGTCGCCGCAGTCATCGCTACGAACCGCTGGCCGGACCCATTGCGCTCCCGCGCAGATCCGCCGAGCGCGGCACCGAGCTCAAACAGGCGCTCGCCACGATCCTAATCGTCGATATCGTCCGCTCCACGGAAAAAGCCGCGAAGCTCGGCGATGCGCGTTGGACAAAGGTGATGGGTCTCTATTATGCGGCCGTGCGCAAAGAGCTGAAGACTTCGCGCGGAAAGGAAGTCGTGACGACAGGGGACGGAGTGCTGGCGACGTTCAAGGCGCCGGCTGCCGGGGTCAATTGCGCGACCGCGATCCAAAAGGCCATGCGCACGCTCGGGCTCGAGATCAGGGTAGGGTTGCATGTGGGCGAGTACACGGTGAGTGGGGGCGAAATGGTCGGTCTCGCCTTTCACATCGGCACGCGCGTCGCCGCGAAGGCGCGCGCCGGCGAGGTCCTGGTCTCGAGCGCGGTCAAGAACCTGATGTCGCAGTCTGGAATCCGCTTCAAGGATCACGGCGTTCACCAGCTCAAAGGCGTGCCGGAGCGATGGCGCCTGTACCGTGTCGAACATTAAGGTGTCCAAGTGCAGGCGCCGGTTTCGCTTGGCCGGTGCGATAGCTCAGTGGAATAGCCGAGCTTTCGAATTCAAATCGATGCGCATCGGAGATCAGCCGCTTTTGACTCGGGCAATCCCATATGATGGCAGCTCAAAGCGGCCCACCTTGCGGATGAAAGTGCCGGCCCTGTCGAGCCAAGCGGGATCTCGCACGGCAGCTTCAAAACTTCCTTCGTCGAGAATATTGACGCTGGCTGGGCCTTCGAAGCCCTTGATTTTGACGCGCTGAGGCTCGCCCGCCAGGTTGGCAAGCCAAAGCACATCGCCGGCCTTGTTGCGATAGGCAACAGTGGCAAGCTTTGCAGACGAGTCCGTATCGATCCGTCTTGCGCCGCTCGCAGCGGCAAGTCCTGCAATCACATGGTAGGTGGGGAAGACTCTGGCGTTGCTGCCGTCGAACCACGGCTGGGCGTGGGGCATTCTGCGATAGATCATCCCTTGCGCGCCGGTGACAGAGCCGAGAGCTACGGCGTTGACGCCGGCTTTTGCCGCCGCTGACAGATAGCCAAGGTTCCACGCGGCGGCGAAAAGTCCGCGCTGGCGGGGATCGACATCTGAGAGACAGACCCGCCTGTTGTCGGGGTTTGGCGCAACTGCTGCGCCATAGGGGTTGTCACGACATGGAATACTGGTCGGCCCGATATGATACGGCGCCTTGCCGATCATGGCCCGTGCTGACGTGAAAATCCACGGAAGCGCTTCAAGCGTCTCCATGACCGAGATGTCGTCCGGCGCATGGACAATGGGACAGCCGGTGTGTGTGATGAAATCGAACGTGCCCTTGGGAGCGGGCTTGCGGTTCAATTCGGTGAAATAGGAGAGCATGCCACCGCCAATCATTGCGTCCGGGAAGGAGGCGCGTGCCGCCATCGCCATTTCCTCGTAGGTGGGTCCCCAGGGCCTGGGTGTGTTGGGCTGAAACGATTTGAGATCATGCATCTGAGTGACGACCACGGATGCTGGCGTGAGTCCGGCCGCATTCACTGCGCTCGCAATCGCAGCCACTTCCTTGTCGGCCGACTCCCTGGCCGGCAAAATGATTTCAAGTGTGACCGGGGCGCCCGTTTGCCTTGACAGGTCGCGATAACCGGCAGCGGCCTCTTCCTGTCCCTGCTGGCGTCCGTCGATCTGACAAACGAGCGTCTGAGGCTTCGCGGCAGCGATGAGGTCCACGGCCTCGAGCGCCGCTGCGGCTTCCGTCATCGGCACGCCGACGCCGATTTGCGGAATGCGACCTTTCGTGCCCGCTAGGGTTATGGTCGTGCCGGCGGCCGAGGTCCTTGTTCTCGATTTCGGTGGTTTGCCTGAGACCGTGAGGGTGATCGACTGGCTGAAGCTTTCACCCTTCTCCAGCGTGTACGGCCAGGGATCGAGCAGGGAGCACACATAGGTCTTGTAGGAGGCATCCATCCAGTTTCGATGATCCTCCATCTCGAACTTGTTTCCCTCCATGAGAACGGTCACGGCAACGCCCGGTAACGGCTCGTGCTTGAGTGAGCGGATTTCGAAGATGGGCTGACCCGGGCTGATAAGTTTCGGGAATTTACGCCTGGCTCTCTTCCCATCCGTGTGCACGACTTCAACCGGCCGGCCCACGGTTCCCGCGAGCGGATGCAGCACCACAAACCCTGTGCGATTGGTGAGGAAATCAGAAAGGGGCGTTCCTTCGGCCGAGAACTTCAGTGTCCCATTGCTGCTTGCGTCGATCTTGGCGGAATACCGGATCGACTGATCTTGGTCCTTGCAAATGGCTTGATAGGTGATCCCAAATCCATCCCTGGTTTGGCGGACTTTCAGGTCTTCGATTGCCGGAGCATAGGTGCCCCAGTCCTTATCGCGCGCGATATAGGAGATTCCTCGCAGGATCTCTTCACCGTAGTAGCGGATGTAGCGTAGGGCGCCGCTGTCGAAGACAGCCGAGATGGGACCTGCGGTCAATTCGCGACGCTTGCCTTCCGGAGCTTCGGTTCCGAAGAACTTGATTGCGCGGGCCGGCTTCTTCTGGGCCATGGGAGCTTCCTCAAATGACCTTGTCGGTTTGTGGATCGATCAGAACGGCGCGGGTCATGTCGATGTCGATGCGAATCTGTTCGCCGGGAGCGGTGACCTCGTGAGCCCCGAATTCCGCGGTTATGCTCATTCCGCCGAGTGGCATGTTGACCTGCACCCGCGAGCCAGTCGGTTGGACGAGCTCTATGGTGGAGAGCAATTGCACGTGCCCCGGCGCCGCGTTCGGACCCGCCTTGGCAATGTGCTGGGGCCTGAGTCCCAAGATGACGGCTTGGCCATCAGTCGCGTTGCGCCCGGCGGGCAGGGGGAGCTGCGTTCCGTCGCGAAGGATCACCTCACCGGCTTCGACGGTGGCGGGAAGGAAGTTCATCTTCGGACTTCCGAGGAAGCCGGCCACGAAGCGCGTCGCGGGCCGATCGAACAAATCGAGCGGCGTGCCGAGTTGTTCAACTGTGCCGTCTCTCAGCAGCGCGATACGGTCAGCAAGCGTCATCGCCTCGATCTGGTCGTGAGTGACGTAGATGATGGTGCGGCCGAGCTCCTGATGAAGCCGCTTGATTTCAACCCGCATGTCGTCGCGAAGCTGCGCATCGAGATTGCTCAGCGGTTCATCGAATAAAAACAGCAGCGCGTCGCGCACGATCGCGCGGCCGATCGCGACGCGTTGGCGCTGACCGCCGGAAAGCTCCCGTGGAAATCGGTCGAGAAGTTGCGCGATGCCGAGCATATCGGCGGCGCGTTTTACGCGTTTGTCTATTTGGGTGGACGCAACCTTCCGTGCTCGCAAGCCAAATGCAATATTTTCGTAGACGTTGAGATAGGGATAGAGCGCGTAATTCTGGAACACCATCGCGATGTCGCGATCGCGCGGGCGGGCCCATGTGACGTTCTTTCCGCCGATTTCGATCGTTCCGGCGCTCGCTTCCTCGAGTCCTGCGATAGTGCGGAGCAGGGTTGATTTGCCGCAACCCGACGGGCCAACAAGTACCGTGAATTCGCCCGATGGCACCTCAAGATCGATTCCCTTGACGGCGTGATAGGTTCCGTAGTGCTTGTGGAGTCCGGTAATCTTCAGGTCCGACACGAGCTAGCCCTTGACTGCGCCCATGGATATGCCGCGGACGAGATAGCGCTGCAGCGTTGCCACGGTGATGAAGACGGGAATGGTCCCGAGCACCGACATCGCGGCGATCTTGGACCAGAAGTTCGACTGGCCGCCAAAGTAGTGCGTGACCTGGACCGTGTAGGTCGTGACCTCGGTGCGGGTGAGGACCAGCGCAAACAGAAAGTCGTTCCAGGAAAAGACGAAAGTGAAAACGGCGGTGGCGAACAATCCGGAGCGCGCCATCGGAAATACCACCTTCCACAGGACCTCCCAGCGGCTGCAGCCGTCGATGAGGGCGCTCTCTTCAAGCTCTGGCGGAATTTCCTCGATATAGCCGCGCATCATCCAGATCACATAAGGCAGGCTGAACGCCGTATAGAGGATGATGAGTCCGATGTAGGTATCGACCCAGCCGAGCCAGACATAGAAGAGGAAGATCGGGAATGCGATGGCCACGGGAGGCATCATGCGCTGCGATACGATCCATACGCTGAGGTTTTCGCCGCCTGTCTTGAAGCGCGCCAGTGAGTAGGCCGCTATGGTGCCGAAGATCATGGCGAAGAAGGTCGACACTGAAGACAGTACCAGGCTGTTGCCGACTGTTTTGGCGTCGCCATCCTTGAACAGGACCGCATAATTGTTGAACTGGATGCTCTTCGGATACCATACCGGCGGAAAAGCGAAGATCTCGCCGGGCGTCTTGAACGAAATGGCAAACAGCCAGTAGATCGGAAAGACGAATATGACGACGAGGAGCGTCGCGATGAGATAGCGCAAGACGAGCTTCGTTTCCTTTCGGCGATGAAACGGTACGCCTTTCATTTTGCCAGCCCCATGCGCCGAATGGCCCAGGTCACGATAACGGTGAGAAGCGCGATGACAAGGAACGCGATCGCCGCCGTATAGCTCGTCTCGAACTGCTTGAAGCCCTGGATATAGGTATAGACGGAAATGGTCTCGGTCATGGTGCCGGGGCCGCCCGTCGTGAGCGCCCAGATGATGTCGAAGATGCGGAAGAGATCGAGGCCACGGATCAGAATGGCGACCGACATGACCGGAAAGATTGCGGGGAGGACAACATAGCGGAAGCTGCGCCAGAACCGCGCTCCATCGATCTCCGCGGCCTCGGTCAATGAGCGATCGACATTGGAAAGGGCGGCGAGCAAGATCAGGAACATGAATGGTGTCCACTGCCAGATCTCGCAGAAGATGATGGCGGGATAGACGAGACCGGGATTGACAGTCCACAGGGCCGGCACAGGGTGGCCGGCGAACCAGCCAATGATCTGGTTGATCGGTCCATAGCGGTTATCGAACAGGAGCCGCCATGTGGCGCCGGCGACGATCGGTGAGATGATTGTTGGCAGCACCAGCAGCGAAACCAGGAACTGGCGACCGGGTAAGCGGTCGAGGAACAGGTAGGCCATGGCGAGGCCGAGCAGCAGCTCGATGGGCAGGGCTATGACCATGATGAGCACTGTGTGGAGGAGCGACTGCCATAGTCTCGCATCATGAAAGAGCTGGACGTAATTCACCAACCCGGCAAAGGATGTGTCGGTCTCCAGCATGGTGACGCGCATGAAGCTCACCACCAACGAGAAGATCAGTGGGAACAGGCCGACCAGCAAAAGCAGGAAGATGGCCGGCGAGATCAGCCAGTACTTGAAGTTGCGGTCGGGATGAGCGATGGCGGCCATGGCTGAGGTCGGGATCCCTTCCGCTTTATCTCGTGCTGTGGTCGACAGCGGGCGAAGGCCTCTCCCGCCGGAAGGCGGGAGAGGAAGCGGCGTACTTTAGGTTTTCGGATAGGCGCCGGACTCAGCGGCCCAGGCCGCATAGACTGCCTTCTGCTTGTCGGTGCCGATCTTCTGCGTAATGTCGTTCCACTGGGTTGCTGCTGCATCGAGGATCGTCTTCGGATCGTCGCCCGCCCACAGCTTCGAAATCGCCTGGCGCAAGACTTCCTCATATTTGTCGGTTTGCAGAAGCGACAGATCGAGAAGGCCCGTCTGCGAGGCCTGTTTCAAGGCCGCCAGATAGTCCTTGGCGTTTGGCCACAGTGCGAGATAGCCAGGATCCGCATAGTGCGAGTCGCGGAACGGATCGCGTAGCGTATAGGGAAGCTGAACCCGCTGACGGCTCACATCTTCGCTGTTGAGCCACTGGATGAACAGATAGGCGGCATCCTTGTTCTTCGAGGTGGACGATATCGACAACGCGAAGCCTGCAGCGAGCTCGGGATGTCCTCCCGGCGGTAGGGCGTACCCCACCTTGCCTGCGATGGCTGTTTTGGGGACCCAGTTCAGTGCCTCCTGATCCGTACCATAGCCCTCGGCCCAGCGCCCATAGGGTGGCCAGGAGATGGTCATGGCCGACTGGCCTTGCAGGAAAGTCGCGAGATTTTCCACGAAGCCGAACTGCTCCACGCCTGGCGGCATGAACTTGTTCTCGTTGCGCATGTCCGTGAAGACCTTGACGCCGACATCGGAGTTGATCGTGGCCTTCATGGTGTCAGCGTCGAAGAACTTGCCGCCCTCATTGCGGAAGCGTTCCTCGAACATGTACATCGCGTAAGGAGGCTGCCGAAAGAAGGAGGCGCCGTAGATGCCCTTGTCCTTCAGGACATCCGTAAGACCAGCTCCAACGACATCGAATTCCGCCCAGGTCTTCGGTACCGCGAGATCCTTGCCCGTCTTCTCCTTGAAGGCCTTCTGCACGGCCGGATCCTCGAAGAGGTCGCGCCGGTAGTACATCAGGAAGACGTCACCATCGTCGGGGAAGCCATAAATCTTGCCGCCAACTTTCATCTGGTTGTCGCGGTAGGTCGGCGCAATCGTCTGCAGCTCAGAGGCGTAACCGTATTTCTCGACATAGGGGTCAAGCACCTCGAGCGCGCCGGCCTGGGCAAGGTCGGGCATCCAGGCGGGAATCACGTTGAGAGCGTCATAGGCGCCGGCTCCCGATTTGTAGTCCTGCATGATCTTGGTGAACATCTCGGCAGTTGCGACCTCGACCACCTTCACGTCCATCCCGGTCAACTCTTTCCACTTCGGACCGGAGAAGTGAGTGGGATCGAGCGATTGAAGCCCTGCCTCCCAGACAATCGTGATCGTGCGTCCCTTGTATTGCTGCGCTGCCTTGACGGCGGTGTCGGCAGCCGACGCGGCCCATGCCGGCCTTTCCATGGTCGCAACGAGGCCGGCACCGAGACTGATCTTTCCGAAATCACGTCTATTGATCATCGTGTCCTCCCGTTCCTTGATTGATATTTCAAATGTCCCTCGCTCGTTTGCGGCGAGGAATTTTCAATTTCCAAATTGGCGGTTGTACTCCTGCAGTTTGCGCTGGAAATTCGGTTTCTCGAGGACCGCGCGATTGACGATACCGCGCGGGATTCGTCCGTGCTGAATGTCGAGTACAGCCCTGATATCGGCTGCACCATTTCCGGCGAAGCACTGATCGGTCCAGCACAGTGCGTGAGGCGTTGCGATGACGTTATCGAGCGCGAAAAGAGGATCGGACGGATCGGTCGGTTCCTGCTCGAACACATCGAGGGCCGCGCCAGCGATCCGGCCTTTCGCCAGAGCATCCGTGAGTGCCCTCTGATCGACGATCGATCCGCGCGCGGTATTGATGAAGAAGGCGGTATTCTTCATCAGGGCGAGACGGCCGGCGTTCACGAGATGGCGCGTCTCGGCCGTCAGCGGACAGTTCATCGTAACGATGTCGGCGCGGGCGAACACGTCGTCGAGAGCGACGAGTTCGACGCCCAGCGTGGCCGCCAGCTTGGTGTCCCCAAGTGGATCATGAGCGATGAATTTCATGTCGAACGGCTTGGCGAGCCGAAACAACTCGGCCCCGATATTGCCGATCCCGATCGAGCCGAGCACCTTGCCGACCAGGCCAAAACCCATATGCTCGCCGCGGGCCGCAAAGCCTTCTGGACCCTGCCGGGTGAGCTTGTCCTTGACCATCAGCTTTCCCGCGAGTGCGAGGATGAAGGTCATGATCGACACAGCGACGGGCCGGCGGACGCCGTCCGGCGTGATCGCCAACGCGATATCGCCGGCGGTGCAGGTCGGAACGTCCACCGTGTCATAACCAACGCCAAAGCGGGCGATGATGCTGAGCCTGCCGCTTTTCGGTGCGCTTTCGGGCGCAAAGCGGTGAGCCAGCAGGATAAGCGCGTCGAAGTCTTCAAGGTCGCTGCTGCGCAGAGGGTTGGCATTATCCAAATAGGCCATTTCCACGCCGGGGGCCTCCAGCAGAGGCTTCAGATCGAAATCGGGGTAGACGGCCGAGCCGTCGGCCTTCTTGAAATCGCCCGAAAGGGCAACACGGAACGATGCGTTCATGTCATGCATCCTTTCCGCAGGGTGGTGATTGCGGCGGCCAGAGCATCCCGAAGCACCCACACATCGCCCGAATAGCAGCAAAAATCGAAGCCCTGCTTGTAGAGCGCTATGCCGACCTCGGTGGTCGGCACAAGGCGGCCCAGCGCTTTCTTGTGCTTCTTGGCAGCCGCAATCGTCTGCTCGACCGCCTTCAGAAATTTCGGATGGTCGAACTGGCCGGGGATGCCAAGTGATACTGACAAGTCGAAATGACCGACCCACAGGCAGTCGACGCCGCCGAGGGCGGCAATCGCGTCGGCATTTTTGGCGCCTTCAGCAGTCTCGATCTGGCAGAACAGCGTTGTCCGCTCGTTGGCCGCCGCAAGCTTCTCGGGCACCGGACCCTGCCCATAGGCATCATGGGCAATACTCAAGGCAACGCCACGTCGCCCGTCCGGATAATATTTCATGCAGTTGACGACAGCTTCTGCTTCTGCGGCGGTGCTGACCATCGGGATCATGATCCCTTCCGCACCCGCGTCGCAGGCGCGCGCGATGTGGTGATATTCCTTTGAAGGCACACGGACGATGGCCGGCAATCCTGCGGCTTCAAAATAGCGTAGAGCACTTTTGACGGTTTCGAAGCCGAAGCCCGAATGCTCCAGGTCGAAAAGCGCGAAATCGCAGCCGGCTTGTTTGAGGATATGGCCAATTCCCGGAGTGGCAAACTCGACGATGAAATGACCAAGCTTGGCCTCGGCCGCGCGGGTCATTTGCTTGAGGTCGGCACGAACCATTGTTCATCCTCCCGTCTGGCAACTGTTGATCGATCCCTCGAAGTTGGATCAACCCCAGTCAACGTTCTTGTTCAGGTCGGCGCGATGAGCTTGCACCATCGCGGCTGGCATTGGCTTGAGCTTGACGATGACCACGAACCGTTCATTTGCCCGCCCTCCGGACCTTCCAGTAGAGCTTGCCAACCTGATCGAGGTGCGAGCGCATGCGGGCATCGGCAAGCTCGGGATCGTGTGCCTTGATCGCTTCGAAGATCGCGACGTGCGCGTCGAAGGCGACCCGGTTCTGTCCGGGATAGCTGAGCGTCACGCGTCTTTGGTCGACGAGCCAATCGATGATGGCTCGGTGCATGACCACATAGATGGGATTCTTGGGGATCGTGGCTATCGCGTAGTGAAACGTTATATCCGAGTCCTCAAAGCGTTGGACGTCGCCAATCGACTTGTAGTTCGTATCAAGCGCATCGCTCAGGTAGCGGATGTCCTTTGCGGTGGCGTTGCGTGCTGCATCACGTGCGAGGCCGGTCTCAAAGAGAGCGCGAGCATCCTGGAAATGACGAATGCCGTCGTCATCGGAGAGCAGATATTTGGCGCTGCTCGACAGTGACGTCATGACGGCTTCAGCATTGGGGGCTGTGACCCGTGCCCGCGAACCCGCCCGGAGATCAACAAGTCCTGCGCGCTGCAGGTGAAACAGTGCCTCGCGGATCGCTGTTCGGCCGACGCCAAACTCCGCCATGAGCTGACGTTCTGATGGCAGCTCGACACCGGCCACCAATTCCCGATCGCGTATCCTCTGCTCGAGGATACCGACAACCTGCTCAAAGAGACGCGATCGTTTGAGCTGAGGGGACATTGGTATACCTAGTATACCAGGGTACGCTAGGTCGTACGGTTGGCGCTGTCAATAAGCCGCGGGGGCCAGTTCGGCCCGCAAGCATCGGGCGCATACGTCGGGGCCCGCGGAAAATCTCATCAGGTAGTGTGAGCAACTCCTCCGGGACAGCCACGGCTCAGGCGCATGTGCACGTGCACGACAGGATGTCCGAGTGAAATTCGATCCGCGTCAGCGCGTGCCCTTCTTCGAACCGAACAGGTCGTGCGTTCCACTGATGCTGACCGTTCCCGAGCACTCGAACCCGCCGAAGATTCCGCAGGAGCCGGTCACCGTGACGCGCAAGTCCTTGCGCCGATACATGTCGACCGATATGCCCAGGCGCGAAAAGTCGTTCGCGCTGTTCGGAAGGATCAGGTCGATGTGTTCGGCCGCCCAACGCGGCAGTGGCAGGATGGTTTTCAAGAACAGTTCATTTCCGGCGTGGTGCGCGAAGTTCGGCCCGACCGTGAGTGCACCGTCCGCGCCCTCGAACACGAAGCCCGTTTCATCGATGTGAACGTTCACCCGATCGGGAGCTACCGCGAAATGCAGCGAGGTGATGTCTTGCGGCTGCGGGTCCTTGCCGAATTGCGAACTGTAGGCGTCGCTCCACTGCCCGCGGTCGCGTCCAAGCCCGAAGCCGTGCCGGCCCGGCAGGTCCCGCGTTGAAAGTGGCCTGTCGGACAGCGTTGGGCGCCAGATCTCTCGAAACCCCTTGCCGATCGTCGCGCCCATCGACAGATCGAGGGCCCAATGCGACGGTTTCTCCGGGCTTTGACCTTCGGCGAAGGCGTCGAAGCCGTCCGGCGTCTTGGCAATGCGCAGCTTCTTGATCAGGTCTTCCCAATTCTTCGGCAGGAATGTGACGCCATCGAGCGTGTTCGTCGCTGCAGCGACGCCGTACTTCTCGAGTTGGTTTCGGATGTAGGGCTTTTCGTCGTAGAGGCGCACATCGGGATTGGGCCCCGCGAAGTAGTTCGCCAAGTCGATCTGCGGCCGAAACATGGTTAGTCGCGCCGCGATTTTCCGGTAGGTGTCGGTCGTCGTCGGGTTGGTGGTCGTCACGGGGCCGCCCTCCGAGTCAAGACTAATCTCTGGTTGGTCTGACCCGGGCTGGTCCGGGTTCACTGCCGGATCGCCGAATGATGCTGTCGACCGGTCGAGTTCCCGTCATATCGACGTGGAGCTCACTTGAACCTCCTGACTGGACGCGTCGACAACCATTCGCGGGGTGGTGTCAACAGCGAGTGCGAACCGATGTCGCTGCGGAGTAGAGTACTAGACGTCCTCAACGGCCCGGCGGTCGCGCGTATCCGCTTTCGGTTTCCGATCCGTGGCAGCCACGTGACGATTGCACCGCAAACATTCCATCACGTCGCGCGCGCGATCCGATTGGGGCAGGTCACCGTCAGGGTTCCGACCGATCTCGCGGCAGGCGTCGCCGCGCAATATAATGATGTCGCGCGAACGCGAGCGGACGGCACAGCGGTTGCAGCGAACACGCTCGAGGTCGTGTCGGCGACGGGGCGGATGGACGAGGCCTATATCGTCCACGAGGCCCTGCATGCGGCCTACGATCTGTTGCGCACCGGCCTCGACGGCAATGCGGAAGAGGCGTCCGCCTACGTCTGTACTGCGCTCTATTGCCGCATGACAGGCCTGCCGCGACCTCGTTGGGCCAACGGTCCGATCTACGCCAATGCCGCGGAGGTTGCCCGAACGCTGCTATCGCAATATCAGAAGGGCGATCCTGGAATTCCCTGGGTCGGCGAGCATGAATGGCGGATGCTGCGCGCCGGTGTCGGCTTTGATCCAGTCTATGCCAGCGGTCCGGGCGGCATTCTCACCGGTTGGCTCCTGGGCCAGCAATACACCCACGATGGCTGAGTAACGGGGCCGCATCCGTCCTAACAAGCGGCAAGAGTTTCCTGCTGCTTGCACCCCTTTCTTCCAGAGATCGACGCCGCGTGGCGCGTCAGGCGACCAACAGGCCCAGCTTGCCAACCATGCCAAGCGAACGTTGAACGCTTTCGCGAGTCGACAGCAGCAGCGCCTCGGTGGCGTGTCCGGCACTACCTGTCTGGTCGATCCGGGTAGTTGGGCCGAATCTTTCGGTCATCTCTGCGATGATCTGGTCGATGGTCCGGGCACCGTCGAGCAACTGCAGAAAATCCCGGGTGCGATCGTCCTCCAACTGCACCGTTTGATGGAGGAGGTTGGTGACCAGCCGACCTGTTTGCGCCTGCTTCCGTGCGAGCAGGCTTGCCTGCGGGCGGTCGGAAACCTCCTTCAAGAGAAAGGGTGGTGATAACAGGAAAGCAACCTCGCCGCTGCAAGCCAGGATGAACATCGCTTCCGTTAGCACCCGCTGGTCATCATCCGCCTGCCGGCCGCCAAGCAGCGCGCGGGCGTCATCAAGCAGTTCGCCGAATGACAATGCGCGCGGCCAGGCCCGGCCGAGACACAGATGCGCAGCCTTCAGAAGCGGATTGGTCACCGTGACCCTGCTGCCGTCCTGGTTCTCGAATTCCATCGCGGACTCGTCGGTCAGGCAGGCGTCTGGATCGACCGGACTGGTTGTGCTCAGCAAATGGAACCTGGTGACGAAATCGACGTCGATCTGGCGGGAGAGCGAAACGCTGTCGTGGCAGAGCAAAGTACGCCGAAAGCCGTTGCCGTCGATAAAGTCCTGATACTGATCGCGCGCCATGAACTCACTCTCCGGGAAGCGCTGCAGCGTCGCGCGAACATCCTCGGAGTAGCCGGCAAGATAGCGTCGTGAAAAATCAGCGTCGCTCAGATATTGCAGGCCGTGGCGGCCTGCGTCCTCGACGACCTCGTGCAACAGGAAGGCGGTCGCGCCCTCGTCGAGATCATCGTGAAACAACAACTCGTCGGGGGCCTTGAGAACGCGATTGCACTGGTCGCGCATGATCGCTCCGTGAACCGAGTTGGCCTTCGAGCCGTCGCTCAGGAACTTCAGGATCGCGCGGGCCTGTCCTACCTTCTCCTTCATGCCGGTGAGATGGCGGGTGTGATACCGCATCATGTCACGGACCATGTCGCGAAGATGCGAGAACGGGTGCGCATTGTAGCTGACATAACAGATTCCGCGCGGGGCCAGGTTCTGCTTGAAGATCATCATCATCTTCTCGCGCACCGCCGGCGGCACCCATGAATACACGCCGTGTGCGATGACGTAGTCGAACTTCCCGAAATTGGCGTCGACATTCATGATGTCGCAATGCAGCAGCTTGATGTTGCTCAAGCCCAATGTAGCGATATTCCGCTGGCCGCGCTCGATCGTCACGCCGCTCAGGTCGACACCGATGAATTCGCTGTTCGGATATTGAAAGGCCATCGGCAACAGATTGCCGCCAACTCCGCAGCCGAGCTCCAGCACCCGGCAGCGCTCGACCGGAGCCGGCTGCATGCCGTAGACGGCAGCAATGGTTGCGAGATGGTTCGGATGAGTGAGCCCATAGACGTGGCCGGGGTAGTAGACCTCGTCGTACGGTGTGGGGCCGGTGGTCGGGTGGCGATGCTCGGTTTGAATGTTCATCGTCATCAATTCCACGAATATGCAAATTTGTCGTTCTCGATCGAGACCCGCGCCTGCTTAACTTCCTCCTTGGCGAGCGATTTCCTGAGGAATTCGCGCGACAGCTCCGGCAGCAGCGTGTTGGTGATGATGTTGTCGATCATTCGTCCGCCGGAATCCGGATCGTTGCAACGTGACACGATGTGCTCGACGACCGCATCGTCGTAGCCGAGGGCCGCATTGTGGTTGTCGCGAAGGCGCCGCGCGATCCGGTCGAGTTGCAGCCGGACGATTCCGGCGAGCATCTCGTCCGACAGGGGGAAGTAGGGGATCGAGACGATGCGTCCGAGGAGCGCGGCCGGAAATACCTTCAGCAATTCCGGCCTCAGCATCTTTGCAAGCTCTTCCGGCTCGTTGCGATATTTTGGATCGCGCGACAGGCCCATGATCAGATCGGTGCCGACGTTGGTGGTCAGAATGATCAAGGTGTTCTTGAAGTCGATCCGTCGCCCGTTGCCGTCCTCCATGATTCCCTTGTCGAACACCTGGAAGAAGATCTCATGGACGTCAGGATGGGCCTTCTCCACCTCGTCGAGCAGGATAACGCTATAAGGCTTGCGACGGACGGCCTCGGTGAGGCGACCGCCCTCGCCATAGCCGACATAGCCGGGCGGTGCGCCTTTCAAGGTCGAAACGGTATGGGCCTCCTGGAACTCCGACATATTGATCGTGATCATGTTCTGCTCGCCGCCGTAGAGGGTCTCGGCAAGCGCAAGGGCAGTTTCGGTTTTGCCCACTCCGGAAGGTCCGGCCAGCATGAAGACGCCGATCGGCTTTGAAGGGTTATCCAGTTTGGCGCGGCTGGTCTCAATTCGCTTGGCGATCATCGTCAGCCCATGGGACTGGCCGACGACGCGGCGGTTGAGAATCTCCGGCAGCTTCAGCACGGTTTCGATCTCGTCCCGCATCATCCGGCCGACCGGGATGCCGGTCCAGTCGGACACGACGGACGCCACCGACTGCTGGTCCACATGGGCATAGACCATCCGCTTTTCCGGATTGATCCCCTCCAGAGTCTCGAACTTGCCGCGCAGTTCTGCGCGCCTGGCAGCCGGATCATCGCCTTCCTTGGGCTCGGACAGGATGTCGCGAATGCTGCGGATGTCCTTGACGAGCTCCTGCTCCGAAGCCCAGTCGGCTTCGAGGCCGGCCAGCTTTGTCTTCAGTGCCGCGATGTCGCTGTCGATCGCGACAATGCGCTCGTTGTCCTCGATCCCGAGATCGCCGTCGCTGACGAGCGCGGATCTCTCGGCCTCCCGAGCGGTGATCGCAACGCGGGCATCCTCGATCAGGGCCGGCGTCGCGCTCTGGCTGATGGCGACTCGCGCCGATGCGGTGTCGAGCAGGCTGACCGCCTTGTCCGGCAATTGTCGGGAAGGAATGTAACGGTGCGACAGGTTGACTGCTGCAACGATCGCAGCATCCGAGATGCGAACACCGTGGTGCTTTTCCATCGGGCCGAGAAGTCCGCGCAGCATGATACAGCAGGTCTCGACATCAGGTTCATCGATCTGGATCGGCTGGAAGCGCCGGGTGAGCGCGGGGTCCTTCTCGATGTACTGGCGATATTCGGCCCATGTGGTGGCGGCGATCGTACGCAGCGTGCCGCGAGCGAGGGGAGGTTTCAGGAGATTGGCCGCATCGCCGGTGCCGGCCGCGCCGCCGGCGCCGATCAGCGTATGGGCTTCATCGATGAACAGGATGATGGGGGTAGGTGAGCTCTGAACCTCGTCGATGACCGAACGCAAGCGCTGCTCGAACTCGCCCTTCATGGAGGCGCCGGCCTGCATCAGGCCGATGTCGAGCGCACAGAGCCTCACATTGCGCAGCGGTGGCGGCACGTCGCCCGCGGCGATGCGCTGGGCGAAGCCCTCGACCACCGCTGTCTTGCCGACGCCGGCTTCGCCGGTGAGAATTGGGTTGTTCTGCCGCCGGCGCATCAGCACGTCGATCAGCTGGCGGATTTCTTCGTCCCGGCCGAGGATCGGATCCATCTGACCCGACTTGGCCTTGGCGGTGAGATCCTGGGAGAACCGGTCGAGCGGTGTCGTCCCCTTGGGACCGGCCTGGTCCGCGCCCTCCGTGCCAGCGCCGACCAAACCCGAGCCGTCCATCGGACGCATGGTCTCCTCGTCGGATCCGGCCCAGACGGCGCGGCGCTCGGCGGCGAGTGCGTCGACGTTGATCTTGGCGAATTCCTGCGAGAGGTTGTTCAGCGTCCGACGGATGTCGTTCGATTTCAGTCCTGCCACCAGCAGATGGCCGGTGCGGATCTGGGTCTCGCCGAAGAAGAGTGTGGCATAGTGCCAGCCCCGATCGAGGAGATCGATGACCGCATTGGCGACGCCCGGCATGTCGGTCTCGTTCTTGCGAAATCCATTGATGACGCCGGCGAGGTCCGACAACAACCGCGACCGGTCCAGCTTGTAATGATCCACCGTGAGGCTGAGGTCGTTGCGTTCCTGCTGCAGGATATGAAACAGCCAGTGCGCGAGTTCGACGTTTCGGTTGCCGGCGCTCTTGGCGTGGCGCAGTGCCTGGATGAAGGCGTCGTAGCCGGCCCGGTTCAGTTTGCCCGTTACGGCTTCAATGCTGATGTCGGTCACTGCGGCACCTCCTGCTCAATTCCGCCGCGGAAGCCCGGGACCTGGCGGAAATTGCCTCGAATCCCATGGAGTTAGGCGATCCGCGCGGTGGATAGGTTCAAATCGCTTCGGCGTTCCGACGGGCCCTCAAGCGTTCGCCGAGCTGAAAGCGCGCATCGCGGCGATATTCTTCAGTGGAGGTCCAGTTCGGCGACATCCAGGTGGTCCACCCAAGGCGTCCGCTCTGTCCGAGCCTGACCGGGACGACCTCGCCCGCAGGAATGGCGAGCTCCACCTCCCATTCGAGTTCGTCGCCGATATAGAAGAAGACGGCGTCCGCCAGCGGCTCCGACAAGTTGCGAGTCTCGGTCGGCAGGAACTGCTCGTACTGGGCAAAATTTTTCACGAAGACTCGAACCCTGATCTTGTCCTCGACGCTGAACACGCGCGAACCCAGAAGGGCATCCTGGCCAAGCCTGGCATGCGTCCCGCCGAGCCGGCTGCAGTGACTTGGGTCGAACGAGAGCCAGGAGCCGACAAACTCATCGATCTCGACCTTGACGTCGAACAGCCCCTGCAGCAGTCGCGTCAGCCGTGATGCACATTTTGCCCTCGGCGCGACCAGCCCGGCGAAGCTGAGCTTCGCCATGTCCGGTACGGTGTCTCGATCGGTGAAGACGTCGGAGCCCAGGCCAGCGAAGGAGCCGACATAGGCGATGAAGCGATCTTCCGCCGGCCGGTCGTGCTGCGCAATCGGCCGCGCATCGGCCCAGGCGCGAAAGAACAATTGCAGGAAGCGTCCGTTGAGGAGGTCGAGAAAGCGCGGGAAGGCATCATCCCGCATCAATGACCAGCCGAGACTTTCATCGGTGGTGGCAAGCGGCAGCGCGCCCTGTGGCCCCAAGAGTCCGAGAAATTTGACGAGTATCCTGAGCCGGCCGTCCCGGTCGTCGACCGCCGCGAGATTCGAGGCGGGGAATTCCAGATAAGGGACCTGACCGAGGTCGACATACTCGTCGCGGCGCGCAGCGCTGTCGCCGATCCGCGGTCGATCCGGATTGTTGCGCTCGAGCTGTCGCAGCGTATGAAAGTAGTCGAACTTCCAGGGCTCCGCCTTCATCCGGTCGATCAGCGTCATAGCGGTCTCCGCGTGCCCATGCGCGGCGGCCACCGCATGATCTCGCCGCGCTCCGGCGTCGAGATGACCGTCTGGGTGAAGGTGTTGAAGCCTGAATAGTCGGCGAAGAAGCGCTCCAGCACGGCCCCGAGCAAGAAAACGCCGCTGCCTTCGAATGCCTTCTCGTCCAGAGTAACCGTGATCTCCAGGCCGCGCGCTGCGCCACTGCCGGTGCGCTCGCGGACCCGCCGCACCACCGGCCGGCTCTCGATGCTACGCACGCCGCGGATCTTGCGTTCCGTGGCGTCGTCGAACTGGTCGGCGAACAGGGACAGCATCTCGCGCAGCGCTCCGGCGTTCTTGCCGCCGCCACGCTCGACGAGACCGAGATAGTTCAGGCTCAGCATGTTGATCAGCCGCCAGCTGACAATTCCGCTGTTGGCGATCTCGCTGCGGCTGCGCAGCTGGGCCACCACCGGCTCGCGCGGCCGTGTGGGACCAGCGACGCACACCAGATCAAGAGAGGTATCGTCCAGCAGGCGGAAGTCCGCGCCGCCCTGACCGACCGGCAAGTGCTCCGTGAGATGCCGGTTGGAGCAGAGCGCCCGGACGCTGAGTTCAGCGACCGAGCCTTCGCTGCTCAGTTCACCGGGCTCGAGCAGTGACAGGAACATGTCCGTTCCGGTGTAGTCGGAGGACGCACCGTAGGTCTTCTCTTCCACTGTGCGCCGGCGCGGGAGGCGGCGTACGGTGAAATAAAGGCCCTCGACTGTTCCGCTGGTCCGGTCGACGGAAGCCGAATAGAGCGGGCGCACTGGCCGCTTGTCCTTCTCTGCCGGTACGTGTGCGTAGACTTCGAGCACCTGATGCGGCTCGTATTCGAGATAGCGGCTGCGATCGGGCACCACCTGGTACTCGTGGGTGTTCGATTTCACGGGGATGCGATCGCTCGTCTTCTCGAACAAGTTGATCGCCGGTGCCGCATAAAGCCTGAAGGTATCGGGACGTACCGAGGCGGCAAGTCGTGAATTGTGTTCGTCGAAGGCGAAGACGATATCGATCGACTTGCTGCGCAGCCGTGGCATCACGGTGCGAAGTCCCGTCAGGTTGATGCCGAGGAACTTGCGCGGAAACATGAAATATTCTCGCAGTAGTTCCGAGCCGCGAAAGATCCGGTTGTCGTTGGGAAACAACGATTCGTTCTCGTCGAAGCCAATCTGCTGGACGCAGTCGTGGGGCGCACGAGTCACCACGGGGTCACCGAAGTCGTCGAGATGGCGGAAGTAGACGCCGCGGCAGTTCGAGATCAATTGCTCGTAAAGCGCGATGGCGTCGGATTCCGCGCCGGACAGGTAGATTGGAATTTCGCTCGTGCGGCAGCCTGCAAACCAGGTCTCCGGCTTGGTGCGGGCCTCCGCGTCCGGCAGTTCCTCATCGAGCCGGGCCGCGGTACGATGGGTCAACGAGAGCCTGAGCCCGGCGATGACGTCGCTGCCGACGGGAACCCCGAGGGCTTGCAGCGCGCCAGCCGTCGAGAAATATTCGGCGCCGGTGACATCAAACGGCCAGAGCACGATTTCGCGGCAAAGCCGAAATCGACAGGCGAGACTTCGTTCTCTTTCGCGGTAGGTGGCGTCGAAATAGGCGCCGCGTGCAATCTTTTTTCCGTCGCGCAACGCCGGGTCTGCATAGGGCCGCGCCGCAACCAGCATGGCCGACGGGGTCGGTGCAAGGTAGTTCGGAACCAGTTGCTCAAGCAGGTTTGCAGTAAATTCCGGAAATTCGTGCTTGAGCTTGAGCTGAACGCGAGCGGCGAGAAACGCGGCGCCCTCGAGCAGTCCCGTGATCATCGGGTCCGAGCGATCCCGGATCAGGCCGCCAAGGCGCTCCGCGATGCCAGGATACTCTTCGGCGAAATCTCCTGCCTGCTCGTACAGCAGTGACAGTTCACGATTGTAGAAATCCAGGAATTCGCGGTTCATGCTAAAGTCGGTTGATCTGGATATCGCCGCTGTCGAGGTCGACGTCGGCGACGAATTCCACGGGAACGTTGAGCGGTTCGGCCTTCAGGTCGGCGTGAACGACAAAGCGCAGCTTGAGCTGCTCGGGGCCGACCGAGCCGTCGCGGCGGACGCGGATCGTCTTGCGGTCGAGCCTTGGTTCATAAGTCGTCAGCGTCGCGCGCAACGCGTCGGTGAGCTCGTCGTCCGTGACCTCGTCGATCGAACGGTGGGCGATGTCGGGAAAGCCGTAGTTCAGGATCGATGTTCGGACGCAATCTCGACCGTTCAGGTCCAGGGTCGATTCCAGAGCAATGGTATTGAGGAGCGTTTCCAGGTCATGGGAGACCTCACGCCGGAGCAACGTTTCGGAGATCGGAAAACGGCCCGCGCTGCGCCGCCCCGCAATGACCCGTTCGCCAAATTCATCGCGCAGATTGAGCTTGTTGCGCGCATCGCGCGCTTCATGGGCCGAGCGAAAGGCCAACATCAATGGGGGAGAGAGCCGATCCCTCTTTGGTGCAATGCTCATCTTCCGTCCCCATCACGCCCGACTCGCGTGCAATTCCGTGAGACGCCAGTTGGTTTGCGACGTGACGTCGCTTCAGCGGGCGATCGGGCCCGCAACTGGGCCGGTCGAAAGGTGCGATCGCAAATCTCGCACCGCTTGGCGCCGATTCCCGCTATTCGTAACCGGCGCCAGGCGAGAGGGCGACAATCAGGCCCATTCCTTGTTGGCAGGAACGTCCCAGCCAAACGTCGGCGAAGCTCCGGCGCCGCCTTTGTCCGTCTGGGTCTTGTAGGTCATCTTGACCTTCGCGAAGTTCAGACTCACGTTTTCGGTAAGGCGGTCTTCGCCGTGCGAGCCGCCCGTCGATACACTGGTGACCAGAACGTGCTTCATCTCGATCTTGAGATATTCCAGCGGATGCTCTCCGGCCTTGCGGACAGTCAGGATCGCGCTATCGATGTGCTTGCCGTTCGCGCAGACCTTGAAAAGTTCCGGCGTGGCCTTGTCGACGAAGTGCGTGAAGTGAAGATCCTGCACGCTGACCTTGCCGGCGCCGCCGCCCGATCCGCTGTGGAAAGTGCCGGTCTGGCTCTCGCCGAATGACCAGCTCAAAATATCGATTTCGTCCTTGTGCTTGTCGTCCAGCGACTCGCCCTTGATGGGATCGAGTTTCAGGAAGATGTCGACAGCCATTTCATGGTCCTCTCAAATTCTACTTGTTGGCGGTTGCGATGCTGCAGCGTCAGGAGCTGGGGCCAGGCAGGCGTGAAACCAGACTGAGGCCGACGTCCATCGCCTCCAATTGAAAGTGTGGACGAAGAAAGAAGCGCGCGTTGTAATATCCCGGGTTCTCCTCGTTTGCTATGACCTCTACCTTCGCAGCGGCCAGCGGCTTGCGCGCTTTCTGAGCTTCTGACGACAGTGCAGGGTTGGCATCAACGTACTCGTTGATCCAGGTCTGCAGCCAGACCGTCAGCTCATCCTTCTCCTTCATGGATCCGATCTTGTCGCGAACCATGCACTTCAGATAGTGCGCAAAGCGGGACACTGCGAACATGTAGGGCAGACGTGACGACAGATTATCGGACGCGGTTGCATCCACGCCCTTTTCGCCGAAATACTTCTTCGGCTTGTAGAGAGACTGGGCGCCGATGAAGGCGGCCTTGTCGGTGTTCTTGCGGTGGATCAGCGGGATGAGGCCCGCTTTTGCAAGTTCGTGCTCGCGGCGATCGCTGATGGCGATCTCGGTCGGGCATTTCAGGTCGACGCCACCGTCGTCGGTCGGGAATGTATGCGTCGGCAGGTTGATGACCTCGCCGCCGGACTGCACACCGCGGATGCGGGTGCACCAGCCGAACTCCTTGAAGGCGCGGTTGATGTTGACTGCCATCGCATAGGCGGCGTTGATCCAACCGTATTTGTCGCCGGTATGCCCGTCGGTCTCCTCCTCGAAGGCGAACTCTTCCACGGGTTCGGATTTCGCGCCGTAGGGGAGACGACCCAGGGCACGCGGCATGCACAGGCCGAGATAGCGCGAGTCGTCCTGGTCGCGCAGCCCCTTCCATGCGGCATATTCCGGCGTGTCGAACACCTTGCCGATGTCACGCGGGTTGGAGAGTTCGGTCCACGAATCCATTCCCATCAGCGTAGGCTCGGCGCCGCTGAAGAAGGGGGCGTGTGCGGCGCCCGCGATCTTGCTGAGATCGCGCAGCAACTGCACGTCGGTGGGGAGGTGGCTGAAGTAGTAGTCGCCGATCAGGCAGCCGAACGGCTCGCCGCCCAACTGGCCGAACTCGTATTCGTAAATCTGCTTGAACAGCGGGCTCTGGTCCCAGCGCGCATCGGGGTAAAGCCGCAGGTTGCGATACAGCTCGTTCTTGGAGACGTTCATCACCCGGATCTTGAGGTTGGCGTCGGTCTCGGAATTGAAGACGAGGTAGTGGAGACCGCGCCAGGCACTTTCGATCGCCTGGAACTCGGGTGCGTGAAGGATCTCGTTCATCTGCGCGGTCAGCTTTTGGTCGATCCGTGCGATCATCTCCTCGATGGTGTCGAGCACGTCCGACTTGATGACGCTCGTGTCCTTCAACGCTTCTTGAACCAGCGTGGAGACTGCGTTCTCGACCTCAGTCGCCGCACGTTCGGTGCGCGGCTTGAAGCTTTGCTTCAACAGCGCGGAAAACTCGTCAGCCTCGACGGTCCCGACCCGGGCGGTGGTCTCTTTGTGAGCGGCTTCTTTTGCCATGGTCCCCATTCCTTCCCTTAGCTCTTGGTGTCGGGTTCAGTAGACGGGGTCGTCGCGCGCTCCCGCAGCGCAGCCATCAGTTGAGGATCGGCGAGAAGTTTCTTCAGCTGGTCCTCGGCGGCCACCTTGCCATCCATGTAGCGGAGCAAGTTGGCGAGCTGCTCCCGCGCTTCGAGCAGCTTCGCCGTAGCCGGCACTTGGCGGGCGACCGCGACCGGCGTGAAGTCAGCCATCTTGTTGAACCGCAGGTTGACGGAGAGTTTTTCGTCGGATCCATCGCTGAGGCGATTAGCGACGCGCGCCGTCACTCCGGGCTGAATGGCCGCCATGCGGTTGTCGAAATTGTCCATGTCGAACTCGAGGAACTTGCGCTCCTCGACCTTCGTCTTCTCGACGCCGGGGTTGTTGCCGGAAAGATCAGAGAGGACGCCCATCACGAACGGCAGTTCGATCAGCCGCTCGGCGTCATAAGGATCTTCGTATGTGATGTGCACGCGCGGTGCGCGGTTTCGTCGGATAAATTTTTGACCGCTGTCCGTAGCCATGGTTCCCTCTCTACGAAATCGCTTCGGAAGCCGATTGCGCGACGCAGGGGTAACAAGGCGCCTCAGCTCTCGGTCGGCAAAGCTTCCTTATGTCCAGTTAGTCCCTTCGAGCGAAAAGCGGGTTCAATGCGATTTATCGATTGTCTTGAGCGCACCCTCGGGCAGGACGTCGTTCAACAGGCTCAGGAAGTCTCGTTGCGCGAGATCGCGCGCGCGGTCGACCAAAAACGGGATCGGGCTGGACGGCTCCGCAGTTCGGAAAAACGACGCTACTTTTGCCAGCAAGCTCAAAGCCTGCGCTCTATTTTCTATCGAAAAAACAATATCTTGTGCCTCGTTCTCGATCGTGGATGAAGGCGAGGTGACAAGCTCCGCCATCCGTTCGATCGGCAGGTCGAAGACCTTGTCACGTCCAATGTTGATCGCGGCGCTCTCCACGTGGGAGGGCATCAGCATCCGCATCACTTCGATGAACGATTTGCCGACCATCTCCTGCGCCTGGCGCACCAGCAATAGCGCAGGGTTGGATGGTTCCATTCGAGCAAAATAGTCGGCCGCCGCGGCAAGTGCTGCGGAGGCCTGCGGCGAAGAGGTCAGCGCGCCGGTTGCATCAAGCGGCGCTTGCGCCTCGACTGAAACAGAATCTTCTCCCACCGGCGCGGCGATCGCGGTTGGATCTCGGGCCGTGACGAGGCCCGCAAGCCACGCAGCCATGCCGTTAACCATGCCGGAGAGCCTGTCGAGACTGATGGGGTACCCCGAGTTCAACTTTTCGTGCCAGATCGCTTTGACATCCGCGATTTCAGCCGCGACCGCGGAGCACCGCGCGCTAACGGTCTTGAGAGTGTCGAGGTCTGTCTCGCCGATGATGCGCTCGATGGTCGCCAGATCGGGGCCGTCGACGTCGGCGTCACCGGCGGGAATTTCGCCCTTGGCAACCTGATAGGCACGATAGTTGAGGCTGCCGTGCCTGCGGTTCTCGATGAGGGGAAGGAATTGGAGCGGGTTGATCACGGTCGGAAACACGTCGATCGCTTCGACCGTGACGGCACGAAGCGCATAGTCGCCGTCCTCGCCACGCGGATGCACCGCCTCCCACTGCTCGTGCAGCAGCAAGTTGGTCGCCTTCAGGCAGCTGAGAAAGCCGTCGAGATCGCGGTTGAGGATGGAAAACTTGGCCAGCAGCATGTTCAGACGCAGATCGCGGGTGCGCGCCAGAAGGGGTTGGGCTGCGGCAAACTGGCCGGCAAAATCGACCGCTTTCGGATCGAAGCGTCCGCGCTCTCCGTTGGCGTTGACCACGTCGAAGAACGACATCGGCAGCAGGGATTCCGCACCTGCGAAGAAGTTGAGATACTGCACGTCTCCGATGGCATCGAGATCCGGCCCGCAGGGATCGTCGGCGGCTATGGGCTGCGTCAGGGAGGCGACATCAAGCATGCGAGGATCGTCCTCTGCTCGGCCATGGCCCCTCTGCCGACCTGTGACATCTGGCGGATCACGCAGGGGGATCATGATCCGATTGCCTTATGGGTCAGATGCCTGCCGGTCTCGGTTCATTCTCGACGATCATGACATTTTCGCGTGAACCGGCAAGCTCTTGGAGCCGACTACTTGAGGGCCGGGGTGGTTCTTTGGACGGCTGCTGTGGCGCGTCAGGAGGCTCGGCCCGCGGCGGACTTGCCCGCACTGCCAGTGACGGGCAGGATTTCCGTGGTTCTTGCATGACGCCTGATCTGCTCTTTGCAGCCGATCATTTGGTTAGCCAGGGAGTTCAACGCCCACATGGGCCAGCTTACCCAGGATACCCGCCTCTGCGAACTCAAGACGCCTCTCGGCAAGGACGTTCTGGTTTTTGTCGGATTTGAGGGCTCGGAAGGTCTCAGCGAACTGTTCGAATATCGAATCGAGTGCCTCAGCGAAGATGCCGATCTCGACTTCGACCGTGCGATTGGCCAGCAGTGCACGTTGACCATAAAGCTCCATGAAAAGGAGCGCGAGTTCAGCGGCATTCTAACGGAGGCCCAGTGGCTCGGAGTGAAGAACGACTATTTCAGCTACCGCATCGTCCTGAGACCCTGGTTGTGGCTGTTGTCGCGCACGACCGATTGCCGGATCTTTCAGGACAAGAAGGCGCCCGACATCATCAAGGAAGTCTTCAACGAACGCGGTTTCACCGACTATGAATTCAAGCTGACCGAGGAAGGCTCCTGCCCGAAGCTCGAATATTGCGTTCAGTACCGCGAGACCGACCTGAATTTCGTTTGCCGGCTGATGGAGCAGCACGGCATCTACTATTTCTTCAAGCACGAGGGCGGCAAGCACACGCTGATGCTGGCGGACTCCAAATCGTCGCACCGCGCGATCAACGGTCTTGCCACGATTCCCTACATTCCGCTGACGGGAGCGGATCGACGCGGCGAGCAGCACATCTACGAATGGGTCTCGGAGCGCCGGTTTCGGACCGGCAAGATCGAGCTCAACGATTACAACTATCAGAAGCCCAACGCGCAGATGATCAGCGACGCCAAGGGCTCCGAGCACTACACCCGGTCGGAGATGGAATTTTACGACTATCCCGGCAAGTTCAAGGAAAAATCCGACGGTGAGCGCTATGCGAAAATCCAGCTCCAGGCCGAGCAGGCGATGGATCGGCGGCGCCGCGGCAACGGCGACGCCGTCAATCTTTTTCCCGGCGGGCTGACGAAGCTTGAAAAGCACTCGAAAGATTCGCAGAACGTCGAATATCTCGTGGTGCGCGCCACCCATTCGTTCTCGATCGAATCCTATCGTACCGGCGGTCCCAGCGACGCCGGACAACACGTCTATTTTGGCGGCTACGAGTTTCTGCCGAGCGATCGGCCGTTTCGAGCGCCGATGTTGACGCCGAAGCCAAGGATCAACGGTATCCAGACGGCCAAGGTGGTGACCAAAGACGACAACTCGAGCGAGGAAATCGACGTCGAGTCGCTTGGCGAAATTTATGTCCGCTTCTTCTGGGATCGGAAGAAGAAGCGGTCGTGCCGGTTGCGCGTGGCCCAGGTTTGGTCCGGCAAGCGCTGGGGCGGTCAGATCATTCCGCGCGTCGGGCAGGAAGTGGTCGTCGAATTCATGGAAGGGGATCCGGACCGGCCCCTGGTGATCGGCACCGTGTACAACGACGAATACAAGCTGCCCTACGATCTGCCGTCGAAGAAGACGATTGCGGGATTGAAGTCGGACTCCACCAAGGGAGGTGGCGGCTTCAACGAGTGGAATTTCGAGGACAAGAAAGGATCCGAGAAGATCACGGTGCATGCCGAGAAGGACCATGACGTGACGGTCCGCGATACCGAGACAAGGACCATCGGTGAAGCCGCATTCGGCGGGGACACCCGCAAGACCACGCTCAAGAACGGCAATGACAAGCTCGATATCGAATTGGGCGGCCAGCACGTCACGCTGGCCATGGATCAGTCGGTCGATGCAGGCATCAGCATCACGCTTACGGCCAATGCCAACATCACTCTGCGGGTTGGTCCCAGCCAGATCATCCTGACCCCGGGGGGCATCGTCATCAACGCGCCGACAATCGCCATGACTGCGCAAGGTGCCATGGCGCTTGCGGCCGGTGGTCCGCTTGCCGCCCACGGCACTCCAACCCTTGTCGGTTGACGGTCATGGGTCAGGTTCGGTTCCGCACGGTTCAGGATCTGCTTCAAGCCTATCCCATGGCGCGCCATGACGTCGGCAAGGCCGACGCCGAAAAGCCTTCGCTGGACTTCCTCCAGCAGGCCGCGGATGCGCGCAACTGGCATCAGGCCGTGTCTTTCTGCGCCTATCTGCTGCCCAGGCGCGTGGCCGTTGCCTGGGGCTGTCGCTCGTTGCGACGGATGTTCGATCATTTCGACGCGAACGATACCAGGTCGCTGAACTACGTTGAGACCTGGGTTCGGCAACCGGACGAGCAGTCCCGGAACAAGGCGCTCGCCGTCGGCAATGCCAACGATCCCGAACAGCCGGCGACATGGCTGGCGCTGGCGGCCGGCTGGTCCGGCGGAAGCGTGGTTCCCGCCGAATTTCCGCCGATCGAAGCCAAGCCCGATCAAGCCGCGCGGGCGGTACGTACAGCCCTATTGATCGGCCTCTGCCGCCTCCCTCGCGACTCCCGCGACCGGATAATGACGACATGCCTCGAGGATGGTATTCAATTGACACGCGGCGAACCGCGCCCTTCACGCGAACGAGAGATGTGATGGTGCTTCGCTTTGATATCGAGAACGAACCGACCCTTCCCGACGGCGGCCCTGTGTCATTTTCGGTCACCGGCAGGCGTTCGGTCGATATCGGCCGGGATCGTCATCTCGACTGGACGCTGCCGGATCCGGCGCGGATGATCTCGGGAAAGCATTGCGAGGTGCACTTTCGGGACGGTGGCTACTGGCTGCACGACGTCTCGACCAATGGTACCTTTCTCAATGGCGCCGATCAGCGCATGCGGGGGCCGCACCGGCTGCGCAACGGCGATCGGCTCACCATCGGCCATTACATCATCGCAGTTTCGCTTCAGGATGAGGCTGGCGGGCGCGCCCCAGACCATGATGCGCAACCGCACGCACCCGCGGTCCAGCAGCATGCGAACTACCAGGAGCTTTGGGCGGCCGACCGCGACGTGCCGCCGCCGATCGATCCGCAGCAGTTGAAGAAGCCTCGCGAGGCTGCGCGACCCGTCAATCCGGAATTTCTGGATTGGGCGGCGAGCGTCCCGGCAGCGGGTGTGGATGCTGTTCGACGTTCATCGCCGATGCCTCCGTACCAGCCGTCCGTACAGGACGACATGAGGTGGGCAGCCGGTCCGGTCGCCGCGTCCACACGGCAAGTCGAGCCGCCGCCCGCCGTCCCGACCCCGCGCCGGCCATCGGTGTGGACCGATGATGAACCAGCGGCCGTCCGTCCGGCCCCGTCGCCACCGCGACCGTACGTCGAGACGCCGCGCCCGGCACAGGCACCTGACGAAGGACCTGCCACCGCCACGCCAGTCGATCGCGGCGAGTTCGCGCGGCTGGTGGCACGCGCTGCTGGATTGCCCGACAATTTTTTTGCCGGCAAGTCCGATCCCGAACTTGCCGAACAGCTTGGCATCATCTTGCGCATGACGGTGGACAATCTGATGGCGCTGCTGCAGGCGCGCACACAGGCCAAGCAGCTGACTCGCAGCACCAGCCAGACCACCATCCAGGCCATTGAGAACAATCCGCTGAAATTCTCGCCGACTTCCGAAGAGGCGATGCGCATTCTGTTCGGACCGCCGACGCGCAGCTATCTCGACGCGCATCGCGCCTTTGCGCAGGGCTTCAGCGACCTCAAATCGCATCAGTTGAAGACGTATATGGCGATGCAGCACGCTGTTCATGAGCTCATCGCCGGTATCGATCCGACTCTGATGGCGCGCGAGCTCGAGCTTCAGCGCGGCGCAAGCTCCTGGCTCGGCACGAACAAGAGCAAGCTCTGGGACGAATTTCTGACGCGCTGGAAGGCGCATCTCGGGCGCGACAACAGCGCACCGATCGATACCTTTATGTTGCATTTCTCGGACTATTACGACCGCGCCGACAAGGCCGGGTCAAAGTGAACTATCGGCGACCACGCGGTCGCTGACAAATTGCTAAGTGGATGCAGGAATGTCTTGGTACAGCAAGGTTTTCTGGTCAGAAGGTCTGTTTCTGCGACCGCATCATCTGCAGCAGAACGATCGCTACATCGAACATCTGCTGGAAAAACGCGTTCGCTACACGACGCCATACCCCTGGGGCTTCGCCCAGCTCGAGATCGACAAGGATCTTACCGAACAGTCCAAGTTCGCGGTGCGCAATGCCTCCGGCGTCATGCCGGACGGAACGCCGTTCGATATTCCAGCGGATTGCCCGATCCCGGAAGCGATCGAGGTACCGGATTCGGCTGCAGGCCAGATCGTCTGGCTGATGATGCCGGTCGCGGCGCCAAACACCCGCGAGGTCGATGACGACCGCGCCGACAGCGCCAGTCGTTACGTTCGCGCTTCGGAAACCTTCATCGATTCGACATCGGCATTGCGGATCGAGGAAGAGATCGACATCGCTTATCCGCGGTTGTCGTTCGAACTGCGCAAGACGAGCAAACCGGGATACATGGGCCTCGGCATCGCGCGTATTCTTGAGGTGCGCGACAAGAACATCCTTTTCGACGACAAGTTTGTGCCGCCGATGCTGGTGTGCGCCGCGCATCCGATCATCGAAGGCTGGCTCAACCGTATCATCGGCTGGGTCGAGACCAAGCTCGACGAGCTGGCGCGTTATGCGGTCGATCCGTCGTCCGGCGGCGGCCTGCAGAGCGTCGACTATCTGGTGCTGCAGGTGCTGAACCGCACGATTCCCGTGCTGACGCATTTCCAGCGTTCCGGCAGCGTGCACCCCGAGCGGCTATACGAGGAGTTGCTGAGGTTCGCGGGTGAGCTTGCGACATTTGCCACGGCGGAACGGCGGGCGCGCAACTATCCGGCGTACGATCACGACGATCTCGAGAACGTCTTCACTCCCTTGGTGAGCGACATCCAGGACTTCTTGAGTGCGCGGCTGGGCCGGCGAGCGATCCGCCTCGAGATCATCGAGCGCGCACAGAACGCGTTCGTATCGCCGATCCGCGATCGGGCGTTGTTCCGAAACGCGACCTTGGTGCTGGAGGTTGCCGCACGGCGGCCGCTTGTGGAGATTCAGAACGATTTCCCCCATCTGTTCAAGGTCGGACCAAACACCAAGATGAGCGAGATCGTGCACGCCAACCTGCCTGGCTTGACGTTGGTGCACTTGCCGACGCCGCCGCCACACATCCGCGCCATCACGGATCACGTCTATTTCTATCTCGACCGCAAGTCGCCGCTATGGCCCGAGTTCAGCACGGCGGCCTCGATCGGGATGCACTTCTCCGGCGATTGGCCGGAGCTTGAGCTCTACCTTTGGGCTATCCTGGAAGACAGGCCATGAGCGACAGGGACAAGCCCGTCAATCCTTTCGGTCGGGGCGAACGGACAATTATCCGTCCCAACCCCGGCGGGAAGTTGCCGCCGGCGCCGACCTCTCAGCCTCCTCCCGGCGAGGGTCCTGCGGCGCGTCCGGCCTATTCGCCATCGCCCCTGCCTTCTCCCGGCGCGCCTGCGGCAGCACCGTCATCATCATTTTCTCCCGTCCCGCAGGGCTCGAGCTACGCTGCTGCGCCGGTCAGCCATCCGACTGAGGAATGGATCTCGACACCCGCGCAATCCACGGCGCCGCAACCGATGCTGCCGCCCGGACCGCCGTTGCGCGTCGACGATCTGGTCGCGCCAAACGCCAATCCGGTGATGCGTGCTGCCGGCCCGTTGCTGCAACTGCTCGGCCGGTTGCGAGTGGCGCTCATGCGTGCGTCATTCGCGAGCCTGATGGAGCAGGTTGCCGACGCCATCAAGTTCTTCGAGAAGGATATCCGTTCGGCGGGCATTTCCGAGCATCAGGCCAACACCGCGAAATACATCCTGTGCGCCACGGCCGACGATATCGTGCAACACATCCCGACCGAGGAGCGCCACGTCTGGACGCAATACTCGATGCTCAGCCGGTTCTTCGGCGAGCGGGTCGGCGGCGTTCGTTTCTTCGAGATCCTCGACCACCTGAAGGCTGATCCGCTGGTCAACTATCCGGTGCTCGAGCTTCAGCCTGTCTCTTATACAGTGGCGTGTTTTGGTTGGGGGGGGGGGGGGGGGGGGGGGGGGGGGGGGGGGGGGGGGGGGGGGGGGGGGGGGGGGGGGGGGGGGGGGGGGGGGGGGGGGGGGGGGGGGGGGGGGGGGGGGGGGGGGGGGGGG
>NZ_JBVUBB010000023.1:0-126409 GCF_055791185.1 Bradyrhizobium ingae
ATCAGGAACCGCCATTTCTGAAGGTAATTCCGTTCAATCGTCCGATCGAAGCTATTGTCGCGCATCGAACCCTCCCTGCTGGGCTGGATTCGATCACCGAATTAATGAACTTGCACAATTGCGAGCGGAGCGAAGCAATCCAGAAATGCATCCGCGGTGGCGAACTCCGGATTGCTTCGTCGCGGAGCCTGTCATCGGGCCGGCCGAAGGCCGGACCCGGTGGCGACTCGCAATGTCGAAAGACGCGACAGCGCGCCCGGACGAACCGGGCGCGCTGCGTTTGAACGTCAACTGAGCGGCATTACTCGGAGTACTTGAACTCCGGCATCTTCTTCAGATCGTCCTTGGTTGCGTTGAACACTGCGTGGTCCGGGTACCACTTCGACGAAGACGACGACGAAGCCGGCGCCGTGCTGGTGGTCGGGGCAGCGCCCGTTGTCGTGGTCGAGGCCGGGCTGCCTGGCGGCTTGGTGTTGGTGGCCGTGCCGCTGTAGGAGACCGGCTCGGTCGAGAACTTCACCTTGTCGAATGGCACCGCGACGAGGTGCTCGCCCATGCCGAGGAAGCCGCCGACGCCGAGCACGACGAGCTTGATGTTGCCGCTCTTGTCCATCAACAGATCGTTGATCGAGCCGACGCTCTCGTTGGCGTCATTGTAGACCTTCAAGCCCACCACTTTCGACGCGCGCCAGTCGCCTGAGGGCGACGTCGTTGCCGTGGTCGTGGCCGCCGCGTTCGATGCCTTGTCGGTGGTGGTCGTCGGATTCTGAGCAAACGCGACAGTTACAAGCAGCGCGGAACCGGCAAGACCGGCCGCGATCGATTTCATCAACATGGTGTCCTCTCCTTGATCGAAAACTTGTGCGGAGAGAACCGCGCATGTTGGCCGGCAGTTCCAAACCTGCGGCAATTTCGTCACGCGTTTCGCGCGCGTTGCATCGCGAAGCAAGTTCCCGAACGAGAAGATTTTGAATCGAACGCGCGAGGCACGCACAGTTCCCCGCCGACTCGTCATGCGTCCTGGGCGACGCGTGAGAGACGACGGGGACTGCGCCGACCTGGCGTCGCGGTCAGGTCTTGTAGTCGATGAGCAGCGCGGAGATCTGCGAGCTGTTCGACGAGCTGTTCGTATTTCCGGAAGCGCCGTAGGACGACGACGTCGACGAAATCGATTGCTGCAGCGCCTGGAGGAATTGCTGGAGGATCTCGGCGGTGGTCGTGCTGTCGCTCGAGGTGCTGCTGGTCGAGTCCGTCGAGGAGCTGGATGAGGTGGACGAGCCGTCGTCCGATGGCGGTGGGCCGGGCGGCGGTCCGCCCGGACCACCTGGACCGCCGGCGCCGCCCGGGCCATTTGCGAAGGCGGACTGGAACACGCCCTTCAGCTCGGTAGCCTGGTCGGAGGTCAGCGTGCCGTTCGAGACCTCATTGGCGATGAGGTCGTCGATCTTCGACTTCATGTCCTCGGGGCTGGATGCGGTGCCGCTGGACGAATCGCTCGAGCGGCTCTGCTGGATCGCCGAATCGATGTCGGTGAGCGCTGTCGACAACGCGGATTGATCCGACGAGGAAATCGTGCCGGCCGAGACCTCCGACTGCAACTCCTGCTGCAGCCGCTGCAGCGGCGACTGGTAGGTGCCGGCGGAGGCCGCCGAGATCGAAGTCATGATGGCTCCGTGGGTTTGCGGGGTTTCTTAACTGACGGCGTCACGGTATGTTTAACGGCGTTAACGGGACCTTGCCGTTACCCCTTCGGGTCGTTTCCGGACGTTTCAGAAGGAGCCTATGGAAACATCCGGAAACAAAAAAATTCGCCGCTCCCACCGAATCTCCGACAAACAGAACACATGGCTATTCCGTCGCCCAATATCCTGGTCGTCGAGGACGACCGCGAAACCCGGACGTTGATTGCGAAATACCTGCGCAACAACGCCTGCAACGTCACTGCCGTCAGCGACGGCCGCGAGATGACGCGCGCGATGGCCGACCATCGCGTCGACCTGATCATCCTCGACGTCATGCTGCCCGGCGAGGACGGCTTGAGCCTCTGTCGCAAGGTGCGTTCGGAGGCGCAGACGCCGATCATCATGCTGACCGCGCGCGGCGAGGACGTCGACCGCATCGTCGGGCTCGAGATGGGCGCGGACGACTATTTGCCGAAACCGTTCAATCCGCGCGAGCTCCTCGCGCGCATCAACGCGGTGCTGCGCCGGCAGGCTGCGGCTCAGGCCGCCAGCTCGATCGAAGGCGCAAGCGCGCTGGCGTTCGAGGGCTGGCGCATCGACCTGCGCCTGCGCGAGCTGCGCAACCCTGACGGCGCGCGCGTCGCAATGACCAGCGCGGAGTTCGACCTGCTGCGGACCTTCTGCGAGCGGCCCGGCCGCGTGCTGTCCCGCGACAGCCTGCTGGACCTCACCCAGGGCCGTGCCACCGGTTCGTTCGAGCGCTCCATCGACGTGCTGGTCAGCCGCATCCGCCGCAAGATCGAACCCAACCCGCAGGATCCCACCATCATCAAGACGGTGCGCTCGGGCGGCTATCTGTTCACGCCGAGGACGGAAGCGGTTGCGGCGTCCCTGAACAGCTGACCCGAAGCGGCCCGTGATGAATCTGTTCGGGTTCTTTCATCTCAGGAGCATCGGTGGACAGATCGCCGCCCTCGTCGTGGCGTCGATCATCGCTCTTCATATCATCCTCACCGCCAGCTTCCTGATTAGCCGGCCGGATCGCGCCGAGATGCCGCCGGACAGCTCGCATCAACTGGCCAATGCCGCGGTGCTGCTCGGCAGTGCCGGCGCGAGCGAGCGGCCGCGGTTGATCGCCGATATCGCCCGCGCGTTTCCCACACTCGACATCGTCGAGCTTGCGCCAGGCACGGCCACTGCAATCGAGGACACCGAAGGCCAGCACCTGCACGGTATGCGCCGACACCTCGGTCACGGCTACAAGGTGATTGCGCTATCCCCCGACGGCGGCGAGCATCGGGTCGGCGTCCAGTTGCCCGACGGCACGATGATCGCCGGTCGCGTCGAGCCGGTGCAGTGGCCGCCGCGATTCTGGGGCGGCCCCTGGATGATGACGCTCCTGTTCGTGCTGATCAGCGTCACCATGCTTGGTCTGTGGGCCGCACATGCGCTGGCCCGCCCGCTGTCATCCTTTGCGCGCGCAGCCGAAGGCTTCAGCCTCGACGGCACTGCCGAGCCGCTGCCCGAGCGCGGGCCTGAAGAGATCCGCTCGGTCGCGCGTGCGCTCAACCGCATGCAGGAGCGGATCGCCGGGCTGATGGCCGACCGCACCAAGATGCTGGCGGCGATCAGCCATGATCTTCGCACGCCGATCACGCGGCTGCGCCTGCGCGCCGAGTTCATCGAGGACGAAACGCATCGCAAGCGCATGCTGATCGACCTCGACCAGATGCGCGCGATGCTGGAATCGGTGCTCTCGCTGCTCCGCAACGACCGCAGGATGGAGGCGGTGACGCTGGTCGACATCGCAAGCACGCTGCAACTGATCGCCGACCAGTTCGCCGACATGGGCCACACCGTTCATTACGACGGCCCCGCGCAGGCGACCGCCGCGGCCCGGCCTGACGATCTGCATCGCGGCATCACGAATCTCGTCGAGAACGCCGTGCGCTTCGGCGCGGAGGTGACGATCCGCCTCAGCGTCTCCGGCACCAAGCTGACCATCGACGTCGAAGACGACGGTCCAGGCATTTCCGACGAGCGCAAGCAGGCGATGCTGGAGCCGTTCGTGCGCGGCGACGATGCGCGCAACATGGACGACACCACCGGCTTCGGGCTCGGCCTCTCCATCGCGCGCGCGATCGCGATCGCCCATGGCGGCGAGCTGTCGCTGCATGATCGCCAGCCGAACGGCCTGATCGTTCGCATGCAGCTGCCGATCTGGCAGCCGAACAGCCTGGCAGCGTGACGTTCCCGCTTCATCTCTCCCCAGCGGGGAGGGGCATAAGGAGATCGTGCGCGCGGCCTCAGGCGGCGAGCGCGTGCTCGGGAGCCGGTTCGTCGTAGATCGCGATCGCCTCGAAGCGATAGCCGCAGGCGCGGCATTTCCAGAGATAGGAAACCCGGCCACTGCCCGGCTCGATCCAGTCGGGATGCGCAATCGGCGTGCCGCATTGCGCGCAGGGGTTCTGGCTGGGAATTTCGCCGATGTCCGCGTGAGTCAGGTCTGATTGCATCAAATCTGATCTGGTCATGGCACGTCTCCCGATACGTTTTTTGGTTTGATTTTTTTTAGCCGATCTTGGGCGGGTGCGCGAATGGGCAGGTCCGCTGTCGCGTGCGGCCTTCAGCCTGCTGCACCTCACCTCACGCGATCCTAACGCATGTTTAAGTCGTAAAGACGACGGCACGACCAAAATCTTTCACGGCGGCGTTTCGCCACATCATCGCCGTGTTCCACAGGCCTAACGCACGGATACAGGTCAATCAGACCGAGAGATATTCGATGAAAGCTTTAGTCGCTGCTGCCGCAATTGCGGCCGGATTGTCATTTCCGCACGCTGCAATCGCGGGCGAAGCGGAATATGCCGAGATGGTTGCGGCGCATGCCCGCGCGAACGGCGTTCCGGAAGCGCTGGTGCATCGCGTCATCATGCGTGAAAGCCGCTATCAGCCGCATCTGATCGGCCACGGCGGCACGATCGGGCTGATGCAGATCAAGCTCGCGACCGCCCGCGGGGTCGGCTACAGCGGGGATGCCGCGGGCCTGCGCGATCCCGAGACCAACCTCACCTATGCCGTGAAATATCTGGCCGGCGCCTACCGCGCCGCCAACGGCGATTACGGCCGAGCCATTCGTTATTATGCAGGCGGCTATTACTACGCCGCAAAGCAGCAACGGATGCAGATGGCCGAGCAGGCCGATGCCTTCGGCAACGCCTGGCTTGAGCCGAACGGCAATCCGCAGCCGGCGTTCGCCCCGCGCAAACACCTGGCGCGAAACGTCGCCAACGCGCGGGCGCAGGTTCCCCACTAGCCACCGTCATTCCGGGGCGATGCGGCAGCATCGAGCCCGGAATCTCGAGATTCCGGGCTCAGTCCTGCGGACCGCCCCGCAATGACGATGCGGATGAGGCGCGATCCCGCGTTGACACACAGCGTCACTGGCATACATTAGCGCCGTTCCGAGGGGTGCTCCGAGGAGGAGCTGAGATACCGCTAAATGGGCAGGCCGCCCAAGACTGGCCCGCTCAAGACCGCGGTGACCCTTTGAACCTGATCCGGGTCATGCCGGCGAAGGGACAGGGATGTACCAGACGACCAAACGGCCGGATTCACCGGTTTCCATCATCGGCGCAGGCATCGCAGGGGCCTGGCAGGCGCTGCTGTTCGCGCAGGCCGGCCACGCCGTCACCCTGCACGAGCGCAGTGACGTAGGCATGACGGAAGCCACCAGCCACTGGGCCGGCGGCATGCTCGCGCCCTATTGCGAGGCGGAGGTCGCCGAGCCCGTCATCAGCCGGCTGGGCCTGCGCTCCCTCGATATCTGGCGGCGCGAATTGCCGGATACCCCGTTCAACGGCTCGCTGGTCGTGGCGCTCCCGCGCGAGCGCAACGATTTCGAGCGTTTTGCGAGGATGACGGAGGGCCATCAGCGGCTCGACGCCGCCGGCCTTGCCGCGCTCGAGCCGTCGCTCGAAGGGCGTTTCCGTGAGGCGCTGTTCTTCCCGACAGAGGGCCATGTCGAACCGCGCCGCGTGCTGCCGAAACTGCATGAGCGGATCCGCGCGGCCGGCGGCACCATCAAGTTTTCCAGCGACGTCAGCGCCAAGGATCTCACTGGGCTGGTGATCGACTGCCGCGGGCTCGTAGCCCGCGACGAGCAGCCCGGCTTGCGCGGCGTCAAGGGCGAGATGGTCCTGATCGAGACCAGCGAGGTGCAGCTTGCCCGCCCGGTACGGCTGATCCATCCGCGCTGGCCGCTCTACGTGATCCCGCGCGAGGCGGGCCTGTTCATGCTAGGTGCGACCTCGATCGAGGCGGAGGACACCGGCGTCAGTGTCCGCTCGGCGCTGGAGCTGCTCGGCGCGGCCTATGCGGTGCATCCGGCCTTTGGCGAAGCCCGCATCGTCGAATTCGGCTCCGGTCTTCGCCCCGCCTTCCCCGACAATCTGCCGCGCATCGGCGTTCGCGGCGACAGGATCGCGGTCAACGGGCTTTACCGCCACGGCTTCCTGCTCGCGCCGGCCCTCGCCGAGCTGACGCTCGCTTACGTCGAGCGCGGCCAGATCGACAATGAGGTGATGCAATGCGCGTGATCATCAACGGCGAGCAACGCGAGGTGAGCGCGGTGAACGTCGGCGCGCTGCTCACCGAGCTCGACTACGAGGGCACGCATTTCGCCATCGCACTCAATTATGACGTGGTGCCGAAAAGCCGCTGGGCCGAGACAAGCCTCAAGGCCGGCGACGAAATCGAGATCATCACGCCGCGGCAGGGAGGGTGAGGTGATGATGCACTCGCCCCACACTCCACTGTCATCGCCCGGCTTGACCGGGCGATCCAGTACGCCGCGGCTTCTCCGTATCACGGCACGGCCTCTGGAATACTGGATCCCCGCTTTCGCGGGGATGACAGCGATCATTAAGGAGACACCAACCACATGGTGACCTTCTACGGCAAATCCTTCGCCTCCCGCCTGCTGATCGGGAGCGCGCTCTATCCCTCGCCCGCCATCATGCAGGCGGCGATCCGCGCCTCCGGCTCGAACATCGTCACGGTGTCGCTGCGGCGCGAGGCCGCCGGCGGCAAGACGGGCGACACCTTCTGGAATCTGATCCGCGAGCTCGACGTCACCGTACTGCCGAACACCGCCGGCTGCCGCAGCGTGCGCGAGGCGGTGACCACCGCCAAGCTCGCGCGCGAATTGTTCGGCACCAATTGGATCAAGCTCGAAGTCATCGCCGACAACGACACGCTCCAACCCGACGTCGTTGGCCTCGTCGAGGCCGCCAGCATCCTGATCAAGGACGGTTTTGAGGTCTTTCCCTACTGCACCGAGGATCTCTCCGTCGCCAACCGCCTGGTCGACGCCGGCTGCAAGGTGGTGATGCCGTGGGCAGCTCCCATCGGCAGCGCGAAGGGCATCACCAATCGCGACGCGCTAAAACTGCTGCGGGAGCGGCTGCCCGACATCACGCTGGTGGTCGACGCCGGCATCGGCGCGCCGAGTCACGCGGCGCACGCACTCGAGCTCGGCTATGACGCCGTGCTGCTCAACACCGCGATCGCCAAAGCCGCCGATCCCGTCGCGATGGCCAACGCCTTCCGCCTCGGCGTCGAGGCCGGCCGCACCGCTTATGAAGCCGGGCTGATGAACGCCCGCGACTTCGCCTCCCCATCCACCCCTGTCGTTGGGACCCCGTTCTGGCATGCCGTATCCTGATCCCTTCTACGCGGTCGTCGACAGCCTCGCCTGGGTCGAGCGCCTGGCCAAGCTCGGCGTCGGCACGATCCAGCTCCGCGCCAAAAATCTCAACGACGCGGAAGCACTCCAGATCGTCACCGATGCGCTTGCGCTGACCGCAGGCACGCAAGCCAAGCTCGTGGTGAACGATTATTGGCGCGCGGCGATCGTCGCGGGCGCAAAGCACCTTCATCTCGGCCAGGAAGATCTGGTCGACGCCGATCTCAAAGCCATCCGCGATGCCGGCCTGACGCTCGGCATCTCCACCCATGACGACGCAGAGCTTGCGACGGCACTCGACGCGCAGCCCGACTACGTCGCGCTGGGCCCGATCTTCTTCACCACGCTGAAATCGATGCGCTTCGAGCCACAGGGCATTCCAAAGATCACGGAATGGAAGAAGCGCGTCGGCACCATCCCGCTGGTTGCCATCGGCGGTATCAAGTTCGAGCACGCCGCCGAGATTTTTGCGGCCGGCGCCGATTCCATCGCCGTCGTCAGCGACGTCACGCAGAACACCGATCCCGATGCGCGGGTACGGCAGTGGCTGGGCTTCGCGAAGGAGGCTGCGTGATACCCCATTTCCGAACCCTAGCACCACACACTCCGCCGTCATCGCCCGACTTGATCGGGCGATCCAGTACGCCGCGGCTTCTCCGTATCACGGCACGGCCTCTGGAATACTGGATCCCCGCTTTCGCGGGGATGACAGCGCTACTTGTCTCTCGCACAGCGATGCCAACGAATTAGTAAGGAGGATCCCATGAACATCCGCTCCAACCCCGAAAAAACCGTCCCCGCCGTCACCACCGGCCCGCTGCCCTCCTCGCGCAAGATCTTTGCTTCGCCTGAGGCCGCGCCGGATCTGCGCGTGCCGCTGCGCGAGATCATTCTCTCCGAAGGCGCGGGCGAACCGAACCTTCCGGTCTACGATACCTCCGGCCCCTACACCGATCCCTCGGTGACGATCGACGTCAACGCCGGCCTTGCCCGCGACCGCAAGGCCTGGGTGCTGGAGCGCGGCGGCGTCGAGGAATACGAGGGCCGCACGATCAAGCCGGAGGACAATGGCGGCGTCTCCACCGACAAGGCGGCGCGCGCCTTCTCGGCCTATCACAAGCCGCTGCGCGGCCTCGACGGCCACAAGATCACGCAGCTCGAATTCGCCCGCGCCGGCATCATCACCAAGGAGATGATCTACGTCGCCGCGCGTGAAAACCTCGGCCGCAAGCAGCAACTCGAGCGCGCTGAGCAGGCGCTCGCCGATGGTGAAAGCTTCGGCGCTGCGGTGCCGGCCTTCATCACCCCGGAGTTCGTCCGCTCCGAGATCGCGCGCGGCCGCGCCATCATTCCGAGCAACATCAATCACAGTGAGCTCGAGCCGATGATCATCGGCCGCAACTTCCTGACCAAGATCAACGCCAATATCGGCAACTCGGCGGTGACCTCGTCGGTCGAGGAGGAGGTCGAGAAGATGGTGTGGGCGATCCGCTGGGGTGCCGACACCGTGATGGACCTCTCGACGGGCCGCAACATCCACACCACGCGGGAATGGATCCTGCGCAACTCGCCGGTACCGATCGGCACCGTGCCGATCTATCAGGCGCTGGAGAAGTGCAGCGGCGATCCCGTCAAGCTGACCTGGGAGCTCTACAAGGACACGCTGATCGAGCAGTGCGAACAGGGCGTCGACTATTTCACCATCCACGCCGGCGTTCGCCTGCAATACATCCACCTCACCGCCAACCGCGTCACCGGAATCGTGTCGCGCGGCGGCTCGATCATGGCGAAGTGGTGCCTGGCGCATCACAAGGAGAGCTTCCTCTACACGCACTTCGACGAAATCTGCGACTTGATGCGCAAATATGACGTCTCCTTCTCGTTGGGCGATGGATTGCGTCCGGGCTCGATCGCCGACGCGAACGACCGCGCGCAGTTTGCCGAACTCGAAACGCTCGGCGAACTGACAAAAATCGCGTGGGACAAGGGCTGCCAGGTCATGATCGAAGGCCCCGGCCACGTGCCGATGCACAAGATCAAGATCAACATGGACAAGCAGCTCAAGGAGTGCGGCGAAGCGCCGTTCTACACGCTTGGGCCGCTGACCACCGACATCGCGCCGGGCTATGACCACATCACCTCAGGCATCGGCGCCGCCATGATCGGCTGGTTCGGCTGCGCCATGCTCTGCTACGTCACGCCGAAGGAGCATCTGGGTCTACCCGACCGCAACGACGTCAAGACCGGCGTCATCACCTACAAGATCGCCGCGCACGCCTCCGATCTCGCCAAGGGCCACCCGGCCGCCCAGCTCCGCGACGACGCGCTCTCGCGCGCCCGTTTCGAATTCCGCTGGACCGACCAGTTCAACCTCGGCCTCGATCCCGACACCGCAAAAAACTTCCACGACGAGACCCTGCCGAAGGAAGCCCACAAGGTCGCGCACTTTTGCTCGATGTGCGGCCCGAAGTTCTGCTCGATGAAGATCACGCAGGACGTGCGGGATTATGCGGCGACGCTGAACGATCCGAACAGCGTCGGCATGTCCGTCGCCGGCACCATCGAGGACGGCATGGCCAAGATGAGCGAGAAGTTCAAGGAGATGGGCTCGAGCGTGTATCTGGATGCGGAGAAGGTGAAGGAGAGCAACAGGGCATTGTGAGATTCGCTCTGCTCGTCATGCCCGGACTTGCCTCGGGCATCCATCGGAAGTGAAGAAGCCGGGCGAAAGCCCGGCTTCTGTTTGACGCCTACAGAGAAGCACCTAAGCGGCCGCGATCGCAACCTCAGTTCAACGACGCCAGTTCACGCGCGAGATTGTCGCGGGCGCGCCGATCATACGTCGCGGCAAAACCCGCATCGGGATAGATCACCGGCCGCGCTGCGAACCGCCGCAACACCCCGGCCCGGCCAGCGCGATAGTCGCTATCGCTGACATGGATGAACTCCTGCCGGATGGCCGCGGCATAGGCATCGTAGCGCGAAGGCTCCGCGCCCAGGATGCTGAGATCGATCGAGATCAGGATCGCGCCAAGGCGATCATCCGCCTTGACCTCGTGCGTTTTCGTCAAGCGGATCAGGCGGCCGACCTCGGGGCTGATATCGGCACGGACGTGCCGTTCGGCCAGCTCAGCGCTGAGTTCTTCGTTATCCGATCGGGTCGGATCGTAGACAACGTCGTGCCACCAGATTGCTTCCGTCAGGATCTCGCGTTCGGCCGCAGACAGACCGTCCGCCCGCGCGAGCGCTGCGAGGCAGTCCTCGATATGCGAGAGGTTGTGATAGTGGCGGCCAGGTGCCGCATAGGCAGCAGCCAATTCTTCGCGGGTCATCGGCAAGGTATAGGACGCGACGAGCAGAAATGGTAGCCGTTGGTCCGAGCAACCGGACGAACGGTTCGCCCACCGCATGCAAGCTCAGGGCTCTTCGATGTTCGACAGCGGTCTCCACCGCCTCCCCGACCAGCTCCGCGAGAGCCTCCGCCTCGTCTTCGTCGGCACTGCCGCCAGCACGCGCTCAGCAGCGGTCGGGCACTACTACGCCCATCCCGGCAACCGCTTCTGGCGCGCGATCCATGAGGCAGGCATCACGCCACGCCGCTATCAGCCGAGCGAGTTCGCGGCGCTGCTCGAGCTCGGGATCGGCTTCACTGATCTCTCCAAGACGGGCGCCGGGATGGATCACCAGATCGCGACGGAGTCGATCGACCTGCCCGGCTTCAGGGCCAAGATCGAGAGGTATCGTCCGAAGACGATTGCCTTCACCAGCAAGAAGGCTGCGAGCCTGTTTTATGGCAAGCCGTCAAGCGTGATTTCACTTGGGCGGCAGCAGCGCGGTGACTGCCCGGCGGAGGTGTTCGTGTTGCCGTCGCCATCGGGCGCTGCGTCCGGGCATTGGACGCTGGAGCCGTGGCGGGAGTTGGCGGAATCGATTGTCGGCTAGGTTGGATTAGGGATGGCGCCCCGAGCTCAGCCGTCGTCCTGGCTTTCGCCAGGACAACACCGTGAGTTTGGCAACGCTATCCTGCCAAACTACGAGGCCCGTAGAGTGGATCACCGCAGCGCCTACCCACCCAAAAAACGCGGCAGTCTGTCGGAAACGGCGAGTATCATTCGTCCTCTGCAAGCCGAGCCAGATCACCACGGAGCCCCCAGATGCTTCCCATCATCACCGCGTTTGAAAACTCGCCCGACCGCGGCCGGGGCCAGGCGCGCGACATGCGCGTTCGTTGGGCGCTCGAAGAGGTCGGTCAGCCCTACGACGTTCGCCTCGTCTCGTTCGAGACGATGAAGGCGCCGGCGCATCGTACGCTGCATCCGTTTGGACAGATTCCAACCTATGAGGACGGCGATCTCGCACTCTTCGAGTCGGGCGCGATCGTGCTCCACATCGCCGAGCGCCACGCCGGCCTGCTGCCGGATAATGCCAATGCGAGGGCGCGCGCAATCGCGTGGATGTTTGCCGCATTGAGTACGCTGGAGCCGCCGATCGTCGATCTCGGGATGGCCATGCTGTTCGAACGCGACAAGAGCTGGTACGCGGAGCGCCTGCCTGTCCTGAAGGATCGCGTCCGTGCCCGGCTCGGCGAGTTGTCCCTTCGCCTCGGCGATGCCGACTGGCTCGACGATGCCTTCAGCGCCGGGGATCTTCTGATGGTAACCGTGCTGCGCAGGTTGAGCACATCGGGCCTGCTGGAGGAATATCCTGCCCTCGCCGCCTATGTCGCCCGCGGCGAAGCACGGCCGGCTTTCCGGCGGGCTTTCGATGCCCAATTGGCGGTCTTCACCGCCGCGTCGCGTTCGTAAAGCGGGGTGGCACGGCGGCGGCGCGACGCGCAGTCCGCGCGGCTAACCCCACCCTACGAGAGTTGCGCCACACTCAACCGTTGCGTCCGCCGCAACACCCCTGCATGCTGCTTCCGCCAACACAGAGGAGCCGCCGCCATGCTGACCCTCTATTCCTACCCGGAACTGTTCGGCGTCGCCGACAACAACGGCTACGGCCTCAAGGTCTACGCGTTCCTGAAGCTCGCTCGTGTGCCATTCGTGCATGAGCACGTGTTCGACGCCTCCGCCGCGCCGCGGGGGCAGCTGCCTTACATCGTCGACGACGGCGAGACGATTGGCGACAGCGAGACCATCATCGCGCATGTTATCGCGAAATATCGCCTGACGATCGATGCCGCGCTTTCAGCGGAGCAGCGCCGGACCAATCTCTTCGTCACGCGCATGCTGGATGATCTCTACTGGGTGATGTCCTATTCACGCTGGAAGGACGAGCGCTATGTCCAGGCGTTTTGCGACGCGTTCATGGCGCAGCATCCGAAAGTGGATGCTGATGGGCTGGAGAAGGCGAAGGCCTACAACGCGCAGCGCTATTATTATCAGGGGATCGGCCGCTACACGCCGGAGCAGGCCTATGCGCGCGGGATCGCGGATCTTGAGGTGTTGGCGGAGATCGTGCCTGCACAGGGTTTCGTGCACGGGGCGGCGCCGACCAGCGTCGATGCTGGCGTCTACGGATTTCTCGCCAACATCCACTTCTTTCCGATCCCGACGCCGCTGAAGGCCTTCGTCGATGCGCACGACAATCTCGTCGCGCATTGCGAGAGGATTCATGCGGCGGTCAGTTGATCGTAGGTCGTAGGGTGGGTTAGCGAAGCGTAACCCACCTCTTTTCTCGACGCGCGGAAAGCAAAGAGGTGGGTTACGCCTAGCGGACTGCGCTTCGCGCAGCCGCAGGGCCAACCCACCCTACCCGCCGCACCACGCCCTACCGCATCGTGATTGCAAGGCCGCTGAGGTCCGCATTCGCCATCAGGCCGACTTGCGTCCCGGAGAGCTCCAGCACGGCGCCCTTCTGATTGGTCAGCACGATGGCCCGGGCACCGGCGCCGACCGCGAGGCCGGCACCGGCGGCGCCGTAGACGCCGGCGACGTCGGAGGGACGGTTGATATTGCTGACACGGCCGCGCAGCACGGTCTTGGAGCCACCGAACACGAGGCCGTAGTCGAGGCCGCCGGTCGAGAGCGGATAGGAGCGGCCGCGGAAGTTCAGGACGCCCGACCCGCCCGAGCCGCCGATGATCCAGCCGGCCTTGTAGATCGTCAGCGTCACAAAGCCGCTGTCGGCCCGTGCGGCGGTGGAGAGGCCGGCGAAGGCTGCGATAGCGACAAGCGCGGCGCGGAGGGTGGTTGCGAACTTCATGAGGCAGGCTCCGAAAAATGTTTGGGAGGAGAAAGCGAATCAGGACGCGCAAATCTATCCGATGGATCGCGGCGGCAAAATGTTCGGAAGGTGAGGAGGAAGCTCCGCGAGGACGACAGCAGGGCACATCGTCGTCCCGGGGCGCGCGAAGCGCGAGCCCCATAACCCCAAGATTGTGTTTGGCGAAGACTGGCACCACCATCTCGCGCCACAACCGCAGCCTGGGGTCATGGGCCCCGGCCTTCGCCGGGACGATACCGAACTTGTTGAATCGGCTGCGGCATGAGCAGCAGAAATAATATGCGATCGCCGTGCCGCAGCGGGGAGAGGCAACGGAAGGAAACGCCATCATGGAATTGTGCTGGCGATTTGCCCCGACGCGTCAAACCTTTATTTCGGTCTTCCCAAATACTCGCCTTCCGCCCATTTCCACTTTGCATGGGGTTGTTTTCAACATTCTTGTCGGAGGGGTCTCTTTCTCGACCACGAAGAGGCCTGCGGACGCGGATGTCGTTGCAAGTCCCTCACATGCAGCTAGGCTGCCGCAACCTGCATTCCAGCTCGGAGCCTCCCATGACCATCCAGCATTTCGCGCCCCCGCCCCACGTCAAGGCGCCGCCGCTCTCGTTTGCCACCCGCGTCGGCGATCTCCTGTTCATCTCGGGCATTCCCGGTTTCGACGCCCGTGGCGCGCTGCCCGAGGGCTTCGAGGCGCAGTTCGCCAACGTCGTCATCAACATCAAGCGGGTGCTGACCGAGGCGGGCAGCTCCAGGCGAGAACTCGCCAAGGTCAACGTGCTGCTGACGCGCGCCTCCGACGTGGCGCCGATGAACGCGCTCTATGCCGGCGCGTTCGGCCCGCCACCCTATCCGGCGCGCACCACGTGCGTGGTACACGCGCTGCCGGACCCGAGGATGCTGATCGAGATCGAGGCGGTGGCGTCGCTGGCGAAGTGACGAGCGGATGCCGGCGCAAGCAGCAGCGCACCAGCGCCTCCACATCGTCATTGCGAGGAGCACTTGCGACGAAGCAATCCAGGCTATCTCCGCGGAGAAATTCTGGATCGCTTCGCTGCGCTCGCAATAACGAGATTATTGCGGCGAGATGTTTCCGCACATGTCTTGAGATCCCGGCATGATCTTTTCGTTCTCACCCTTGCCAACTGACATATGCGTGAACGGCGGCGGCATCGGCTTGCAACGGACCCGCTTTTGCCGCACGAGACTTGCGGACTTCACACATCAACAAGGGAATATATTTCAATGCGTCGCGTTCTTGCTGTTTGTGCCGTCGCCGGCATCGCCTCATCGGTCTTTGCCATGCCGGCGTCCGCCAAGGTCGGTTATTACGTAATCCGCTGGGACAACACCGGCATCTGCCAGATCTGGAATGAGGACCTGCGTTACAAGCCGACGGAGTGGCCGTCGACCTACAAGGTTGTCAGCAAGTCGTTCCAGACATTCACCGCCGCCAATGACGTGCAGCTCAAGCTGCGGGCTGAGCGCCGCTGCACGCTGTAAGCGCGAAGCGCATCTTATCGATTTTGCGAGGGCGGATGCGCTGACAGCGTCATCCGCCTTTTCGTTGGCGTTCACGTCAACCCTCATTTCCAGCCAAATTCCTGCGATTTCCATTGCGCCGGCTTTGAACCTGTGGCGTCCAGGGAACTACTCACCTGTTGTCCGGGCCGCACCCTCCAAACGGTCCGCGCCACGCCTCCCCGGACATTGTCGGGAGGAGCATCACATCGTTCATTTGAGGAGCTACCATGCGTCGTTTTTCCATGCTGTGTGCCGCTGTCGGCGTTGCTGCTGCTGCCTTCGTTGCCACCAGCCCTGCTGAAGCCACCGGCTATCACCTGATCCGCTGGCAGAACACCGGCATCTGCCAGATCTGGGACGAGAGCCTTGCGACCACGCCGTGGCCGTCCGACTATCACCGCGTCAGCGGCTCCGTTCCGACCTTCGTCGACGCGCTCGCCCTGAAGGAGCATGCGCTGAAGAAGGGCCACTGCACTCTCTAAGCCATCGCCGATCGGCGGACCTTTGAATGCGGGCAAGGGCGCGAGCCGCGTCCTTGCCCGTTCGCATTCTGACGAGTGGGACAGCTTGATGCGCACTGCATTGACGAAGACTGCAGTTCTCGGACTGTCGCTGCTGGGACTGGCCATGCCGGTGCAGGCGCAGGCCCCGCAATCCTTCCGCGTGATCTCGCCGATCTTCAGCCAGCTCGTCAGCTTTGCGATGCCGTCGAATTTTGCCGCGGTGTTCGAAAACACAAAGGGCGGCCACTACATCCGCGAGGCCGTGCTGAAGGGCGAGAGCGCGCAAGCCTGGAGCCAGATGATCACGGTCACCGGCGAGAAAGGCGTCGCTGGCAATTCCTCGCTCACGCCCGAAAGATTTACCGGCAACATCGCCGGCGGCTTCAAATCCGCCTGCCCCGAGAGCTTTGCCGCGAAGGCGCTCGGCACCACCAGGTTCGGCGGCTTCGATGCCTTCATCGCCGTGATCGGCTGTGGCAGCGTCGACACCGGTCCCGAGCGCCACAGCGAAACCGCGCTGCTGATCACGCTGAAGGGCGACGCCGACTACTACACCATCCAGTGGGCCGAGCGGGGATCAGCCGCCGACAAGCCGCGGCTCGACGACGAGAAATGGTCGGCACGCCTGCGCGAGCTGCGTCCGATCGATCTCTGCCCGATCGTCGCGGGCGAGAAGGCGCCCTATCCGAGCTGCGTGAACAGGAGTTGACCTCTCACGCGTCCTTGTGTGCGCCGGGATGGATCAAGATGTCCCGCGCGGCAGCGAGGTCGATGAAGGCCTGCTCGCTGCCGCCGCGGTCCGGATGCATGGTCTTGGCGAGCCGGCGATAGGCCTGGTGGATGTCGTCGCAGGTGAGCTGCACGGCGAGCGGCAGGCCGAGTGTGCGGCGCGCGCGTTCTTCGTTGGTCAGCTTCTTTGGCATTGCATTGCGGCGGCCGAAACGCGGCGCGGTCAGGCCGTGGATCACCTCGAGCACGACACCGAGGCGCCGCTGTGCCGCGACCGTGATGTCATAGGCTTGGCCGTCATGTGCAGCCTGACGCAGGATCGGGATCGCCTGCTCGGCCGCCTGGCGCAGCGTCGTGTCTGTGCTTGCGCGCGCGATCTCGGCCGCGACCCGGCCCGCCTCGTTCCAGTCGACGGTGTGGGCGGTCCGCAGGCGTTCGAGAGCCAGCTTCCAGGATTCAATCCGGTCCATCATGCGCGCAACACTTAGCAATGAAAGCCAGTATGCCAAGCGCAGCGTTTCCGACGTCTTAATTTCGGGTTAGCCTTTCGCGAAACTTCGACATGAATCCGGCGCGAATTTCCGCGCATCTTGCCGGCACCGGCTCCTCAATCGGGCCTGATCGGCGTGTCGCGGCCGCGCTTGCCGAATTTTGGTGCGGTCGCCACATGCAGGGCGTCCTGGATCATGCCGAGCCGCTGCCGGGCGATCTCCCGGACGCTGCGCGGTGCCGATTTCGCGGCTGCGTGGCTCGGCAGCACCTGGGTTGCCGCCTGCCGCAGCGTCTCGTCGCGGCTCGAGCTCGCGATCTCGGCGACGATCTCGGCCATCTTGCCATAATCGGGGGCGGGCGCCGATGCGCAGCGCTCGATTTCGAGCTTCCACCGTCTGACATGCGGGTCCATGCGCTTCGTCCAAAACGCGATGACTGCAACGCGCAAAGGTGGGTTGGCGTTTCGATTGGTTCGGTTTTGAATTAGCTTGTCGGCAACACCAGAAAAAAACAGTCGAGGAAGCGCCATGTCCCTGCTCGCCAACCACATCGCAGTCGTCAGCGGCGCAGGCTCCGGCATCGGCCGAGCGATCGCGACGGGCTATGCGCGCGAAGGCGCGCGCGTGGCGCTGTTCGACATCAACGCGGCTGCGGCAGCGGAGACTGCTGAGGCGATCCGCAGCGCCGGCGGAACCGCCGACAGCTTTGCTCTCGACGTCACCAGCCGCGACGCCTGCTTTGCACTGGCAAAGGAGGTCACGGAAAAAATCGGGCAGGTCTCGATCCTCGTCAACAATGCCGGCATCGCCCGCCGCAACGCCTTCACGGCGGACACCGAGGCGGTCGCCAAGGATTGGCACGACATCATCTCGCTCAACCTCAACGGCGTCTTCAACATGACACAGGCCTATCTGGCGCCGTTGCGGGCAACGCGCGGCCGCATCGTCAATATCGGCTCGATCCAGTCCTTCCTGCATCTGCGCACGCCGAGCTCAGCCGCCTACACCGCCTCCAAACACGGCGTGCTCGGCTTCACCAGGGCGCTCGCCGCCGAACTCGGCAAGGAGGGCGTGCGCGTCAATGCGATCGGACCGGGCTTCATCGAGACACCGCTGAATGCCCAGGTGCGCGCCACCAATACGACGCTGGTGCAGACCTTCGTCGATCACACCCCGCTTGGGCGCACCGGCAGACCGGAGGATATCGTCGGACCTGCGATCTTCCTGGCGTCGGATCTGTCAGCTTACGTCACCGGCACGATCGTGATGGTCGACGGCGGCTACGGCACGGTGTGAGCGGCCGCACCGCCACTGGCCCAAATTGCCGTGCAGACTGTGCCAATGGCGGCTGCTTTACGGCTATCCCAAGGTAAATTCAGGCGTTTAGCCGTTGTTAACCTTCCGTTAACCAAACCCGCCCACCGTACATCTACGGGCTTGGGGTTCGTTTTTGTTCTCGATCCGCTTCCGACGCTGGAAGCGGGCGTTGATCGGGAGGTGTTTATGACCATCGTTCATTCGGCTGCGTCTTCTTCAGTTGCGCGGTCCCTTGCTCCCAATGAAATTGTCCCACTTCTGATCGGCGCGACCGTCGGCGAGATCGAGCGCGAGCTCGTGCTCCAGACGCTCGCCCGCTGCGACGGCAACCGCACGCGCGCGGCACGCGTGCTCGGCCTCTCGGTGCGCACACTGCGCAACAAGATCCGGATCTATGCTGCCGAGGGCATCGACGTGCCCACCTATCACGATTAGGACGAGAGACCGCAGCTCGCCCTCTTGATGTTGACCGAGGCCGCCAAACCGGTCCCGCGCAATTGCTGCTGTCGTGAAACGCCGCTAATTAACGGGCTTCTCGATCAGGAGTAGTGGCGTGGCAGACGATCAGGGGCGGCAAGGGCGACAGGGACCTCAGGGGCCGCGTGGACGGCAAGGTGAGCCGGGACGGGCCGGCCCGCAGGGACATCCCGGGCGGCGCGGCCCGGACGGCGAGCGCGGCAAGCCTGGACCGGTCGGAAAGCCTGGACCGGTCGGAAAGCCCGGACCGGTCGGAAAACCCGGATCGCAAGGCAAGGCCGGTGTGCAAGGCAAGCCAGGGGAAGCCGGTGCCCGCGGGCCGCAAGGGGCCGCCGGACCTCAGGGACCTGCCGGTCCGCAAGGCCCGCGCGGCGAGCCCGGCCCGCCCGGTCAATTGCCCCAGATCGAGCAGGTTTTGCCATGGCTGGAGCAGCTCTTCGATGCCTGGGACGAGCGGCGCCGCCAGCGCGAGCGCGAAGCCGCCGAGCGCGAGGCGCTGGAGGCCGCCGTCCAGGACGATGGGGATGCGGACGCCTTTGCCGATGACGACAGTGAGACGGACGGCGACGACCGCAAGAAAAAGAAGAAAAAGAAGAAGCACAAGGATTCGTGACAGGCGCGCGCCTATCGCACGGAGCCGTCATCCCTGTGCGACAACATGCCCATGCGCTCGAACTGCCAGCGCATGGCGCGATACCAGACATAGCCGACCAACGCGCCGCAGAGCGCCAGGATGACGAGGTTGGCGCTGCTGTAGGAACCGCTCCACCACATCATCCACGTGGTCCACAGCACCGTGAAGATGACGGCACCGGCCTTCAGGGAGATCAGGGGGCGGCTCATGGTTGTGCTCCGGGTTCGCTCGAAAACCCCGGCGGTCATCATCGCACCTCACGATGCGACGGACCGTGAGCCAGATCACGCAAGGCTAAAACGCAATGAGATCCGGAGCATGCTCTAGCCGAAGCGCAGCCGCGAGCGCTCTTTCGCTTTCTCGGCCTCCACTTCGCGATCGCGCGCCGGCGCATGGGTGTGCAGCGAGGTCAGAAGCCGCCGCGCCGCCTCAGACACCTCCGCCACCGCGCGATCGAACGCTGCCTCGTTGGCCTGCGACGGCTTGTTGAAGCCGGACAGCTTGCGTACGAACTGCAACGCGCTGGCCTGGATCTCGTCTTCGGTCGCCGGCGGCTCGAAATTGAACAGCGTCTTGATGTTGCGGCACATAAGTTCCTCCTGAAAGGCGCTCCTGTTCGAGGACGATCGGCGTCAGCCCAATGCTACATGCCGGGTGCGCCGAAGTCATCGGCCACGCGGGTCAGAATGGAACGAGGACGCCAAGCCGCCCGAAGAAGGCACGTCCCTTCGGCGTGAGACGAAGCGCACGTGGAATGCGATGCGGCGCGAGCGCGTGCGTCTCGAGCAGCCGCTTCAGGAGCGCATTGGCAAATGGGCCCGCCAGATGCGGAACACGCTCGGTCCAATCATTGCACAGGCGCAGGTGAGGATCACGGCCCGGCTTGAAGTGGATTTCCTCGGTGCGACACCAGGCAAGGCCCCGCTCGGTGAGAGAGCCCTCCCGGCCGCGCAGCGTGATCAGTTCGGAATACGCCAAACCGTCCAGCAGCGCCACACCGAGCTGGCCGGCGAGGTGGCAATAGCAAGTCCGCGATTGCCGGAGCGGTATCGGCACGCGTCGCGTCCGCTCGGCATGATCGGCCCTGGCGGCAAGATTGACGAGATTCTCGATCAGGCCCGCGACTTCATCATCCGCGATCCGATAGTAGCGGAAGCGGCCCTGCTGCCACACCGAGAGCAGACGTGCGTCTGTCAGCTTCTGCAAATGCGCGCTGGCGCTCTGCGGCGACACGCCGGCAAGCAAGGCCAGCTCGCCCGCCGGCAAGGCCTTGCCACCGAACAGCGCACTCACCATGGCCTCGCGCGCCGGATCGCTCAAAGCTTCGGTGAGTCGCGAAAATCCGGATTGCACTGACACTCGTGCGACCATCATCACAAACTCCCGCCCTTGATCTGGGCGTATCCCTACTTCATCGCAATCCTCCAAAGCGCGGTCATTTCAGAATTCCGTGAAACTTTGGCGGCACAGCCTCTGCGATCCATGGGAAATGTCCCCCCGAGCCCCGAGGATTACATCATGATCAAGGAAGCACACCAAGGCGACGCCGAACGCATCTGCAGGCTGTGGGACGAGGCCCTCGGCAACAAGGACCTCGAGGCAGCGCTCGCGCTCTATGCCGATGACGCATCCATCGAAAGCCCGCTGGTCCAACACCTTCTGAAGACCTCGAGCGGAATCGTCAAAGGCAGGGCCAATCTGCGCAGCTTCATTGCGCGCGTCTTCCAGACCAATCCGCCTCAGCGCAAGCGCTTCAAGCAGGGTTTCTTCACGGACGGCCGTATCGTCACCTGGGAATATCCACGCGCCTCTCCCGACGGCGACCAGATGGATTTGGTCGAGATCATGGAGATCGACAAGGGCCTGATCCAGCGCCACAGGGTTTATTGGGGCTGGTACGCGCTCGGCTTTCTCAAGCACGAATGAGCCGGCAGGCTTGTGGGCCGGCTGCCGAAATATGCCGCGTATGCGATGCACCATTGCGAAAATGTTCCGGCGGCCGTGCATCCGCTCTCGATCCCTAAGACAACGCTGATAAGATCGCCCGCGAAGCGGCCCGAAACGAGCTGCCTTGGAGAGAAAGAACCATGAAAGCTTCGTGCGCGGTGCTGTCGGCTGCCCTGTTGTCCTTTTCGATGTCGGCGATGGCCGCCGACTATCCAGCCCCGAAACAAGGCGACTGGATCGCCAAGGATTTCAAATTCCACACCGGCGAGACCATGGCCGAGTTGAAGCTGCACTACACCACGATCGGCGAGCCGACCGGTCAGCCGGTACTGGTGCTGCACGGGACCGGCCAATCCGCCGCCGGCATGCTGACGCCTGCCTTCGCGGGCGAATTGTTCGGCGCCGGGCAGCCGCTCGATGCGTCCAAATATTACATCATCATTCCCGATGCGGTCGGCCACGGTAAGTCGTCGAAACCGTCCGACGGTATGAAGACGAGCTTTCCGAAGTACGATTACGACGACATGGTCGAGGCGCAGCACCGTCTCGTGACGGAAGGCCTCGGCGTCAAGCATCTGCGCCTCGTGATCGGCAATTCCATGGGCGGCATGCAGACCTGGCTGTGGGGCGAGAAGTATCCGCAAAGCATGGACGCGCTGGTGCCGATGGCCTCGCAGCCGACCGAGATGGCATCACGCAACTGGATGATGCGCCGGATCATGCTCGACACCATCCGCAGCGATCCCGACTACAACGGCGGCAACTACACGAGCCAGCCGCGAATGATGAAATACGCCATCGTCGCCTATGGCATCGCCAGCATCGGCGGAACACTGGCCTATCAGGAGCAGACTCCGACGGCGGCGAAGGCCGACAAAATGGTCGATGAACGGCTCGCTGCACCAATCACCGCGGATGCCAACGACTTCGTCTGGCAGTGGGAATCCTCGCACGACTACAACGCCTCGGAGCGGCTGGAGCGAATCGAGGCGCCACTGCTGCTGATCAACGCTGCCGACGACGAGCGCAATCCGCCGGAGACGGGCGTCACGGAAGCTGCGATGAAGCGGGTCAAGAACGGCCGCCTGTACCTGATCCCTGCGAGCACGGAGACTCGCGGTCACGGCACCACCGGCAACGCAAAGTTCTACATCGAGCAACTGCGGCAATTGTTGCAGACGGCGCCGCAGCGCACGATGTGAGCGGACGCAGTTGTAGCTCGGGCAACAACCACAGTGTCGTCCCGGACAAGCGCAGCGAAGCGGAGCGCGGATCCGGGACCCATAACCACGGGATTTGGTTTGGCGAAGACTCGTGGTTGCCAATTGCGCGCCACAACTTCTCCCTGAGGCTATGGGTCCGGCCTGCGCCGGGACGACAGCGGAGAGTGTGGCGCGGATGCGCGAACTAATGCCCCTCGCCCTCGAGCCCGCCGACGTGCTTCTGGGTGTAGAGCTCGAGGCCGATGCGGCCGATCAGATCGAGCTGGGTCTCGAGGAAGTCGATGTGGTGCTCCTCATCGCTCATCAGCTTCTCGAACAGATCGCGCGTGACGTAGTCCTTCACGCTGTGACAGTAGGTGGCCGCTTCCTGGTAGAGCGCACGCGCGCTGATCTCGGCGGCGAGATCGCAATCGATGATCTCCTTGACGTTCTGGCCGATGCGCAGGGGATCGAGCACCTGCATGTTCGGAAAGCCGTCGAAGAACAGGATGCGCTCGGTGAGCTTGTCGGCATGCTCCATCTCCTCGATGGATTCCTTGCGCCAGACCTTGGCCATGTCGCGCAGGCCCCAATTGTCGAGGAAGCGATAGTGCAGCCAGTATTGATTGATCGCGGTGAGCTCGTGACGCAGTGCCTTGTTGAGATATTCGATAACTTTCGCGTCGCCCTGCATGATTCACTCCAGCTCTTGCGGCCTCATCGGTAATAAACCGAATTTAGAACGCTTCTAAAACAAGTTTGGAACGGGAGCAACCCATCCCAGGGTCGCACCCGGGGATAAGCTCAGCCGATTGAAGAAAAAGAAGTTAGCAGGCCGCGAGCGCGAACTCGGCGGCCTCGACGATCTCGTCGTTGGCGGCGACCTGGTGGTTGTGCGGGCAGCCGGCACAGCAAGACTTCGCGCACGGGCCGAGGGCTTCATCGATGATGGTCTTGATGGTGCGCGCGCAGCGTCCGCATTCGGCGCTGCAACCGAGGCAGCCATAGACCTGCTTTGCATGACGCACGGCGTCGTCGGAATCGGCGACGGCGGCGCGGATGTCGTCATCGCTCAACACGTTACAGGAACAGACGATCATGGAAAGTGGCAGGCCCTTCGGTGATGCGCCATCATCGATATTTAAGGGCTCGGCCGGATGCAAAAGGAAAAACCGGTATTTGAAGCTATTCCAAACTGAGCCGCGATTCAGCCTAGAACGGGTCTAAAAAGACAACTTGCGCTGGATCAAGCATGCGACCGAGTGCGGGCCTAGTCGCCCCCTCCGCCGCCGCCGCTGTCCCCGCCTCCGCCGCAATCGCCACCGCCGCCGCTGTCACTGCTGACGCTGTCATTGCTGTTGCTACAGGAGCTGCTGTCGATCGGATTGCCGGAACCATCGACCGACGAATTCTCACTGGAAAACCAGCTTCCCAGCGAGAAACCATCGCTGGTTCCGGAGTAGCTGTCGCCGCCGTCGACTCCGGCACCCGCACGCGAGCGGGGCCGGCTGCGGTTTTGCACATGGGTCATCAGGACGAAGCAGATGGCCAAGGTGGCTCCGACGGCGATCAGGGCGCTCATCATCAGACTGCTCATGGCCTGTTGCTCGGATTTCCTGCCTTCCGGGAGCCGCCTCCCGCACGCATTCGTCGCCCCCCGCAGGCCTTCCGTTCATTGATCATTCAAGCAGGATATGGAACCTTGGGTGCGGAACGACGTCCGCGTCCGCTGTTGAAAGGTCAAAGGCATGAAGAAATCGCTCCTGGCACTCGCTGCCGCCGCCGCTCTGGCCGCATCGGCGCTTGCGCCTGCGCCGGCCCATGCGCAGCGCGGTGTTGCCGCGGGCGTCGCCGCTGGCATCATCGGCGGCGCCATCGTCGGTGGCGCGCTGGCATCCCCGTATTATTACGGACCTGGCCCCGGCTACTATTACGGTCCCGGCTATGCGCCTCCGCCCCGCTACTATGGCCCGGGCCCGGGCTATGTCGCCGACGACTATTACGGCAGCGGCTGTGTCTGGCAGAGGCAACGCTTCTGGGACGGCTATGCCTGGCGCTCGCGCCGCGTCCGGGTCTGTGGCTGACACGTAAAAAGCCGGTTCATTACGGACGACCCGTTCATCTCCGGGCCCGAAAAAGACCGCTTTTTCTCGTCACAGCTCCGCGTGCGTTTACCGTGGATTGACCATTTGCGCGCTTCCTAGCCCAGAGGCCAATTCCATCACAGTCTGCGTGAACCTTTGAACCCCTGGCGCTCCTAACAAGGAGCGTCAATTCTCCCAGGAGAGCCAAGAGCATGAAGAAGACTTTTGTTGCCGCCCTCACGGTTGCGACGATCGCCGGTTCGCTGGCGACCGCCACTCCGCCCGCCCAGGCCCATGACGGCGTCGGCGCCGGCATCGCAGCCGGCCTGATCGGCGGCGCCATCGTCGGCGGCGCCATCGCGTCGAGCCGTCCGGCCTATGGCGGACCGGTCTATGTGGCCGAGCCCCCGCCGCCTGCGCCCTGCTACTGGCAGCGCCAGCGTTACTGGGACGGCTACGGCTGGGTCGTACGCCCGGTCCGCGTCTGCTACTGATCTGATCGCACGGCGCAAGCGCGCCACGATCGAAGCCCGGCCGAGACCATCGGCCGGGCTTTTTTCTTTGAAGCGTTAGGTCCTGCTACCGCGCCGCCTGAATCGAGCGCAGCACCTCTTCGCTCGGCCAGCAATCGACTTTCAGCCCCGCCGATTTCTGATAGGCACCAAGCGCGGCCCGCGTCAGCATGCCGGCCTTGCCGTCGAGCTTGTCCTTGTAGAGCCCGATCCGCGTCAGCCCGCGCTGCATCTCCTCGACATCCCTGGTGCGCAACTGCTTCGAGGCCGACCAGGGCGTCGCAAACGACAGCGGGCTCGTCATGCGATCGCTGAGATGGCCGACAAACAGCACGTAGAGGTCGGAGAAATTGTATTCCTTGATGACGAAGTAGTTCTTCGTCGTCAGGAACGACGGGCCGTAGATGCCTTCAGGCTGCAACAGCGACGCCGGCTGCGCCTGCTCGGCCGCGCTCAAGCGTTGCCCGCGCACCGGCACAAAGCCTTCGCGCAACCATTCACCGATCGGCTTGGTCACCTCCGGTACGCCAACGGTGCAATCGACCTTCGTCGGTGCCTGCACCTCATAGGCCCAGCGTACGCCACTTTGCCAACCCTTGTTGACGAGCTGCTGCGCGGCGGAGGCCAGCGCGTCCGGCACCGAGTGCCAGATGTCGATGCGGCCGTCGCCGTCGAAATCGACACCGTGCTTGTAGTATTCCGACGGCAGGAACTGCGTGAGGCCCGTGGCGCCGGCCCAGGACGAACGCATGTCCTTGCGCGCGACCACGCCCTCGCCGAGGATTTTCAGCGCAAGGATGAACTCGTTGCGATACGTGTCCTTGCGCCGGCCGACATAGGCCTGGGTCCCGAGCACGCGCACGAGGTCATAAGGCAGCGTATAGCGGCCATAGTCGGTCTCGCGTCCCCAGATCGCGAGCATGACGGTAGCAGGCACGCCGGAGCTCTTCTCGATCTGGGCGAGCGCGCCGCGATATTTTTGCAGCAGCCGCTGTCCCTCGCCGGCAAGCCGCGTGATCGAGGCTTCCTTGATGTAGTCAGCCGGCACCTGAACGAACTCGGCCTGCGACGGCGCGCCGGTCGCGGGCCGTCCCGGCAGGATCAGATCGGGCAGCTTGTAATCAGGCTCGAGCCCTGTGGTCTCGCGATCGAACGTCGCGCGCGACACGCCGGCGGCCTGCGCCTCCGGCCAGAGCGAGGCGATGAACTGGGTGAAGGCCGCGTCGGCGGCACGGGCGGACGGCCAGCCGCAGGTGATCACGACCACCGCAGCAATGAGCGCCCGCCGCATCATGCCAAGATCACCGCGTCAGCTTCTTGTACTTAACGCGATGCGGGATGATGCTGTCCTGGCCGAGGCGGCGCATCTTGTCCTTCTCGTAGTCCTGGAAGTTACCCTCGAACCATTCGACATGGCTATCGCCTTCGAAGGCGAGAATGTGGGTCGCGATGCGGTCGAGGAACCAGCGATCGTGGCTGATGATGACGGCGCAGCCGGCGAAATCCTCCAGCGCCTCTTCGAGCGCGCGCAGCGTATCGACGTCGAGATCGTTGGTCGGCTCGTCGAGCAGCAACACGTTGGCGCCGGACTTCAGCATCTTGGCAAGATGCACGCGGTTGCGTTCACCGCCCGAAAGCGCACCGACCTTCTTCTGCTGGTCGGCACCCTTGAAGTTGAACGACGAGCAGTAGCCGCGCGAATTCACTTCCTTCTTGCCGAGCAGGATCAGCTCGTTGCCGCCGGAGATTTCCTCCCACACGGTCTTCTTGCCGTCGAGCGCATCGCGCGACTGGTCGACATAGCCAAGATGCACGGTCTCGCCGACCGTGATCGTGCCCTTGTCCGGCGTTTCCTGCTTGGTGATCATCTTGAACAGCGTGGTCTTGCCGGCGCCGTTCGCGCCGATCACGCCGACGATGCCGCCGGGTGGCAGCTTGAAGGTGAGATCATCGATCAGCAGGCGGTCGGCATAGCCTTTGCTGAGGCCTTCGAAGTCGACGACATTGGCGCCGAGCCGCTCGGCGACGGGAATGATGATCTGCGCGGTCTGGGTCTGCTTCTCGCTCGCCTGCTTCAACAGCTCTTCATAGCGCTGATAGCGCGCCTTGGATTTTGCCTGGCGCGCCTTGGGCGAGGACGCGACCCATTCCTGCTCACGGGCGAGCGTCTTCTGATGCGCGGCCTCCTCGCGGCCTTCCTGCTCGAGCCGCTTCTGCTTCTGCACCAGCCAGGACGAGTAGTTGCCCTCGTAGGGAATGCCGCGGCCGCGATCGAGCTCGAGGATCCATCCCGTGACGTTGTCGAGGAAGTAGCGGTCGTGGGTCACGATCAGGATCGCGCCGGGATAGTTGCGCAAGTGCCCTTCAAGCCACGACACGGATTCCGCGTCGAGATGGTTGGTCGGTTCGTCCAGCAGAAGAAGCTCGGGCTGGTCGAGCAGCAGCCGGCACAGCGCGACGCGACGGCGCTCACCGCCGGAGAGTTTCGTGACGTCGGCGTCATCGGACGGACAGCGCAAGGCGTCCATGGCCTGATCGACCTTGCTGTCGAGATCCCATAGGCCCTGAGCCTCGATCTCGTCCTGCAGCTTGGTCATTTCATCGGCGGTCTCGTCCGAGTAGTTGACGGCGAGTTCATTGTACCGGTCGAGGATCGCCTTCTGCTTGGCGACGCCCTGCATGACGTTTTCACGCACCGAGAGCTTGGGATCGAGTTGCGGTTCCTGCTCAAGATAGCCGACGCGGGCGCCCTCGGCGACCCAGGCCTCGCCGGTGTACTCCTTGTCGAGGCCGGCCATGATCTTGAGCAAAGTGGACTTGCCCGAGCCGTTGACGCCGAGCACGCCGATCTTGGCGTCCGGGTAGAAGCTCAGGCGAATGTTGTCGAGCACCTTGCGGGTCGGGTAGCTCTTGGTCAGGCCTTCCATGAAGTAGACGAACTGGCGCGCCATCGGTCCCGTGAAACCTTCGATTTGAGGAAATTTGCTTGCCGCCGATGTAGCGATCCTGCCTCCAAAGGGCAACGTTTTCCCTCCGTTCACCACGGATGAATACGGGTTGGATACCATCCGGGCAGCCGGTCACTACAATTGAAACCATTTTTTAATAAAGCAGGCCAAAGCTGGTTCGCGGCGCCACAAAAAGCGCCACCCGCGGCAGAAGCAGCGGGGAGAACAGCGAGGCCGCACCATGGCAATGATCGAGACAAGCTCTCATCCCGTTCCGGCAGGAGGCGGAGGCTCCACCCTTTTCGCCGAACTCCGCGCCTTCTGGGTCCGGTTCTTTGCCACGGCTTTCAATCCCTACCGCCCGGAACTGCACTACATGCGCGGCCCCGGCCCCGCCTGGCGCGCCAAGCACGGCATGGACGCACCGTTCCGCCTGAAACCGCGCGACCTCTGACACCACGCCCGCTACCGGATTTTTGAAGCGGCCCGCCGCTTGCGCCGCCAGCCGATTGCGCGCAAGCATGGCGAGGTTCGATCGATGGCGCCTTTCGCGCGCGCCATCGCCCCTCGCCATGGATGGACGGTTTTCCCGATGACGCGGCTGCGCTGTGCAATTCTCGATGACTATTTCAACATCGCCCAAGACGTCGCCGACTGGCCGAGGATCTCCGACCGTGTCGACGTCACGGTGTTCAATCACCCCTTCGCCTCCGAGCAGGCCGCAGCCAGCGCCCTCGCCGATTTCGAGATTATTTGCGCGATGCGCGAGCGCACGGCGTTTCCAAGGAGCCTGTTCGAGGCGCTCCCCAAGTTGAAACTGCTCTTGACCTCCGGCATGCGCAACGCCGCGATCGACATGGAAGCGGCGAAAGCGCGCAACGTCGTGATCTGCGGCACGCAATATTCCCGCGATCCGACCGCCGGGCTCACCATGGGCCTGATCCTGGAATTGACCCGCGGCATCGGCCGCGAGAACGCGCGCATGCATGCGGGCGAGCCCTGGCAGAGTTTTGCGGGCATCGAGATCGAGGGCCGGACGCTTGGCGTCGTCGGGCTCGGCAAGCTCGGCAGCAAGGTCGCCGGCATCGCGAAGTCGTTCGGCATGAACGTCATCGCCTGGAGCCCCAATCTGACCGCCGAGAAATGCAAGGAGGCCGGCGTCGGCTACGCCAGCAAGGAGGAGTTGTTTGCGAAAGCGGACATCATCACCATCCATGTGGTGTTGAGCGAGCGCTCGCGGGGACTGGTCGGCGCCGCCGATCTCGCGCGGATGAAGCCGACCGCCTACCTCGTCAACACCGCGCGTGGGCCGATCGTCGACGAGGCGGCGCTGCTCGAGGCGCTGCAACAGAAGAAGATCGCAGGCGCCGGCATCGACGTGTTCTCGGTCGAGCCGCTCCCGACCGATCATCCGATCCGCAAGCTCGACAATGTCGTGCTGACGCCGCATCTCGGCTACGCCACCGCGGACGGGCTGCGTATCCATTACGGGCAGATGGTCGAGGCGATCGACGCCTGGACCAAGGGCAGCGAGCCGCCGAAGCGGCTGGCCTGAAACAAAAAGGGCGCGCCGATGGCACGCCCTTCGCAAATCTGAATTGTCTCGCAGCGCTCAGCGCACGGTGACCGGGGCGGGCAGCGGCGGCACCACCGTCGGCTGTATGCTCGGGGCCGGACCGGCCTGGGCGGCCATCGGCACGGGCGCAGCAGCGCCGGGCGTCGGCGCAGCAGATGCAGTCGCCGTTCCCGGCGGCGGACCGCCCGGCATGACGACGACGCGGGTGCCGACCTTGACGCGATCGAAGAGGTCGGAGACGTCCTCATTCAGCATGCCGATGCAACCCGAGGAGACGAACTTGCCGATCGTCGAGGGCTGGTTGGTGCCGTGGATGCGATACACCGTCGAGCCGAGATACATCGCGCGCGCACCAAGCGGATTGCCGGGACCGCCAGCCATGAAGCGCGGCAGATAGGGCTGACGCTCGATCATTTCCGTCGGCGGATGCCAATCCGGCCACTCCGCCTTGCGCGTGATCTTTTGCACGCCGGTCCAGGTGAAACCGTCGCGACCGACGCGCACGCCGTAGCGGATCGCGCGGCCGTTGCCGAGCACGTAATAGAGGTAGGTGTTCGGGGTATCGACGACGAGCGTACCGGCCGGCTCCTTGGTCTGGAACGCGACCTCCTGGCGGCGCAGGTTCGGCGGCAATTGCGTCGGCGCCGCGTCGGGCTGCTCCTCGGGCGGAAGCGCCGCAACCGTCATCGGCTGGCCATTCGGTCCGGCAGGCTGCTGTTGCTGAACGGCGCCGGTCGCGGCGGGTCCACCAACGCCTTCCGGCGGCCGCAGACCGTCGTCGGCACCCTGGGGCGCGGCCGGGCGGTCGGCATAGATCACTGCAGGCGGGCCCGCGGGACGACCATAGCGGGGATCATCCGGCGACATCACCGGCCCCTGCGGCGCATTGTTGGAATAGACGGGCGGCGCACCGGCCGGACGGCCGTAACGCGGATCGTCCGGCGACACCACTGGTCCCTGCGGAGCGTTGTTCGAGTAGACCGGCGGGGCGCCGGCGGGGCGGCCGTAGCGCGGATCGTCAGGCGACATCACCGGACCGGACAGGCCGGGTGGCGGCAACGCTGCCGAGTTCCGCGGCTGCGGCGGCATCGCGTCGTCATCATCCTCGAGTGCGTCGAAATTCGGCACGCGGTCGCCGGGACGATATTCCGACGGGTAGCCCTGCTGATAGGTCGGAGCCTGTTGAACCGGATAGCCCTGCTGAGCCTGCGCGAGCGAGGTTCCCGCCGCAGCGACTGTTGCGGCAGCGCAAATCGTCAGAAAATGTTTGATCATCATCGCCCTAGTTTAGTCCCCCGGCCCGACCGGACCGTTAACGGCACATGGACGAAGATCGCGGCGCATTCAAGACAAAACCGGCCGATTTGGCCTGATTTGGCGATTTGTGATCGGCGATGCGACCGTTGCTCAGGTGCATCACGGAGTGGAAATCAAGCGGTCCCGCAGGTTGCCGGACTCTCAGCTCCCGATTTTTACGGAACGGCCCAGGAGTGTTCGGGTATTCTCGAATCAGCCTGATTCGCCTTCGCTTTGACCTGTTTCTCGCGCGGCGAACGCGGCAAGTCAGTACCGTCACCGCGTTCAGATGGCTCAAGGGCCTCGGCAGCAACCTGCCAAGGCGGAAATCGCCCTTCGATGCTGCCCGGCTTTCGTTTCCTGCTTGCCGCGATTTTGTTGTCAACCTCCATCCTGGTGTTCGGCCTAGGGGCCGCCGCACTTCTGCGGGCGACGCATGAGCAGTTCGTCAGCAATCCGTCCTGGCGAAATGGCCCGCAGGAGCAGGTGTTCGCGCAAGCGAGCGAACCGGCGCAACCGGTGCTCGCGGCGCTCCGCGCCGAGCCGCTGCCGCCCTCGACCTCGGTGCGCGACGACATCCCGACCGTCGGCTTGCCCGAAAGCGGACCGGAGCAGGCTGCCGCACTGACGTCGGAGGTGAGCAGCGAGCCGGTTGCTCCCGCAACGAATGCACCGGCCGGCGACCCGGCCCACGCTGAGGCCGCCGTTCCACCGGCCGAGACGCCGACGCCGCAGGCTGCATCGGCCGAGACTGCGCCGTCAGTCAGCGAGACTGCGCCCGCCACTCCGGGCGAAACAACGCCGACCCCGGTCGCCTCGCCGGAGCCGCAACAGGTCGATGCGACCATCGCAGTCACAGCGCCCGAGACAACCGCCCAGGTCGCAGCGCTGGCCGATCCCGCGCCCACGGCGGCTCAAGCCGCACCGGCAAAAACCAAGACGGCAACCGATACGTCCGACAAGCAGGCTGCCAAACCTCAAGCGCATCGGGCCAAGAAGCGGCACCGCATGGTGCGGCGTCCACCGCCGGTGCAGGTGCAGCAGACCTTCAATCCCTTCGCCACGCAGCCGTTGCAGCAATATCAGCAGCCGGCCTACGCGGCGACCACCCGCGCCCGCTGAGCAGGTCTCACGCCGGCCCCGTCGCGATCACCGGGCCGCCTTCCTGACCCCATTCCGACCATGAGCCGTCATAGAGCGCGGTGTCGGTGATCCCGAGACGGTACAGCGCGAGCGTCAGCACGCCGGCCGAGACCCCGGAGCCGCAGCTCGTCACGATCGGCGCATCGAGCTTGACGCCGGCACCGGTGAAGGCAGCGCGCAGATCGGCAAGCGGTTTCATTTCGCCGGTCGCCGCATCGAACAACTGGGCATAGGGCACGTTGCGGGCACCGGGGATGTGGCCGGAGCGGATGCCCGGCCGCGGCTCCGCGGCGCGGCCCTCGAAGCGCTCCGCTGGGCGCGCATCGATCACCTGCTCGGCACGGCTTTCGACGTTCGCGATCAGTTGCTGCATGCTGCGCACGCGCTTCGGATCATAGTTCGCCTTGAAGGTCTGGGCCTTCGGCTTTGCCTCACCGCCTTCGACGGGACGGCCCTCCGCGCGCCACTTCTTCAAGCCGCCATTGAGAATACGCACGTTGCTGTGGCCATAGGACAAAAACATCCACCACGCCCGCGGCGCGGCAACCCAGCCGCCGGCATCGTAGATCACGACGGTATCGGCATTGCCGATGCCGAGACTGCCGACGTCACGTGCGAATTGCTCGGCGCTCGGAAACATGTGCGGCAGCGGGCTCCAGTGATCGGACACCACGTCGACATCGAAGAACACCGCGCCCGGCAGATGCGCGGCGAGGTAGTCGTCCTTCGGCAGCGGCAGCACGCCCGGCAGCTTGAAGGTGGCGTCGAGCACCTTCAAATCGGCATCGTTGATGTGGGCGGCGAGCCATTCGGTGGAGACGAGGGGGTCGGTGGGGGTCATAATCGCGTATCTCTCCAGTCGTCATTGCCGGGCTTGACCCGGCAATCCATTTTCTTGAGGGGATGGACACGCGGGTCAAGCCCGCCTGTGACGAGTCTTACCCCTTCTTCTTCGGCTCCCATTTTTCGACCGGGCCGCCGGCGTCGCGCCAGGCTGCATAGCCACCGGCGATGTGGGCAACGGGCTTGAGGCCCATGTCCTGCGCGGTCTTGGCGGCGAGCGCGGAGCGCAAGCCTCCGGCGCAGTGGAAGACGAACTTCTTGTCCTCCTGGAAGATCGGCTTCGCATAGGGACTCTGCGGATCGATCCAGAATTCGAGCATGCCGCGGGTACATGCGAACGCGCCGGGAATGCGGCCGTCGCGCTCGATCTCGCGGGGATCCCGGATGTCGACGATGACGACGTCGCCGTTCTTGGAAATCTCGATGGCGTCCTTGGCCGACAGCGTCTCGATCTCGGCATTGGCCTCGTCAATCAGCGCCTTGATGCCGCGGGTGATGTTCTGGGGCATGTGCTTCTCCCTCTTGTTGTCATTCCGGGGCGAGTGGCTAGTGCGTCAACTCTTTCATCGCGCCCTCAAGTCCCTCGATGGTGATCGGGAACATGCGGTTCGCAAAAATGCGGCGGATGATGGTGGTCGATTCCGAATAATCCCAGTGCTTCTGTGCCACAGGATTGAGCCACACCGCATGCGGATAGGTGCGGATGATGCGCTCGAGCCAGACCGAGCCCGGCTCCTCGTTGACATGCTCGACCGAGCCGCCCGGCACCATGATCTCGTACGGCGACATCGAGGCATCCCCAACGAAAACGACCTTGTAGTCATGCGGATATTTGTGCAGCACGTCCCAGGTCGGCGTGCGATCCGTGAAGCGCCGCTTGTTCTGCTTCCACACGCCCTCATAGAGGCAGTTGTGGAAGTAGAAATACTCCATGTGCTTGAATTCGCTCTTCGCCGCAGAGAACAGCTCCTCGACTTGCTCGATATGCGAATCCATCGAGCCGCCGATATCGAAGAACACCAGCAGCTTGACCGCGTTGCGCCGCTCGGGACGCATGACGACGTCGAGATAGCCGTGGTTGGCCGTTTGCTTGATCGTATTGTCCAGATCGAGCTCGTCCGGCGCACCGGTGCGCGCGAATTTGCGCAGGCGGCGCAGCGCGACCTTGATGTTGCGGATGCCGAGCTCGACATTGCCGTCGAGGTCCTTGAACTCGCGCTTGTCCCACACCTTGACGGCGCGGTTGTTGCGGTTCTTCTCCTGCCCGATGCGGACGCCTTCGGGATTGTAGCCATAGGCGCCGAACGGCGAGGTGCCGGCGGTGCCGATCCATTTGCTGCCGCCCTGATGGCGGCCCTTCTGCTCTTCGAGCCGCTTCTTCAAGGTCTCCATGAGCTTGTCCCAGCCCATGGCCTCGATCTGCTTCTTCTCTTCTTCCGTGAGGTACTTCTCGGCGAGCTTCTTCAGCCACTCCTCGGGGATCTCCGCCTTGTCCATGGCCTCGAGCAGGCTTTCCAGTCCCTTGAAGACAGTGCCGAAGACGCGGTCGAACTTGTCGAGGTTGCGCTCATCCTTCACCAGCGAGGCGCGCGACAGGTAGTAGAAATTCTCGACCGTGTAGTCCGCGAGGTCGGCGTCGAGCGCCTCCATCAGCGTGAGGTATTCGCGCAGCGTCACAGGGACCTGCGCATCGCGCAATGAGGTGAAGAATTGCAGGAACATAGGCGACAGATTGCCCGTCGGATGGCTCCCGTCAAGGGGCGCAGCTTTCGGTCGAGGTCTGGACCGTGAGGCTTTTTGCTCTAGAATTGCCGGGCTTGAGGCTTGGTTTTGGGGATCTTTGGCATGGGAATTGTCGCAGCGCTGATCATTGGGGCGATCGCCGGCTGGCTCGCGGGGAAAATTGTCCACGGCGCGGGATTTGGACTGATCGGCAACATCGTGGTCGGCATCATCGGTGCGCTGGTCGCGAGCTGGATCCTGCCGCAGCTCGGCATTGCGCTCGCCACGGGCACGTTCGGCGCCATCCTCGACGCCACGATCGGCGCGGTGATTGTGCTGGTCGTCCTTTCGCTGATAAGACGGGCCTGAAAAGCTTGACCTAACCCGGAACGGCCGCTCGGAGCGGCCGTTCCCATGTTGTGGCAGAGGTGCACCTCGCCCGATGACCGACAAGGACGCGCGATGAAGTTTACCGGCACCAAGGACTATGTTGCGACTGACGATCTCAAGGTCGCCGTCAATGCCTCGATCGTGCTGGAGCGTCCGCTGCTGGTGAAGGGCGAGCCCGGCACCGGCAAGACGGTGCTGGCCGAAGAAGTCGCCAAAGCGCTGAACGCGCCGCTTCTGACCTGGCACATCAAGTCCACCACCAAGGCGCAGCAGGGCCTCTACGAGTACGACGCGGTGTCGCGCCTGCGCGACAGCCAGCTCGGCGATGCGCGCGTGTCCGACATCAAGAACTACATCAAGCGCGGCAAGCTGTGGGACGCCTTCACCGCCGAGCAGCGTCCGGTGCTCCTGATCGACGAGATCGACAAGGCCGACATCGAGTTTCCCAACGACCTCTTGCTCGAGCTCGACCGCATGGAATTCCATGTCTACGAGACCGGCGAGACGATCAAGGCCAAGCAGCGCCCGATCATGATGATCACCTCCAACAACGAGAAGGAGCTGCCCGATGCCTTCCTGCGCCGCTGCTTCTTCCACTACATCAAGTTCCCCGATGCCGAGACCATGGGCCGCATCGTCGACGTCCACTTCCCCTGCATCAAGAAGCGCCTGGTCGAAGAAGCCCTGCGCATCTTCTTCGAGGTGCGCGAGGTGCCCGGCCTGAAGAAGAAGCCGTCGACCTCCGAGCTGCTCGACTGGCTCAAGCTGCTGCTCAACGAGGAGATGACGCCGGAGCAACTGCGCGAACGCGACCCGCGAAAACTGATCCCGCCGCTGCACGGCGCCCTGCTCAAGAACGAGCAGGACGTGCATCTGTTCGAGCGGCTGGCGTTCCTGAGCCGAAGAGAGGTTTGAGCGTGGCGCGCTCCGCGATAGCGCGCTGCCGTAGCTTCAAACGCCGCTGTCGTTCCCCGCGAAGGCGGGGAATCCAGTACGCCGCGGCCTAACCGTATCCCACGACCGCCTCTGGAATACTGGATCGCCCGCCTTCGCGGGCGATGACAGTTTGGGATGCGAACACAAGTCCCACCTCGTCATTGCGAGCGAAGCGAAGCAATCCAGAATCCGCCCGCGACAAGACGCTGGATTGCTTCGGAGAGCGTGTCATCGGCCCGCTATGAGCCGTCGGCCTCAAAGACAGACAAAATTTCAGGACGAGGCAGTAGCGGCGGCGCATCACCCGTCAAGCCATAGATTTCAATACCGCTCAGCAAACCACCACTCGAATAGATGAACACTCCGCTTTTGTGGTCGCCATCATTGATCAGGAATTCACCGAGAATGAGGGCCCCCGGCGGCGCTTCGGCGTGCCCCCTGATTTGAAAGTTGATGCTGGCACACCCACATGGACATCGCCAAGGCGTGACTTCGGCCAGCTCAAGCTGATCCAGATACTGCTTTGCTTCATCCGTGCCGTGCTGAAGCATCCAGCGAGCAAGATCGTGCTCGGCATCCGTGAGAGGACGATTTTGCTCTGTGCTCAAGACAACGTCTTCGGCTGATATCGACCCTACGCCACCGTAGCCCGCACGATGGGATAACGCTAGCGAGAGCGCAGGGCGGGTTAGCGTTCGCGTAACCCACTACTTCTACAACAGGCGGAAAGCAAAGAGGTGGGTTACGCTATCGCTAATCCACCCTACGAAGCGTTCCCACGAAGCAGCCCTCACGCCACCGCCGTCTCCGGCACGTTCGCCGCCTCCAGCGGCACCTTGCCCCGGATCAAATCCGACGCGCGGTCGGCGATCATCATCGTTGACGCGTTCAAATTCGCAGAGATCATGCGCGGCATCACGGAAGCGTCGATGACGCGCAAACCTTCCAGGCCGTGGACGCGGAGCTGGTCGTCGACGATCGCCCAAGTGGACTCGGCCGGACCCATGCGGCAGCTGCAGCCGGGGTGGAACGTAGTGTTGGCGCGCTCCGTCGCTGCGTGGAGGAATTCGTCATCGGTGTTGACGTCAGGACCGGGGAAATCCTCGCTGGCGTAGTAAGGCGCCAGCGGCGCGGATTTCAGCAGCTTTCGCGCGAGCTTCATGCCGGCGACGATGACGCGGCGGTCGAGCTCGTGATCGAGATAGTTGGTCTGGATGATCGGCGGCGCAAAGGGATCAGCCGAGCGGATTCGCACGTAGCCGCGGCTCTCGGGACGTTGTTGCCAGGAGGCGACGGTCATACCGGGCTCGTCCTCGAGCTGGCCTTGCACGCCTTCCTTGTAGCTGGCCGGCGTGAAGGTGAGCTGCAAGTCGGAGCTCTCGGCGCTCACGCCGGAGTGCCAGAAGCAATAGACCATGGTCGGCGACAGCGACAGCAGGCCGCGCCGCGTCGTGGCCCATTTCATCGCCTCGACCCAAAGATGCCAACCGCGGCGAAGCTCATTGATGGTCTTGATGTTCTTCACCCGGGCCACGGTACGCGGCGCGTAGTGGTCCTGAAGGCCCTCGCCCACGGGGAGCGCGTGACGCACCTCGATGCCGTGCGTCTGTAGCAGCTCGGGCGAGCCGACGCCGGAGAGCTGGAGCAATTGCGGTGAGTTGTAGGCTCCGCCGGCCAAAATCACTTCCTTGTCGGCACGCACCTCGACTGGCTGGCCGCCACGGCCGCCCTTCACGTAGCGTACGCCGACCGCACGCTTGCCCTCGAGGACGATCTGCGTGGCATGCGCATGCGTTTGCACATGCACGTTCCCCCGCTTCATGGCGGGCCTCAAGAATGCGGTCGCGCCGGAAACGCGCAAACCATTGTCGATCGTACGCTGACAGTAAGAGACGCCCTCCTGCGTCTTGCCGTTGTAATCGGGATTGCGGGGAATGCCGAGGCTGAGCGCGCCTTCCATGAAGGCTTCGCAGAGCGGGTCGCGCCAATCCATGGTGGTGACGGTAAGGCTGCCGTCGCGGCCGCGATAGAGATCCTCTCCCTCGCCGACGCGCTTCTCCAGCCGTCTGAAATACGGCAAAACGTCGGCATAACTCCAGCCGCGGTTGCCCATCTGCGCCCAGGTGTCGAAGTCGAGCTTCTGGCCGCGGTTGTAGATGTGGCCGTTGATCGAGGACGAGCCGCCGAGCGTCTTGCCGCGCGGCGCGTAGATACTGCGACCGCCGGTCCAGGGCCCCGGCTCCTGCTGGTAAGCCCAGTTGACGCTCTTCATGTAGAAGGTTTTTATGAAGCCCGCCGGCAGATGGATGTAGGGATGCCAGTCGCTCGGGCCCGCCTCGAGCACGCAGACACTGGTGTTCGGATCCTCGCTCAGGCGGTTGGCGAGCACGCAACCGGCGGACCCCGCGCCGACGATCACATAGTCGAATCTGTCCATCTTGCCTCGAACCGCCTCAGCGCGGCTTGTCGTTGAGTTGATATTGGAGATGCACCTTCACTGTCGGCCATTCGGCTGCGGTGATGCTGTAGACCACGGTGTCGCGCAGCGTGCCATTCGGCCCGACCTGGTGGCTGCGCAAAATGCCGTCCTGCTTGGCGCCGAGCCTCTCGATGGCGCGCCGGCTCTGGTGATTGAAGAAATGCGTGCGAAATTCCACCGCGATGCAGTTGAGCTGCTCGAAGGCGTGGGTCAAGAGCAGCAGCTTGCACTGCGTGTTGAGGGGGCCGCGCTGCGCGCTCTTGGCGTACCAGGTCGAGCCGATCTCGACGCGGCGGTTGGTCGCATCGATGTTCATATAGGTGGTCTGGCCGACGATCCTGCCGTCGGCGTCGAATACGGTGAAAGGCAGCATGGAGCCCGCAGTCTGCAAGCCAAGGCGGCGATCGATCTCCTTTGCCATGTTCTCGGGCCTGGGGATTGCGGTGTACCACAGCTTGGAGAGCTCGCCGTCCTTCACGGCCTCCACCAGGGCGTCGCGATGCTCGTGCGACAGCGGTTCGAGCCGCGCATGCTCGCCGCGGAGGGTGATGGGATCAGGCCAGGGCATTGATGGTCTCTCCTTCGTCATTGCGAGCGAAGCAAAGCAATCCAGAATTTTTCCGCGGATGCATTCCTGGATTGCTTCGTCGCTCCGCTCCTCGCAACGACGACTTGTCTCACTTATTCAAAAAATTCAACGGCAAACCGCCACGCGGCCAGTCCATGGCGATCAGCTCGCCCTTGCCCGACAGCGTGATGTAGGCAGTCTTGAGCTCAGGGCCGCCGAAGGCAATGTTGGTGGTGACGCGGTCGCCGGTCGGGACCTGCTCGACCAGCTTGCCATCCGGCGCAATGACCGAGATGCAGCCGGATACGAGCGTCGCGACGCAGACATTGCCGTTTGCCTCGACCGCAAGCGAGTCGAACATCTGGTAGCCGCCGAGCCCCGTGATCGGCTTGCCGCGCTCGCCGCGATAGATCACCTCGCGCGGCTTCAGCGTGCCGGGCGCGGAGAGCTCATAGGCCCACAGCCGCGCGGTCGGCGTCTCGGCAATGTAGACGGTGTTCTCGTCCGGCGACAGCCCGATGCCGTTCGCCGGCAGTACGCCGTGCACGACCTCGACGATCTCGCTCATGCCGGGCTTGAGATAATACATCCCGCCGACATCCATGTCGCGCGCGCGACGTTTTCCGAGGTCCGAGAACCACAGGCCGCCATGGCGGTCGAAGACGAGATCGTTGGGACCGCGCAAATCATGCTCGCCGCACTTCGTCACCACGGTCTCGACCTTGCCCGATTGCAGATCGACGCGCTGGATCGAGCCGCCCAGATAATCGTCGGGCTGCGGGCCCGGCATGATCATCTTGCCCGTCGGGATCCAGGAGAAGCCGCCATTGTTGCAGATATAGATCTTGCCGTCCGGGCCGAGCGCCGCGCCGTTCGGCCCGCCGGGAATCCTTGCGACGATTTCTTTTCGTCCGTCGGGATAAACGCGCGTCAGGCGCTGGCCCCGAATTTCCACCAGCACGACCGAGCCGTCCGGCAACACCACCGGCCCTTCCGGAAATTCGAGGTCAGTGGCGAGAATGCGGATGTCGGACATTTTGGCCTCCCGGCGGCTTGTTATGGCTTGCACGGGAGATGCCGGTCCGCATGCAAGACTTGCCCGCGGTTATGGCAAAGTCGCTCCAGCTTGCCAAGCAAGCGGCCGGGTATGCCAGCGTTGCGCGCTAAGGCGCGACAAGATTGGTCATCGTGCCTTAGATTATTGTTTGAGCATGATCTTTTCGGAAAACCGCTGCGCACTTTTCCGGATCATGCTGCTACTCCTTCACCGGCACCCAGATCTCGAAGCCGCCATTGCCGGTCTTGGGATCGAATTTTTCGGCATAGCGTTCGAAGTTCGGCGCGTCGGCGGCCTTCAGACCCGAGGCCGGCAGCCATTGATTCCAGATCGTGTTGACGGTGCGACGGATCGAGGCGACGTGGTCGGTGTGGGTGAACACCGCATAGCGCTGTTCGGGGATGCGGATGCGACTGAAGCGCCGCGGCAGGTCGGAGAAATCGGAAACCTCGACGCCGGCGATGTAGTCGAAATTGCCAGCATCATCGCCGTTGCAGCAGACACCGTAGGCAACCTGATCTTGCCTCACACGCGCGGGGATGTCGGCGACCTCCTGATGGAAGCGATGCCAGAGGCCCGGAATGGCGGCGCCGTTGTCGCAGGAGATGCGTTCACCGGGGCCTGCGACCAGAAAGGCCTTGGCGGTTTCGAAACGGGACGGTGCGAGATTGTCGAGCATGGTGGAGTCCATGAGGATCGGCTCCTGAAGCTTGAGGTGTTTGACGCACGTCGCCGCCCTGACCGCTTCGGGTGTCACGCCAAAATGGTCGCGGAACGCGCGCGTGAAGGCTTCGTGGGAGCCATAGTCCGCTTCCAGCGCCAGCGACAAAATGTCCGGCGCGCCCCGCGCCAGGCAACGTGCGGCTTCCGTGAGCCGCCGCGCCCGCACATAGCGCATCACCGGAAATCCGGTCGCCGCCGCAAACGCGCGCACCATATGGAAGCGCGACACGCCGCCGATCTCGGCGATCTCGTCGAGCGTCAGCGGCTCGGCCAGATGGCTTTCGATGTACCAGAGCGCGCGCTGGGCTGGGTTCATGGACTAAGGGCCCTCATTCGAAGCACGGTCATCGTGCACGAATGGCAGACGCCGCGCTTGATCGGGATTGCTGTCGCACACCTACAGTTTCGTAGGGCGGGCCAAGCGACTTGTCCGCCGTAGCTCGAAGAGCGAAGGCGGAAGAGTGCCCACCACTTTCGTTGCCATACACAGAAGTGATGGGCACGGCGCAGGTGCGGCACTGCCCATCCTACTTCTACTTTGGCGGCGTAGCGTCCTTCGCCGCCGGCGCGTCCTGCTTCTTCTTCGGATCCTCCGCCGCCTTGGGCTGCGCGGCCTGGAGATCGCCAAGAGTCTTCTGCAAACCCGCAACCGTCGCCTTCAACGCGTCGATCTGGCGATTGGCGGCGTCGATCTTCTGCTGATGATCGAGGGTGAGCTTGCTCATCGTTTTCTGAAGAAAGTCGACATTGCTTTGCAGGCAACTCGTCCGCCGCTCCCAGGTTTTCTCGACCGTGCAGATCTCGATGCCGGGAACATCCTGCGCGCGGACGTGTTCCGTTGGCATCGTCACCAACAGCAAAATGGCGACACAAAGCGAAGCATTCCGGCCCGGCATGCAGGTTCCCTGTAAGAATGTTGATCACGGCAAATTGCGCAGACGACGCGCATGCCCGCGACGATACCATACTGGCACCGCATTCTCGCGTTGAGCTTGGGCGGTTCCTCCGGGTGGGAGGACTAACGAACGGACGCGAAAGAGTGGGGCGGCTCTGCTCGCGTTCTTTTTGAGGGGAGATTATTTAGAATGGCAACGCGCGAAAGACGTCTGGCCGAATTCAATGGCGAGGGAGAACCACCGTCTGGGATGCCGGTCGAAGTGCTTTGCGAAGACCATAGTGGAACCTACACCCTGCCTTTTGCCTGCCGTTACGTTGGCGGGCGCTGGCAAAACCACGAAGCAGGCATCGCCGTCGAGGCGACCGTGATCGGTTGGCGCCTGCCGCGAGTGAAACAGACGGGTGCCGTGTAAGGCTGGCCGACCTGTCTCAAAATGCTACGGAGCCTGGCCGGATTTTAAGGTACGGAACGCTGACCGAACGAATCGCGTCCGAATCAGCCGCCGGGCTCCGTTGTCGACCTGTTCACCGCTAGATGTCGGCGCGGCGCAGCATCGACGTACCAGATCAAGGAAAGATGCGCGACGGCTCAGCCCCGCGGCCGACGCCAAAGGTTAATTGCGCCCCGCGAACGTGCAGCCCATGGAAGCAGCCCATGGAAAACGCTGCCTAATATTCGACCTCGAGCTCCTCGATCTCCGCCGGCTCTGCCTTGGCGGCCGCGATCCATTCCTGCATCTCATCCATGCCCATGATGGTGTCCGCATAGGCCTTGAGCTCCGGCTCGAGCTTGACGTCATAGGTCACAAAGCGCGTCACGACGGGTGCATACATCGCATCCGCCATGGTGCGCTTCTCGCCGAACAGGAACGGACCGCCCGACTGTTCCAGGCAGTCGCGCCAGATGGCCCAGACCCGGTCGATATCGGCCTGCGCCCGCGACCAGATCTTGAAGCCCGGGAAATGGCCCTTGAGGTTGACCGGCAGCGAGGCGCGAAGCGTGGTGAAGCCGGAATGGATTTCGCCGCAGATCGAGCGGCAATGGGCGCGCTGGATGCGGTCGGCCGGCAACAGCCCGGCGTCCGGCATTACCTCGTTGAGATACTCGCCGATCGCCAGCGTATCCCAGATGGTGGCGCCCTCGTGCCGCAGGCACGGCACCAGGATCGAGGAGGACAAGAGCAGGATCTCGGCGCGCGCCGACGGGTCGTCCGGCGCAGTGACGATCTCCTCGAAATCGAGCCTGGAGAATTTCGTCAAAAGCCAGCCACGCAGCGACCAGGACGAGTAGTTCTTGCTGCTGATGGTCAGTGTCGCCTTCGCCATATGGCCTTCCCTCGCGCCTGAATTCCCGACGCCGCCGTCCCGATATGCGCGGTGCCCACGGTTTGTGCTTCCCCGTATTCCACAGCAAGCGACGTGCCAGTTTTCAGGGCGAATTGACTCGAATCTGGCGTCGATATTGCATGATGGCCTTGGGTCAGGGTGGGCGTATCAGTATGATGTCGATGTATTATCAGGCCTTTCAGAACCACATGGATCTGACGGAGCCATGGCGGGCCGGGGCTTCATCTGCCCTGAAATATCTCAACCTGGTGCCGCAGGGGATGTCTGGTGCCGTGGTCGGCCGCCTGTCGGCTGCGCTGGAGTTGATCTCGCGCTCGACCATCACCTATGACCGGCCGGCCTATGGCATCGACCGCGTGATGGTGGGAAATCGCGAGGTCGGCGTCCGGGAGGAGATCGCCTACGCCACGCCGTTCGGCTCGCTGCTGCATTTCAAGAAGGACGATGGCCCCGAGCAGCCGCGCATGCTGCTGGTGGCACCGATGTCCGGGCATTTCTCAACTCTCCTGCGCGGCACCGTGCAGACGCTGCTGCAGGATCACGACGTCTACATCACCGACTGGCACAATCCGCGCGACATCCCGCGCAGTGAAGGCCGCTTTGGCCTCGACGACTACACCGAGCACCTCATCGACTTCCTCGCTCAACTCGGCCCGCGCCCGCACATGGTCGCGATCTGCCAGCCCTCGGTTTCCGCCCTCGCAGCCGCCGCGATCATGTGCGAGGACAATCATCCCTCGCGGCCAGCGACGCTGACGCTGATGGCCGGCCCGATCGACACGCGCGTAGCGCCGACCAAGGTGAATGAGTTCGCCAAAAGCAAGCCGATCACCTGGTTCGAGCGCAATCTGATCAACTATGTGCCGGTGCAGTGCCGCGGCGCATTCCGCAAGGTCTATCCGGGCTTCGTGCAGCTCACGGCCTTCGTCTCGATGAATCTCGAGCGTCATATCAAGCAGCATCTCGATCTCGCCAACCATATCGCCAAGGGCGAGAAGGAGAAGGCTGCGACCATCAAGACCTTTTACGACGAATATTTCGCGGTGATGGACCTGCCCGCAGAGTTCTACATCGAGACCGTGCGAGACGTCTTTCAGGAGCATCTCCTGCCGCTCGGCAAGATGACCTATCGCGGACGGGAGGTGAACCCGAAGGCGGTCAGCCGCATGGGGCTGATGACGGTCGAGGGCGAGAAGGATGACATCTGCTCGATCGGCCAGACCCTCGCAGCTCAAGATCTCTGCACCGGCGTGCGCGCCTACCGCCGCGTCCATCACATGCAGGCCGGCGTCGGCCATTATGGCGTGTTCTCAGGCAAGCGTTGGAATAACGAGATCTATCCTCTCCTGCGGGATTTCGTGCACGTGAACTCCTGAACCAATTGCGCTCCTCCCCAACCCGGACGGCATGCAACGCGTCCGGTACATCGGCGTCAGCCGTGCCGTCCCAGGATTACGTTGCGCTGCATCTGCGCTACAATCCCGACGTGAACGTTCGTTTCTCGGGAAAGTCCTCCGCTTGATCTGCTCGAAAATTGACCGGCCAGCGGTCGGGACCGACCCCGGTTTTGGGTCTGAAGCCTTGGGTATGAGAGCATGAGACTCAGGGGGCTTCTGATCCTCGCGATAGCCGCGCAGGCCGCGGTGACCGCCGCCGCCATGTTGGCGTCCTACGTCATGATCGGCGCGGACAGCCTGCGTGCGCTCGGCATGGCACAACTGCTCGCCCTGCTGGCAAGCGGCCTCGTTGCCCCGCTGCTCGCGTTCGGCTGCGCGCGCGTGATCGAAAGATCGCAGAGCAAGCGCATCGCTGCGGTGGATGCTGGCCAAGCGGAGGTACGGCGAGCGCTTGCGGACAGCGCGCGGCAAACGCAGGCCGTGATCCGGACGGCGCTCGACGCCTTCGTGCAGACCGATGAAGATGGCGTCGTCGTCGCCTGGAGCCCTCAGGCCGAAGCGCTGTCGGGATGGACGCGAACGGAGGCGGTCGGCGCCGACGTCGTCGAGCTGGTGGTGCCGGAGCCGCTCCGCGCCGCCTTCCGGCAGCGCATGAAACGACGCCTGAACGAATTGTCGGAAACCCCGATCGGCATGCGCTTCGAAGCGGTCATGCTTCACAAGAGCGGCGACGAGATCCTGATCGAGGCGTCGAGCACGGGCTTGCGTCTCGACGCTCGCACCATCGTCAACACCTTTGCAAGGGACGTCACCCAGAAGCGCGTCGCCGAGGAGCAGCTCATCCAGGCCCAGAAGATGGAGGCGGTCGGCCAGCTCACCGGTGGCATCGCGCACGAGTTCAACAACATGCTTACGGTCATCACGGGGACGATCGAGATCCTCGCCGATGCCGTGAAGGACAGCCCGCACCTTTCGACCATCACCAAGCTGATCAGCGAGGCCGCCGACCGCGGCGCGGCGCTGACCTCGAGCCTGCTCTCCTTCGCAAGGAAGCAGGCGCTGCAACCGACCGAGATCGATGTCAACGACCTCATCGAAGAGGCCACCCGACTCCTGCGCGCGACGTTCGACAGGCAGATTGAGATCATTACCAGTCTCGATCGTGCGGTCTGGCCTGCGCTGGTCGACCGCGGGCAGCTCAGCTCGGCGCTGCTCAACCTCTCGATCAACGCCCGCGACGCGATGCCTGCGGGCGGCAAGCTCATGCTGAGAACGCGCAATGTCGTGCTCGGCGTGCGCGAAGCAGTGACGATCGGTGTCGGCTATCCCGGCGACTATGTCGAGATCGAGGTCACCGATACCGGCACCGGCATTCCGCAGTCCATCCTCGACCGCATCTTCGATCCGTTCTTCTCGACCAAGGAGGTCGGCAAGGGAACGGGGCTCGGGCTCAGCATGGTGTTCGGCTTCGCCAAGCAGTCCGGTGGCAGCATCAAGGTCGCTTCGGAGGAAGGGCACGGCACCACGTTCAAGATCTACCTCCCCAAAGCCGATACACGCGCGCGTCGTCCGATGGGCGAGGACGCACGCAAGGTGCCCGGCGGTCATGAGACCATCCTCTGCGTCGAGGACGACCGCGACGTGCGCAGCTACGTCACGGTCCAGCTCGAGCACCTCGGCTACAAGGTCATTGCCGCCGCCAATGCTGCCGAGGCGCTTGCGATCGCAGCCGAAGGTGCGCAATTCGACCTGCTGTTCACCGACATCGTGATGGCCGGCGGCATGAACGGACTGCAGCTCGCCGAACAGATGGTGGCCTCACGGCCGTCCTTGCGCGTCCTCTTTACGTCGGGCTACGCCTCCGACTCGTTGTACGCGCAGGGCCGTGCGGGGCAAGGCGCGCCGCTTCTGACAAAACCCTACCGCAAGGCCGAGCTGGCGCGCATGCTGCGCCGCTGCCTCGACACGGCCGTGGATTCGGTCGGCGACCCGATCCCCACACCCTACTCCGTCGAAGCGGAGCGCGATCGCTTTCTGCGCAAGCAGGCATCCGACAACGACTCGGCGCGGGGACGCACGCGGAACTGAGACACAAACCTTAGCGGAGAGCCGCTGATCATCGCATCACAGCGACGCGCTGCTGCAACTCTGCTCGGCCGGCAGCTCGTCGGCGTTGGGATCGCCCGGCGCAGTTGCCCAGGCGAGCTCGACCAGAGTCACAATTCTCCGCCCGGCTCCGTCAAGCTGGCAGACGATGAGGCCCTGCTCCTCGATATAAGTGAGGAGACGCTGCGCGCGGCGCAGCGAGTGCGAGCCATAGGCGCGCGCGATCGCGGCATCGCCCGGACATGGCCAGCCCTCCTTGGCGGCGCGAGCGATCATCATGAAGACGCCCTGCATGTCCTCCGGCAGGATCGAGGCACGCAACGTGACGTCCTGCCAGGCATCGTCCTCCGCGATATCGGTAGCAAGGCCCGCGCGGGCGCGCGTCAGCATGCGGCGGAATTCGCTCAAGTCAGGCGCGGCCGAACCGAGGCCTTCGATGCGGCAGCGGACCACAAACTCCTGATAGAGCACGCCGATGGCGCGGAAGCCTGCATCCGGCTCGGCCAGAATGGCGCGCAGGATGCGGTCGAGGCGCTCGCGCCGCTCCGCCAGCTCCTCGGCACTCGGCTGCTGCTCCACCGGTTCAGGACGGATCTCCGGCGCCGCCGACTTTGCCGCCATGAGCTGGCCGAGCAGGTCCGGCGCCTGCCGGCGCTGCGGCCTGTTCGCCTCGGGCGGCGGGGCGGCGAGGATGATTGCGCGGGCGTCCGCGAGCGTCGCTTCCGGCAGCGGCAGGAGCCGCGGGGTCGCATTGCGGGGCTTCGTCTCGGTCGCGCCGATGCGCAAGCCGAGCGGACGGCGCGAGAGCGCCGGGCCGAGCGCCATGAACTGTCCACGCTCGAGGTCGCGGAAAGCGTCGGCCTGCCGCCGCTCCATCCCCAACAGATCGGCGGCACGCGCCATATCGATGTCGAGGAAGGTGCGGCCCATGAGGAAATTGGAGGCTTCGGCCGCGACATTCTTGGCGAGCTTTGCCAGCCGCTGGGTCGCAATCACCCCGGCAAGCCCGCGCTTGCGGCCACGGCACATCAGGTTGGTCATCGCGCCGAGCGAGAGCTTTCGCGCCTCGTCCGACACCTCGCCAGCAACAGCCGGTGCGAAGAGCTGCGCCTCGTCCACCACCACAAGCATCGGGTACCAGTGATCGCGCTCGGTCTCGAACAACCCGCCGAGGAAGGCGGCCGCACGGCGCATCTGATTCTCCGCGTCCAGCCCCTCGAGATTGAGCACCGTGGAGACGCGATGGATGCGCGCGCGCTCGCCGGCGACCTGAAGACCGCGCTCGGTGTGATCCTCGGCCTCGATCACGAGATGCCCGAACTGCTCCGCCAACGTGACGAAGTCGCCTTCGGGATCGAGAATCGCCTGCTGCACCCAGGGCGCGCTCTGCTCCAGGAGCCGGCGCAACAGATGCGACTTGCCGGAACCCGAATTTCCCTGCACGAGAAGGCGAGTCGCCAGCAGTTCCTCGAGGTCCAGGGTCGCCGGGGCGCCTGCCGTCGTATGCCCCATCTCGATCGCAACGGTCATGTCCCGACTCAAGCCCTTCCTTCGCGGAGGAGGGGCTTATCAAGCTGATGGCGAGCCGTCGAGCGCCCACCGCTCAGTGTTCAAAAGGAACTAGCGTGCTGGCGGCTTTTTTCGTTGAGCCGTAGCGGAGAACGTGTTCATCAACATGTGCTCGAGGCGGAGAAAGAAAATTGGTCCGTCGGCCGTGGCCTCGCACAATTCGCGTGAGGTGATGAGGTTGCCGCCTCAACTCAGCCGGCGCTTGAGCGTTGCGGAGGGCGTCTCGCCGAATTTTTCACGATAGGCCCCAGCCATGCGGCTCAAATGCGTGAAGCCGAGATCGAAGGCGGCATCGGTGATCGAGCAGTCCGGCGCGCCCTGCGACAGACGCGCGTGGAGCGCGGCAAGGCGCATGTCGAGCAGCATCTCGGAAATCGACAGGCCGAAATGCCGGCGGAAGCCAAGCTGAAGCGCGCGGATGCCGATGCCCGCGGACGCGGCTAGCTGCGAAAGGTCCAGCGGCTCAGCCGCCTTGGCCTCGAGGCAATCGCGGGCGGCGCGAAGCGCGCGCGGCAGCCGTTCGGCCCGCCCTGAGAAGGTGCGGATGGCGTCGGACAAGCCATGTTGCTGGCCATTGAGGAGACAATCGAGCAGCATCTCGCGCCAGTCGGCAATGACGATCGCCGGAAGCTTTCCGGCCGGCCCCAGGTGCTCGGCGAGCGTCATCACCTCGTCGAGTTTTGCCCACAGGCTACGCGCTGTCCGGGCATTGAGATCGATCGCCGGATTGAACTCCACCGTGCCGACGGCACGCCCCGACAGCGCGGCGGCACGCTGCTCGACCAGGCGGCGGTCGAGCAGCAGGATGAGCTGCGCGCAATCCTCCCACACCATCCGGATCGGCCTCGTCGGCGACAGCAGCGAGGCGGTTGAAGCGGGAGAGGTCTCCAGATCGCGTGCGCCGACCCTGATCCGCGACGATCCGTGAAGCGGGATCTGCACCAGGAAAAAGCGCTCGAGGCACCCGGGATCGATCGTGACCGAGCCGCCATAGGCGACATAATTGATGGAAAAGCCGTCAAAGGCCGCGCAATTGTGCCGGGCGTAGAAGCCGGGCGCCCTCGCCTGAAGCGGCTGCAATTGATGCGGACAGAAGATGCGTCCGATCTGGTCGGCCGCCTCGTCGACTTCCGTGGTCGCGACGCGGGCAAAGGCCGCAAGCCTTTCGGCTCGGGACCTGGACGCGCCCATTTTCAGCTCGGCTGCGGACATCGTCGACCATGCTTGGCGATGCGGATTATTTTAAGCCTATAATAGTTCCACAGCTCCGAAAAGAGCCGCCCCGCAAAAACATCGTGCTGCAGGGCAGCAGATTCGTTTAGCGGATAGACAGCCCCTCGCCCCGGACGGATGCTCCTTCCCGCCGGTCTTTTTATGGAGGGAGCCATGACTGCACTCGAAAAAGGCATTACTGCAAGCGGTACGGGTTTTGGCGGCAAGAGCTGGAACGTCTTAGGGCAGCTCTATTTCCCCAAAGCCATCTGCGACTCCACCTTCGCGTTCGAGACCAACAGCGAGCCCGGCCAGTTCGTGCCGGTGCACATCCACCCCACCCAGGACGAATTCATCCTGGTGCAGGAAGGCGTGCTCGACCTCAAGCTCGACGGGGTGTGGACGAAGGCAAAGGCCGGCGACCTCGTACGCATGCCGCGCGGTATTCCCCACGGTTATTTCAACAAGTCCGACAAGCCGGCGCGCGCGATGTTCTGGGTCTCGCCGATGCAGAAGCTGGAAGCGCTGTTCAACATGCTTCACAACCTCGCCGATCCGGCCGAGGTCGTGCGCATTTCGGCGCAGCACGAAGTGGATTTCCTGCCGCCCGAGGCCAACGACTAGACGGCACACCTCCTCGTCCAATTCATGTCCGTCGCGAGTCCAGCGGCCGCGCTTTGCGGCCGAACGGGACCTGCTGCGTCCAAAACATCACCAATTGCGAGCAAGCCCATGGTCAGCCCCAAGCATGTCTGCGTGATCGGCGCCGGCGTCTCCGGCCTCGCCACCGCTAAAGCCTTCTCCACCCGCGGCCACAAGGTCACCATCGTCGAGCGCAGCGCCGACCTCGGCGGCGTCTGGGAGCCGGCACGCTCCTATCCGGAGGTACAGACGCAAAGTCCGAAGGATCTCTATCGCTACACCGACCGCGCCATGCCGGAGGCCTATCCGGAATGGCCGACGGGACCGCAGGTGCACGCCTATCTCAACGACTACGCGAAAAGTTTCGGCCTCGAGCGCATGTTGCGCCTCAACACCAAGGTTGCGGGCATGGAGCGACGCGACGACGGCAAGCCCGGCTGGACGCTCGCGCTGTCGGACAAGGCCGGTGCGACGTCGAAGGAGGACTTCGATTTCGTTGCCGTCTGCACCGGTCAGTTCAACGAGCCACGCGAGCTGAGCTGTCCCGGCGAAGAGACCTTCAAGGCGCAGGGCGGCCAGATCCTGCATTCCTCCAAGTACAACGACTCTTCGATCGCCAAGGGCCGTCGCGTCGTCGTGCTCGGCGGCTCGAAATCGGCGACCGACATCGCGGTGAACGCTGTGAAAGCTGGCGCGCGCGAGGTCACGATCGTATTTCGCGAGCCGGTCTGGCGCATCCCCTATTTCATCGGCGGGCTCGTCAACTTCAAGCGCATCCTCTACATCCGCGCCCAGGAACAGATGTTTCCAGGCTGGGGCGCGAGCGCGCTGGCGCGCCTGGCGCATCGCATCACGGCGCCGCTGGTATGGGCGAACTGGCGCGGGCTGGAGAGCCTGCTCAAGGCGCAGCTCAAGCTCAAGCAATGCAGGATGGTGCCGAAGGAGCGTATCGAGGACGGCGTCAACTGCTCGGTGCCGATCGCAACTCCGGGCTTTTACCCGATGGTCGCCGACGGCCGCATCAAGGCGGTGTTCGGCACGTTCGATCACTACGAGGGCAACACAATCGTGATGAGCGGCGGCGAGCGCGTCGAGGCCGACGTCGCCGTACTCGCGATCGGCTACAAGCTCGGCGTGCCATTCCTGCCTGCGGCCTATCAGTCAAAACTGGTCGACGCCGATGGCCAGTACCGGCTCTATCGCCTGATCGCCAACCCCGATCTGCCGGACATGGGCTTTGTCGGCTTCAACTCGTCGTTCTGCACGGTGCTCTGCGCAGACCTCGCCGCCAACTGGCTCGTGCGCTACGCCGATGGGCAGCTCGCAAACCAACCCACGGCGCAAACGATGCGCGACAACATCGAGATGATGCTGCACTTCAAGCGCGTCGAGCGTCCGGCAGCCGGGGTCTATGGCGGCCTCTGCGTCGCGCCCTACCACTATCGGCATTTCGACGAGCTGATCGCCGACATCGGCGCGAAGGAGCAGAAGCGAGGGGGCCTCGCGGAGCGCTTCCTACCGCCCGATGCGGATGCCTATGCGAGATATCTGGCCTCGGCGCCGGACTATCGCGCGGCGGCGTGAGCCACGTCGGATTTCGGCAGCACGGTCTCCAGATCGGAGTAGATCACGTCGGCCGTACGCTGATAGTGCCGTTGCAGCAGCGCGACGGCCTCGTCCGTTTTCCGGTCGAGCACCGCCTGAAGGATCTGCGCATGCTCCGTGCCCACCTTGCGGACCGGATAGGCCTTTGCGATCGACATCATGCGGTAGCGGTAGAGCCGGTCGGCGAGCTGTTCGCAGAAGCCGAGCAGCGGGCGCGAGCCGCATAGCCCGATCAGCGTCGCGTGGAAGGCGCGGTGCGCCTTCTCCCAATCCGGATTGTCCTCGAATTTTTCGGGATCCAGCGAGCGCGGCGTGCGGTCGAGCCGGTGATGCGTGACCAGAAGGGATTCCTCCCAGGCCTGGGTCGCGCTCTGCATGGACTCGCGAAGTGCGAGGCCCTCGACCCAGCAGCGCGTCTTGGTCAGCTCCTGAAGCTCATCCTTGCTGACCGGCTTCACATAGAAGCCGCGCTGCTCCATGCCGACGACGAACTCCTCCGTGGTCAGGCGGTTGAGCGCCTCGCGGAGCGGGGTTTGCCCGACATTGTAGTGCTCCATCAGGAAGCGCGACTGGAGCTTGCGCCCGGGCGCGAGACGCGTGGTCAGAATGTCCGCCTTGAGACGGGCATAGATGCTCGTTGCCAGCGTCGCCGGCTGCTCCATCTTCTGGCTCGACAGGTCAGAGCTCATGAGAGGCCCACTGATTCACCGGCGTTTTTTGTACATCAGCGCTTAAGGACACGATAATTTATAAATTTTCTCTTTACGACCGTTTTTATATAGATTATCGATGCACCAAGAACAACAGGTTTCGTAGCGATCCGGCGTTCTCGGACAGCCTGAACCTTTGACGAGGAAGCCCGATGTCTGATTTTCCGGTGGCGGCCTTGCGCAGCGTCGAGATCACGACGCCTCGCCTGAGTGCCTCGGCCGATTTTTACACCAAGGTCTGGGGGCTCGATTTCGCCGCGGAAGCCGACGGCACGATCTATCTCGCCGCCACTGGTGCGGACTTCCACGTTCTCGAACTGACACAAGGCGAGCGCGCAGCGCTCCGCAAGGTCAGCTTTCGCGCACGCTCGCGCGAGGACCTCGATCGCCTGTTCGCGTGCGCACGCGAATCTGCCTGCGAGATCATCACGCCACCCGGCCCGTCACTTGCGCCATCGGGCGGCGAGCATTTCGTGATCCGCGAGCCGCAGGGCTGCTGCATCGAGTTCGTCCATGGCGATCGCACCAAAACGGCGCGCGTCGTCGCTGACCGGCCCGAGCGCCTCGCGCATGTCAACATCAACAGCGCCGATATCGAAGGGCTCTCGAGCTTCTATCAGCAGGTTCTCGGCTTTCGCCTGACGGACCGCTCGAAGCTGATGGCGTTCCTGTGCTGCAACAGCGATCACCACGCCGTCGTCCTTGCAGAAGCAAAGGTCAACGGCCTCAACCACGTCGCCTTCCTGATGCCGGACCTGGAGTCGGTGATGCGCGGGTCCGGCCGCATGGTCGATCACGGTTTTCCGATTGGCTGGGGCGTCGGCCGGCATGGCCCCGGCGACAACGTGTTCGCCTATTTCGTCGATCCGACCGGTGTCGTCATCGAATACACCGCCGAGGTTTTGCAGGTCGACGACAGCTATCGTGCCAAGGGACCGACCGAATGGGTCTGGCCGCCCGGGCGCACGGATCAATGGGGCATCGCGCCACCCAAGAGCGACACCTGCAAGACGGCTCAGCTCTCCGTGCTGTTCGATGCGGGCCCGCGCGCATGACGATGTCTCCAGCCACCACCGACTACGATGTGCTCGTCGTCGGCTTTGGGCCGACCGGCGCGGTTGCGGCCGGCCTGCTCGGCCACCTCGGCCATCGCACGCTCGTCATCGATCGCCTCACCGGCATCTACGACAAGCCGCGCGCGATCGCGCTCGATCACGAGATCTTTCGTCACTTCGACAATATGGGCGTTGCGGAGGCGATCGCGCCTTACGTCGAACCCTTCACCGCGTCCGAGCACTTTGGCGCCGACGGCCAGTTGATCCGGCGCATCGACATGGTCGCAAAGCCCTACCCGCTCGGCTACACGCCGAGCATGGTGTTCAGCCAGCCGCCGGTCGAGGCCGAGCTGCGCCGTCACGCCTTGAGCTTCCCTTGCGTGCGAGCCGAGCTCGGTGTCGAGCTGGTCGATCTCGTTCAACGGCCCGATTGCGTCGAAGCTAAGCTGAAAGACGCCGACGGACAATCGCGAACGGTGACCGCGCGCTATGTCCTGGGCTGCGATGGCGCATCGAGCACGGTGCGGCAGATCGCGCAGCTTCCGCTCGAAGATCTGATCTTCGACGAACCGTGGCTCGTCGTCGACGTGCGCGTCAATCAGGGCGCTGTCGCAAAGCTGCCGCAAAACTCCGCGCAGTTCTGCAATCCGGCGCGACCCGTGAGCTTCCTGATCGGCCCGAAGAATCATCGCCGCTGGGAGATCATGCTGCTGCCGGGCGAGGACCCGCGGCTGATGGAGCAGCCGGAGAACGTCTGGACGCTGCTCTCGCCCTGGCTCAGGCCTGAAGACGGCGAGCTGTGGCGCGCTGCCTCCTATCGCTTCCACGCGCTCGTCGCAGCCAACTGGCGCAACGGCCGCATTCTCATCGCGGGCGATGCCGCGCATCAGCAGCCGCCTTTCATCGGCCAGGGCATGTGCCAGGGCCTGCGCGATGCGACCAACACCGTCTGGAAGCTCGACCGCGTGCTCAAGGGCACCTCGCCCGAAGCACTGCTCGACAGCTACACGGCGGAGCGCAAGCAGCACGTCATCGAGCTGACCAGCAAGATCAAGGCGATCGGCCAGTCGATCTGCGAACGCGATCCGGCGGCCGCGCGCCGGCGCGACGCGCAAATCTTGGCTGACGGCGGCGGCAAACCGCTCGCGCTGACGCGGCAGGAGATCATCCCGCCGCTGCGCGCAGGCTTTCTGTCGAAGCAGGACGGCGCGGCGCGCGGCAGCCTGTTTCCGCAGCCGAGGATCGCGAGCGAAGGCGCTTCCCGCCTGCTCGATAAGGTCACAGGTCCCGGCTTGCGCGTGTTCATCGATGGCCGCCGCAGCGACGCGTCCTTGCTCGCCTCACTGTGCGCTGCACATCCCGATCTGCCCGCAACGGCCATCGCTCCGGCCGGCGCCGGCAAACCGGATACGTTGGAAGAGACCGACGGCGTGCTCGCCGGCTGGTTCGACCGTCACGGCATCGTGGCCGCAATCGTGCGGCCCGACCACTACGTGTTCGGCACCGCGCGCAGCGCCTCCGAGCTCGACCACCTCTTGCACGACATCAGCTCGCGCCTGCACGGCAATCACAATCCGGACTTAAGAATGGAGAAGACAGCATGAAACTCGCAACCGTTGCGATCGACGGACGGACGACCTGGGGCGTCGTCGAGGGTGACAACTTTTTCGATGTCGGCGCGGTGCTCGCGTCACGCTATGGCGATCTCCGGGCGGCCCTCGCAGGTGCCCTCGCCGGCGTTGCGGATGCCAAGTCGAAGGCGGCTGCCACGCCGCTTGCGCAGCTCATCTGGCTGCCCGTCGTACCCAATCCGGACAAGATCCTTTGTGTCGGCCTGAACTACGAGACGCATCGCAAGGAAACCGGCCGCGCCGAAGTCGAGCACCCCACGATCTTCTCGCGCTACGCCAACAGCCAGACCGGGCATCTCAAGCCGATCATCCGGCCGCGCGTCTCGACCGACCTCGACTTCGAGGGCGAGCTTGCGGTCATCATCGGCAAGGCCGGGCGCTACATCTCCCGCAGCGAAGCAATGGGCCATGTCGCCGGCTATGCCTGCTACAACGACGGCAGCATCCGCGACTTCCAGCGCCACACCCATCAGTTCACGCCGGGCAAGAATTTTCCGGACACCGGCGCGTTCGGCCCGTGGATGATGACGCCGGACGAGCTCGGCGAACTTGCCGAGCTGAAGCTCACCACCCGCCTCAACGGACAGGTCGTGCAGGAGGCGCAGATCAAGCACATGATCTTCGATATTCCGCGCCAGATCGAATATTGCTCGACCTTCACGCGGCTCGAGCCCGGCGACGTCATCGTCAGCGGCACGCCGGGCGGCGTCGGCGCGAAGCGCACTCCGCCGCTGTGGATGAAGCCCGGCGACGTCGTCGAGGTCGAGGTCGAGAAGCTCGCCGTGCTGCGCAACCCGATCGTCGACGAGGCGCAGTGAGCGATCCGCTCATTGGAAGCTGCCTGCAACGGCCGCGGCGAAGCCCAGGCGGCTTCGGCCGCGCGCCGGCACGCTCCTGACGTCAAAACACGCAAACAAGACAGAGGGCAACGTCATGACCAACAGTGCAGATGTCATGGTCGGGGTAACGGGACAGACCGATGCAGCGCCGATCACGCCCGCGTACCGCAAGCTCGTGGTCGCGTCCTCGCTCGGATCGGTGATCGAGCACTACGACTTCTTCATCTATGCCTTCACCGCGCCGGTCGTGTTCGACCGCTTCTTCTTCCCGAAAATGGATTCCACCGCGAGCATGCTGGCGGTGTACGCGACATTCGCGGTCGGCTTCGTGGCGCGACCGCTCGGTGGCATGGTGTTCGGCCATTATGGCGACAGGCTCGGGCGCAAGGCGATGCTGACGATCACCTTCGTGCTGATGGGCATCGCGAGCTTCTTGATCGGCTGCCTGCCGAGCTATGACGCGATCGGACTGCTCGCACCAATCGCGCTGGTCGCCTTGCGCTTCGTCCAGGGCTTTGCCTTCGGCGGCGAATACATGAACGCCGTGTCGCTGACGCTGGAGAATGCACCCTCGGCAAGGCGCGGCTTCTTCGCCTCCTTTGTCAACGCCTCCGGCCCGATCGGCGTGATCCTGGCATCCGGCTTCATTGCCCTGCTCGGCTTCGTCTCGACCCCGCAGGACTTTGCGCAATGGGTCTGGCGCGCGCCCTTCGTGCTGAGCCTCGTGCTGGTGGTGCTCGGCACTTACATCCGCCTCCAGGTCGACGAGTCCACGCTATTCAGGGCGATCGAAGCGAAGGTCGCGCGGCCGAAGGCGCCGCTGCTCGATGTGCTGCGGTCGTGGAAAAAATCAGTGCTGTTCGGCTGCCTCGCCAACATGGTCCACAGCACGTTCCAGTACATGAGCACGGTGTTCGTGCTCGGCTATGCCGTGAAGACGCTCGGCATGGCGCAGTCCAACGTCACCTTCGGCACCATGGTCGCCAACGTGCTGGAGATGTGCATGGTGCCGGTGATCGCGAGCTTTTCGGACCGCTTCGGCCGGCGCCCATTCATGGCACTTGGCATCCTGCTCGCCGCGGCGTGGTACCCGATCTACTTCCAGCTTGTCGCGACCAAGGATCCGACGCTGCTGATCATGGGCCTCGTCGTCTCCATCGGCATTATTCACGCGCTGATGTTCGCGCCTGAAGCCGCCTTCACGGCCGAGCTGTTTCCGACTGAAGTCCGCGTCAGCGGCTCCTCGCTCGGCAAGCAGCTCGGCATCATCCTCGGCGGCGGCATTGCACCGCTGGTCGGCACAGCGCTGATGGGAGGAGCGGGCGGCAGCTTCACGCCGGTGATCCTCTATTTCGAGGCGATTGCGGTCTGCGCCTTCATCGGCATCCTTCTGGCGCCGGAGAGTTCAAAACGCGCCCTGTAGCCTCGACGCGCGGCGGCCGGGAAAGTCCGGCCGCCGGCCGCAATTTTGGATTGTCCCGGTGCAAGGTGGGTGCGAGATTGGGAGCACCGAACGGGATAATCTGAATTGTGACCACGATGGGTCTCTCGGCGCTTGATCTCGGGCTTCGCGGTGCGGCGAGCGGCGTGTTCCTCTTGATGGTGCTCGTGCTGCTGCGTCTGCGGCCCTTCAACAAGCACATCCTGCTTGGCATCGCCATGTCGGCCGGCGGCGCGGCCTTCGCGATCGCGACCGCACCGTTCATCCCGAAATCCTCGCTCTGGTGGACGCTGTCGATCCTGTCCGGGCAACCCGTCGTCATCTGGCTGTGGGCACGGATCACATTCGAGGACGATTTCGTCCCCCTGCCCTGGCATGCTGCAATGTGGCTTGTCATGGTCGGTTTCAGCTTTGCGGTCAGCCTCACCTGGACGAGCTATCCGGCGATCGCGCACCGCGGCGCCGATGTGCTGGCGGTGGTCGTCGTCCTGCTGATGCTGTCCGCCGCCGTTCATATGGTGAAGACCTGGCGTGCCGACCTGGTCGCCCGGCGACGCCGATTGCGCACCGTGGCACTCGTCATCAACCTCGTCTTCGTCGTCCTCATCGCCGCAACAGGCCTGCCGCCTCCGCCCGTCACCGGCGGCGGCATATCCGGCAGTCTTGCCACAGCGGCCGGCTTGTTCATGCTGGCGATGCTCGGGGGTTTCGGTCTGTTCGGTGCCCAGACCACCGCGACTCCGCATGATGCGACCGCGGCTATTGCCTCGCCCAATGCGGACAGCGAGGTCGCGGCCACCCCGAACGGGGGTGATCGCGCATCGATCGCCCCGGCGCTGCTGCGCCGTCTCGAAAGCCTGATGACCGTCGAGCGTGTCTACCGGCAGGAAGGGCTCTCGATCGGCCGGCTGGCGGCGATGCTCGATCTGCCCGAATACCGGCTCCGGGAAGCGATCAACGAGGGGCTGGGCTATCGCAACTTCAACGCCTTCCTCAACAGCTACCGGATTGAGGATGCCAAGGCGGCGCTGTCGGACACAAGCCAGCGCGACGTCCCGGTCCTGACCATCGCCATGGACGCCGGCTTCCAATCGATCGGTCCTTTCAATCGTGCCTTCAAGGTCGCAACCGGCATGACGCCCACCGAATTCCGGCGCGACGCCCTGGCGCGCGCGCAGGCGCCAGAGGTCGAAAGCGAGACGAATCGCAAAATCGGCCAATCGTCCCAAGGATTCGGCTAGCCGAATTGTGGATCGGGCGAGAGCGGATCCTCGCCGTCAGGCAGGCTCACCGACGTCGTCCCTCCTGTTCCCGAGGCCATCATGTCCAACCCGACCGCTCCCGCCGCGGAACGTCTCCACGCCCTCGACGCCGTCAGAGGCTTTGCGCTTCTGCTCGGCATCGTCCTCCACGCAACGCTCTCCTTCGTCCCGGCGCCGACACGGTTCTGGGTGATCCAGGACATCCAGCCCAGCATGACTCTGGCACTGCTGTTCTTCGTCATCCACGTGTTCCGGATGACGACATTCTTCGTCATGGCCGGCTTTTTCGCCCATATGAGCTTCCATCGCCGCGGGCCGCTCGACTTCATGACTGACCGGCTCCAGCGGATCGGGCTGCCGCTCCTCGTCGGCTGGCCGATTATTTTCGCCGCGATGGCAACCGTCACGATCTGGGCCAGCACCTTCCCGCATGGTGGACCGGTGTCCGGCAGTCCCTGGCCGCCGGCGCTGCCCAAATTTCCCCTCGCCCATTTCTGGTTTCTCTACGTGCTGCTGGAGCTCTATGCCGCCACCCTGCTGATGCGCTGTGGCGTCGCCTGGCTGGACCGGACCGGCCAGCTTCGGGCCGGCATCGACCACCTGATCGCCGGCCTCATGCGAAGCCGGCTCGCGCCAGCTGTTCTCGCCGTGCCGATCGGCGTGGCTTTCAGCCTCGATCCGACCTGGGTGGGCTGGTTCGGTGTCCGCACGCCGGATCAGTCCTTCGTGACCAATGCGCAGGCGCTGATCGGCTTCGGCGTCGCGTTCGGGTTCGGCTGGCTGCTGCATCGCCGGATCGATCTGCTCGGCATCTTGAGGACGCGCTGGCTCTCCAATCTCGTCGCGGCCATCATTCTGATCGCAATCAGCTTCGTCCTGACGCTCGTGCTCTCCGTACCGGCCGCGCGGGCCTTGCCGGTCAGCGTCGGAACGATCAGGCTCGCCAGCGCCATCGCTTACGCGCCTGCGATCTGGACGACGACCTTTGCCAGCATCGGAATTGCGCTGCGGTTTCTATCCGGCTTCAGCCCGGCGCGGCGCTATCTCGCCGATGCTTCCTATTGGCTCTATCTCATCCATATGCCGATCGTCATGGCGCTCCAGGTCTTGGTCTCCCAGCTCGAGTGGGCATGGCCGTTCAAATTCGCGGCCATTCTCCTGGTCGCCATTCCCGTGATGCTGGCGAGCTACCAATGGATGGTGCGCTACACCTTCATCGGCACGGTGCTGAACGGCCGCCGCTTGCGGCGCGAGCAACCGCTCGCCATCGTCGCCGCAGGTCCCGCCGCGCCGTGAGGCCGCGAGCTCAGCGCTCCAGCTGATAGCCGTCGGTCAGTGCCTTGAGGAAGGCGATGATGTCGGCCTCGTCCTGCGCCGTCATCGCCGGCGTATCGCCGAGGTGGCGATCGAACGGCGGATCGCTGACGTCGACATTGGCGTGAAATTTTTCAGAACGCGGTGACGGTGTTGCCGTGGAAATGGCCCTTCACCTGGCGTTAGTACCGAAAGCGCCGACGGCGCCGGCTGTGCCGCGCCCGGTATATTTCGGAAACAGATCAGCATTGCCATTGTCATAGGCCTGCTGTTCCGGCGTGTAGGCGTGGTTCTGTGACTGGGCGCGTTCGTTCGACGGATGCCCTATTCGGTCCGGATCGGCGCGCCCTTCAGGCCGTTGGCGTCATAGGCCTTGCGCAAGGTGCCATTGGTGAGCGCATCGGTCATGAACCTGGTGACGAACGCCAGTGCCTGCGAATGGCCGAGCGGCACGGCGACCGCCGTGATCGTCTTCTTGAAAGTCTCCTCCAGCACCCGCGCGCCGGGAATCTTTTGCGCCATCTTGTTGAGCTGGTCGCGCGACAGCGCGAAGGCGTCGATGTCGCCGTTCTTCAGCCGCTCGAAGATCTCGTCATAGGTCTGATAGCCCGTCACCTTCGCGGCCTTTAGATGCGCGACCGCGCCGCGCATCGTGGTCGTGGCGTTGACGGCGGCGACCTTGATGCCGGGCTGGTCGAGCGTTGCAAAACTGGTCACACCCGATCCTGCCTTGACGATATAGGTCGCATCCGCGACCTCATAGATCGGGCCGAACGCCATCTTGGTCTCGCGCTCGGGATCCTTTGGCAGGAAAGTGACGTCCCAGCTTCGCTTCGCCGCCGTATCGGTGATCTGGCCGGAATTGTCGTACACGACATATTCGACTGATACGCCGAGCTCGGCCGCCATCGCCTTGCCGAGGTCGACGGGCACGCCGGCGAAACCTGCGTCCGTCCTGGTCGACCAGAACGCGCCGCCGGCCGGGCTGATCGCTATGGCGACGCGCAATTTGCCGGTCGGGGCAATTTCAGCCCCGAGGTCCTCCGCCATCACCGGCACCGCCATCATCGCGGCGAGCGCGAGGCCGGCACAGGCCGTGCCAGATCGAGATCGGCATGTCATTGGTCTCCCCCGTCCGCTCGTCCGTCGTCCACGGTACTTCGAAATTGTGATCGATGATGTACCCGGTGAAAAACGGATTTGTTGGAATCGCAGACAAAACTGTCACATGCCGTGCCGCTCTTCGCACTGCAAGACCATCGCGCCGCCATGGCTATGGTGTTCCACGGCCCCCCGTTTGTTGCTATCAAATTACAAGGCGACCTGCCGCAGGCATACAACAGACGGGGAACACCGCAATGACGCGCGCGAATCTCGCTTGTCCCGCACGGCACGATCAACGGCCTGGACAGTTCGGGCGGCTCATCACCGCGATGACCGCCATCGTCGCACTTGCCGGCTGCGATCAGAAGAACGTCTATGCGCCACCACCTCCGCCTAAGGTTGACGTCGCAATACCCGTGCAGCGGGGGGTGACGCGCTATGTCGAGGCCACAGGCAACACCGCGCCGATCAAGAGCGTCGACCTCGTGGCACGTGTGCAGGGCTTTCTGCAGACGATCGATTACCAGGACGGCACCTTCGTCAAGCAGGGCACCCAGCTCTTTACGATCGAGCCGGAGACCTACAAGCTCAAGCTCGAGCAGGCGCAGGCGGCCGAAGTCGGCGCCCAGGCAACCGTCAAACAAGCGGAAGCCGATTTCAAGCGGCAGACCGAGCTCGTGCAGCGCCAGGCGGTCTCGCAATCAACCCTCGATACATCGACCTCAACGCGCGACAACGCCCAGGCCAGTCTCCAGCAGGCCCAGGTCAACACAAGGCTCGCCGAGGTCAATTACGGCTACACCAAGGTCAGCGCACCGTTCGACGGCATCGTCAGCGCGCACTTGGTCTCGATCGGCGAACTCGTCGGCGTCTCCTCCCCGACACAGCTCGCGACCATCGTCGCGCTGGACCCGATCTGGGTGAACTTCACGGTCAACGAGCAGGACGTCCTGCGCATCCGTGCCGAGGCGCTGCGGCGCGGAATGACCGTCGCCGACATCAAGCAGTTGCCGGTCGAGGTCGGCCTCCAGACCGAGACCGGCTATCCGCACGAGGGCCACCTCGATTATGTCTCGCCCACCCTCAATTCCTCGACCGGCACGCTCGCGGTGCGCGGCCTCGTGCCCAACGACAAGCGCGTGTTGCTGCCCGGCTATTTCGTCCGCGTTCGCGTGCCTTTCGACCAGGACAAGAACGCGCTCCTCGTCCCCGACACCGCGCTCGGCAGCGACCAGGGCGGCCGCTATCTGCTGGTCGTTGGCAGCGATAATACGGTCGAGCAGCGCAAGGTGCAGATCGGTCAGGTCGACAACGGCCTTCGCGTGATCGAAAGCGGCCTGAAGCCGGACGACCGTGTCGTGATCGCAGGGCTGCTGCGGGTGATCCCGGGCCAGAAGATCGATCCGCAACTCACGAAGATCGAGCAACCGCAGGCCTCTGCCAAGTAGGAGCCGCCGGCCATGATCTCAAAATTCTTCATCGAGCGGCCGGTCCTCTCGAACGTCATCGCGCTCCTGATGATCCTGATCGGCGGCGTCGCACTGTTCAACCTCGCGATCGCGCAATATCCGGACGTGGTGCCGCCGACCGTGCAGGTCACCACGCGCTATCCCGGCGCCAGCGCGAAAACCGTGATCGATACGGTGGCGCTGCCGATCGAGCAGCAGGTCAATGGCGTCGAGGACATGCTCTACATGCAGTCCTACAGCGGCTCGGACGGCACCTATACGCTCACCGTGACCTTCAAGATCGGCGTCGACCTGAACTTCGCGCAGGTGCTGGTGCAGAACCGTGTCTCCAGCGCGTTGTCGCAATTGCCGCAATCAGTGCAGAACCAGGGCGTCACCGTGCAGAAGCGATCGACCTCGATCCTGCTGTTCGTCACCCTGACCTCGCCGGATTCCCGGTTCGACAGCCTCTACTTGAGCAACTACGCCACCATCAACATCCGCGACGAGCTTTCCCGCCTGCCCGGCGTCGGCAACGTCACGGTGTTCGGCGCCGGCCAGTATTCGATGCGGGTGTGGCTCGATCCCAACAAGCTGCTCGCCCGCGATCTCGTGCCGCAGGACGTCATCAATGCGATCCAGCAACAGAGCCAGCAGGTCTCGGCCGGCCAGGTCGGCGCCCCGCCGACACCGCCGGGTCAGGCGTTCCAGTACACCCTCAACGTCAATGGCCGGCTCGACGACTCCACCCAGTTCGAGAACATCATCGTCAAGACGGGTACCAGCGGCGACGTGACGCGCGTGCGCGATGTCGGCTGGGTCGAGCTGGGAGCACAGACCTACAGCCAGATCTTCTCGCTCAACAAGCAGCCCGCCACCGGCATCGGCGTGTTCCAGTCGCCCGGCGCCAACGCGCTTCAGGTCGAGCAGGCCGTCGAGAAGAAGATGGCGGAGCTCGCAAAAGCCTTTCCGCAGGGCATCAAATACGACACGCCGTTCGATACCACCAAATTCGTGCAGGCCTCGGTGCACGAGGTCTACATGACCCTGATCGAGGCCGGCCTCCTGGTGCTGGTCGTGATCCTGGTGTTCCTCCAGGACTGGCGCGCGATGCTGGTGCCGGCGACGACCGTGCCGGTAACCATCATCGGAGCGTTCGCCGCGATGGCCGCGCTCGGCTTCACCATCAACATGTCGACGCTGTTTGCGATCGTGCTCGCGATCGGCATCGTGGTCGACGATGCGATCGTCGTGGTGGAAGGCGCCGCGCACAACATCGAGCAGGGCATGAACGGGCACGACGCCGCGATCCGGGCGATGGACCAGCTGTTCGCGCCGATCGTCGGCATTACGCTCGTGCTGATCTCGGTGTTCCTCCCGGCATCGTTCCTCGCGGGGCTCACCGGGCGAATCTATTCGCAATTCGCGCTGGTGATCGCCGCGACCGCGCTCCTGAGCGCCATCAACGCGGCGACGCTGAAACCGACGCAGTGCGCGCTATGGCTGCGACCGACGGTGCTGCCCGAGCAGCGCAACTTCTTCTACCGGGGCTTCAACGCCGTCTATAACCGCGTCGAGCGAGCCTATATCCGGCTGATCGGAGCCCTCGTCAGGAATGCCACGGTCTCGGTCGCGATTGCCTTGGTTCTGATCGGCATCGGCGGCTACGGCCTGTCGCGAGTGCCGACCGGCTTCCTCCCGATCGAGGACCAGGGCTATCTGATCGCCGCCGTTCAACTGCCCGACGGCGCCTCGCTGGAGCGCACGCAGACGGTGCTCGACAAGGCGAGCGAGTTGATCAGGACGACGCCGGGCGTCGAGCAGGTCATCACCATCGCCGGCATCTCCGCGCTCGACAACAGCGCGAGTCTTGCCAATGCCGGCGTCGCCTACATCATCCTGAAGGACTGGGGTGCGCGCGGCAAAGGCGAGGATCTCCGCTCGCTGGTGTATGGCCTGAACGACAAGCTCGCGACCGTCATGGAGGCGCGCGCACTGGTGCTGCCACCACCGCCGATCCAGGGCATCGGCAACGCGGCCGGCTTCTCGATGCAGGTCGAGCTGCGCGACGGCAACAGCGATTTTGCGAAGCTTCAGGCGATCACGACCGCGATGGTCAACAACGCCCAGAGCCAGAGCGCGCTGCAGCGCGTCTCCTCCTCGTTCCGCTCGGCGGTTCCGCAATTCAACGTCGAGATCGATCGCATCAAGACCCAGACGCTGCACGTGACGACGGACCAGGTGTTCTCGGCGCTGTCGACCTATCTCGGCTCGTCCTACGTCAACCAGTTCAACAAGTTCGGACGCGTATTCCAGGTCTACACGCAGGCCGACCCCGCGTTCCGCGTCACCGAGCGCGACATCGCCAACATGCAGGTGCGCAACTCGAACGGCGACATGATCCCGATCGGCACCGTCGCGAAGATCACGCCGGCCACGGGCCCGTCGCTGATCAGCCTCTACAATCTCTATCCCTCCTCGACCATCGTCGGCCTGCCGGCGCAGGGCTATTCGTCCGGTGAGTCCCTGCAATTGATGGAGGAGATCGCCGACAAGACGCTGCCGCCCGGCACCGGCTTCGAGTGGACAGCTATGTCCTATCAGGAGAAGGCTGTCTCCAACCAGATCTACTGGGTGTTCGGCCTTGCCATGTTGCTGGTCTATCTCGTGCTCGCCGGCCAGTATGAGAGCTGGTACGCGCCGATCTCGGTGATCCTGGCCGTGCCGTTGTCGCTGATCGGACCGATGCTGATCCTCAATGGCCTCAACATCGACAACAATCTCTATTGCCAGATCGGCCTGATCCTGCTGATCGCGCTGTCGGCGAAGAACGCCATCCTGATCGTCGAGGTCGGGCTGGAGCTGCACCTTCGCGACGGCAAACCATTGCTGGAATCCGCAATCGAAGCAGCGCGCGCCCGCTTCCGCCCGATCCTGATGACGTCGTTTGCCTTCATCCTCGGCGTCGTGCCGCTGGTGCTCGCAACCGGCGCCGGCGCCAGCGCCCGCAAGTCGATCGGCGTCACGGTGTTCTCGGGCATGCTGGCCTCGACCTGCCTAGCGGTGCTGTTCGTGCCGGCTTTCTTCGTGGTGGTGCAGCGCTTCGAGAACTGGCGCGCGTCGAAGAAGACGGCGAAGACGGCGCAGCCGGCCGTGGAGGCGAAATCCTAGGCGCTCCCTCTCCACGAAAGCGGGAGAAACAAAAAGTCGAAACCAACCCCATGCACAAGTAGCCGGCGACGCAAATGCGACTGACTTCGTATTTTACGAAGTACCGTTGACGCGCCGGCAAATCAGGGACGTTCTGCCATCATCACGTCGCATGGGGGGTGACCGGCACTACTCGATGCGATGTTCCCGCTAACGCGGCCACCGCTCGACGTCAGCTTTGGGTCGCCGCCTTCCCCTAGGACTCCCTCTCGGGCGGTCGATGAGCCTCACCACTCGAAACCAGCAAGACCGATGCGCCTGACTGCCGGATGACGGCGTCGGCCACGCTGCCAAAGCTCAGATGCTCGGCCTGGACGCGGTCGACACCCATGACGACGAGATCGACGTCGGTACTCTTGATCTCCTGGAGGATGGCAGCTTCCGGCGCGGTGTTGCTGCGCAAGGTCGTGGTGATGTCGACGTCGTAACGCGCCGCGAGCGCACTGGCGTCCTTCAGGACGCCCTCCTCCTGGACCAGCGCGCGCGAGGCCCCGCGCCGCACGCCCTTGTCCCGTGTTGTCGCAACGTAGATCACGCGGAGCGAGCCCGAGGCGGCCTGCGCCAGCGCCACGGCCACCTCCGCTCCCCTCCGCGATACGCCGCTGCCGGAGACCGGAACCAGGATGTTGAACGATCCAGGCATCGGATTCTCCAGATGATTGCCCTTGCCGGCGACGATCGCGAGCGGACCTTGAAACTCGGCGGCGATGTCCTCAATCTTCCTGTCGAAGCGCTCCGTGGCCACGACCTTGTCGACGCCGACGAGCACGAGATCAAAACCTTTTTTGGCCTCTTCGCCGATGGCGTCGCCCAGCCTGGTCCGGCGCGCCCGGGTGGTCACGTCGACATGGCCGACAGCCTCCTCGGCGCTTTCTCCGACCGCCTCGGCAGCTTTCTTCACCACCGCTTCATGGCTCTCGTCATCGCCGCGGTTCTGCTCCTGCTCCTTGGCGCGGCGCCCGATGTGCAGCACGGTGATCGGCAGCCCGCGCGTGCCGCCGAGCAACCCGGTGATATGCGAAGCGAAGGTGGCATTTGGGCTTTCGTCGACCGCCAGCAGCATACGCTCGAGATTGGCGACGAAGCCCCGCTTCTCGAACTCCTCGCGCTCCAGCCGCTCTTTTTCGTCCTTGTTCATGGGAAGCCGGGTCAGGGCCGCGCGCAGCATCGGCGGCATCGCCATCGTTGTCACGATCGCCATGGTGACGATCATCGTGAACAGGTTTTGGCTCAGGACGCCCATGGAGAGACCGATGGTCGCGATGATGACCTCGGTGGAGCCGCGTGCATTCATGCCGCTCGCCAGGGCCAGCGACTCCCGCGTGCTGAGACCGCCCATGGTGCCGCCGACGAAAGCACCGCCGAATTTGCCGACGCTGGCGATGACGACAAGCATCGCCGTCAGCAGCAACAGCTTCGGATCTTTCAGCACCGTCAGATCTGCGCTGAGCCCGGCGAGACCGAAGAACACCGGCATGAAGAAGCTCGAGATCAATCCGCGCAGGCGCTCGTCGATCTGCCGCGTCAGGATCGGGGATTCGCCGACCAGGATGCCGGCGACGAAGGCGCCGAGCACGGTGTGCACGCCGATCAGATGAGTGATCAGCGCCATGGCGCCCATCAGCAGCAGGATCACGGTAATGACCGGCGCGGTGCTGACGAGGGTATCGTTGGCCCAGCGGATGAGCTGGAACACCAGCCGCCGGCCGACGGTGAAACTGACCGCGAGGAAGGCCAGCGTGCCCATCACGGCCTTTGCGATGGAAGCGACATCGAGCGTGCCTCGCGACGCGAGGCTGAAGATGACGGCAATGATGATCCAGCCGATGGTGTCGTCGATGACTGCGGTCGCGACGATGATCTGGCCGACATTGCGGCGCATGAAATTCATCTCGCGCACGACCACGGCCACGATCTTCACCGACGAGATCGACAGTGCCGTGCCCATGAACAGCGAGGCCACCAGCCGTTGTTGCGGATTGGGCAGGAGCGCGTCCGGCAGGAATTCGCCGAGCGCGAAGCCGCAGGCGAAGGGAACGATGATGCCGGCTATCGAGATCGCGATCGCCGCCCTGCCAATCCTTCTCACCAGCTTGAGGTCGGTCTCCATGCCGGTCAGCAACAACAAAAGCAGGATGCCGAACTGGGCGATGCCATCGATCATCGCCTTCTGCTCGGGCGTCTTCGGGAAGATCGCCTGCTGCGCCTCGGGCCAGATCCAGCCGAACAGTGACGGCCCGAGCAGGATGCCGGCAAGCAATTCGCCGATCACCGAAGGCTGACCGATGCGCTGCATGATCTCGCCGAGGCCACGGCCCACGGCGATCAGGAGCATGATCTGCGCCACCAGGAGGAATTCAGACGGTCCACTGGATTTGCCGCCCTCGGCACTGGCCGCAATGCTGGTGAGGGCAAGCGCCGCGGGGACGAGGCCGACCGGTCGGAGCAGGCTCCACTGCATACGGATATCGTTCCCCCTTCGGCTGATCCGGCGTGGTGCCGGCGACTAGGGGTAGAACCCGCGGGAGGCTGAGCGAGTTCCCGCCTCCGGCGCACGCGATGCGTCAGGCCGGCTGCGGCGTCCTGATCTCGCGCGGCAGGATGATCGCGGCTGCAATCGCGAAGAGGCACAGGCCGGCAAAAACACGCAGCATGGTGACGAAGCCGCCCTGCTCGTAGAGCCAGGCGACCAGGCCGACGGAGGCGCCGGCCGCGGTGAAGCCGACGAAATAGCGCACCGCATAGGCGCGCGAGCGCCATTCCTCGGTGGTGTATTTGCCGACCATGGCGTCGTTCACCGTGACCTGCCCGAACGCGCCCATGACGATGCCGATCGAGACCACGATCAGCGGCAGGTTGGACAGGCTCGCCGCCAGATAAAGGAACGGCGCCAGCATGAAGGACAGCGGCAGCGCGACGGTCTTCAGCGAATAATGATCGAGCAGCCGGCCGATCGTGTACTGCGTCATCGCGCCGAACACGTAGACACAGGCGGCAATTACCCCCAGCAGCGCAGGGCTCCTGGTGAGATCCGAGAGCCGCTCCGCGAACAGCTTTGGCAGCGCCACGGTGACGGCATTGAAGGTCGTCGAGATCGCGATCACGACGATCAGCAGCGAAAGGACCACGCGCCACATGTCCTGCTTGGCCACGCGCGCCTGCGCGGCCGCCTGCTTAGAGCCCTTGCGATCCTCATGCACGACGGTCATCGCGAAGGCGATGCCGATCAGCATCGTGACCACGCCTGGAACGATGAAGGCAAAGCGCCAGCCGAGATATTGCCCGATCACGCCGGTGACCAGCGCAGACGACGCAACGCCGAGATTGCCCCAGACGCCGTTCAGCCCCATTTCGCGGCCGAGCCTGTCGGCATAGGACACGATCATTGCGGTGCCGACGGGATGATAGATCGAGGCGAAGATGCCGATCGCGAGCAGCGCCGCGCCGAGCTCGGTCTGCGTCTGCACGAAGCCGACCGAGACCATCGAGGCACCGATGCCGATGAAGAAGATCACCATCATGTGGCGGCGGCTCCAGCGGTCGCCGAGCCAGCCGGTGAGCAGCGATCCCGCGCCGAAAGCGATGAAGCCCGGCGTCGCATAAGGCAGCAGCTCCGAATAGGCCATGCCGAGCGCCGGCCCCATGATGATCACGGCGGCGGCGAAGATCAGCATCGCATAGTGATCGATAAAATGCGCGGCGTTGACGAAACCGATCACCCGGCCGGGACTGTTCATACGAATCCTCTCCTGCTCTGAAATAGGTTATATGTCGGAGCCATGACGGGATGCCGCCAATGACTGTCGTCGAAACGCCAATCAAGGAAGTGCGCGGAAACCACGGCTCGACCGCGGGCGTGCATCTCGTCGCGCGCGACTACCCGAAGGGGCTACGGCTCGACCCGCACATGCATCGCGAGGCACAGCTCGTCTATGCCGCGAAGGGCACGATGCAGGTGACCACCCCCAAGGGTCGCTGGCTGGTGCCGCCCGATCGCGCGGTCTGGGTGCCCGCCCACCTCGAGCACGCCATCGACGTGCTCGCCGATATCGAGATGCGCACGCTCTATTTCGACCTGCCCTGGCTGAAACGCGAGCAGCGCGCCAAGAGCCTCGCCAAGGAGTTCGTGGTGCGGGTGTCGCCGCTGCTGCACCAGGCAATCCTGGCACTGTTTGATTCCCGCAATACGTCCGAGCGCACGGATCTTCTGGTCCGCCTGGTGATGCTTGAGCTGCATCGGGCCGAGGATTCCGCGACCTTCGTACCACTGCCGCGGGAGCCACGCTGCCGGCGCGCCGCCCTGATCGTGCTCGACGATCAGACCGGGAGCTATGAGATCGAGGCGCTCGCGCACGAGGTCGGAACCTCCGCACGCACGCTATCGCGGCTGTTCTCTTCCGAGACACAGCTTAGCTTCAAGAGCTGGTGCCAGCGCGCCCGCATCGCGGCCGCAATCGAAAGGCTTTCGACGGATGCCGATGTTTCGGTCAAGCAGCTCGCCGCCCAGCTCGGCTATGCCAGCGTGCCGGCTTTTTCGGCAGCCTTCCGCCAGGTGACGGGACGGACGCCGACGGAATTTGCGCGGAAGGGCTAACCAAACCCTCGGTGTCATTGCCCGCGAAGCCGGGGCATGACAGCTTTCATGTCAGCTTTCTTTGAAGCGCATGGCCCAGCTTCACATGCATCCCACTCGCGCTTGATTGTGATAAGCTTCCGCCTAAATCCCGTGTAAGCTTTGCGCACTGCACAAACCGGATTCGAAAAGCCCAAATGGCCAACGCGTTTTTCTCCGACCTGCTCGCCACGATCTCCGAGCGCGGCCGCACGCTGCTTCGCCGCGGTGACGCCTCGGACACAAGACAGGACGCTGGCGGCCTCATCGAGCTCTGCGAGGCGCTGCTGTCGGGCCGGGGCGAGGCCTCGGGCACAGCGATGGCGCGCGAGGTGCTCGACCATTATCAGGGCCTCGATGCGACCGGACGCCGCGCCTTCTTCGCGGCGCTGGTGCGCGATTTCGGCCCAGACCGCGAGAAGCTTGCCCAGACCGTCGAGAAATGGCGCACCCAGCCCAGCGACGAGGACGCCAGCGACCTGCATTTCGCCTCGGAGCCGCGGCGGCAGGAACTGATCCGCCGCCTCAATCGCGCGCCCGGCGGCACCGGCGATCTCGTCGCCATGCGCGCCGACCTGCTCAGCATGATGAACGGGCATACCGACCTTGCCGCGCTCGACCGCGATGTCGTGCATCTCTTGAGTTCGTGGTTCAACAGGGGGTTTCTCGTGCTGCGCAGGATCGACTGGTCGACACCGGCCAACATCCTCGAAAAGATCATCCGCTACGAGGCCGTGCACGAGATCAGCGACTGGGACGATCTGCGCCGCCGTATCGATCCGGTCGACCGCCGCTGCTACGCCTTCTTCCATCCGGCATTGGTCGACGAACCCCTGATCTTCGTCGAGGTGGCGTTGACCGAAACGCTCCCCGGCGCCATCGCGCCGCTGCTCGCGGTCGACCGCGAGCCGGTGCCGATCGAGCGCGCGCGCACCGCCGTGTTCTACTCGATCTCGAACACCCAGCGGGGGTTAGGGGGCATCTCCTTCGGCAGCTTCCTGATCAAGCAGGTGGTCGAGGAGCTGCGACGCGAGCTGCCCAAGCTCGACACCTTCGTAACGTTGTCGCCGGTGCCGGGCTTCATGCCGTGGCTGAAGCAGAACAAGGACCTGCCGCTGTCGGAGGAAGATCGCGAGCTCGTGAAACGCCTCGACGATCCGAAATGGTTCGAGAGCGCGGAAACGACCGCGCAATTGCGCGCCGTGATCGAGCCGCTCGCCGCCTATTATTTCCTCAAGGCGCGCACGCCGAAGGGACGGCTGATCGATTCCGTCGCCCGCTTCCATCTCGGCAACGGCGCGCGGCTCGAGCGCGTCAACTGGCTTGGCGACCTCTCGCCCAAGGGCCTGCGCGAGTCGGCCGGCGTCATGGTCAACTATCTCTACCGCCTCGACGACATCGAGAAGAATCACGAAGCCTATGCGAACGACGGCGAGGTGGTCGCATCGAGCGCAGTGAAGAAGCTGCTCAAGGGCGAGCGGAGGCTGCTGGATATGCGGTTGTCCTGACCACACGTATGGTGTCATCGCCCGACTTGTTCGGGCGATCCAGTATTCCAGAGGCAGCGACGAATACGGAGAAGCCGCGGCGTACTGGATGCCCCGCCGGAGCCTGTCATCGGGCGGCGCTTCGCGCCGACCCGGTGGCGGGGCACGACTACTGAAAGCTTGGCGAGTCCGACTGCTACTCCGCCAGCGCCTTCATCTCCCTGTAGAGATCCGATTTCCCTTCGAAACCGATGCCCGGCAAATCCGGCATGGTGATGTGGCCGTTCTCGACACGGATACCATCGGGGAAGCCGCCATAGGGCTGGAAAAGGTCGGGGTAGCTCTCATTGCCGCCGAGCCCCAAGCCGGCTGCGATGTTCAGCGACATCTGGTGGCCGCCATGCGGGATGCAGCGGCCGGGCGACCAGCCATGGGTCTTCAGCACCTCCAGCGTACGCTGATATTCGCAGAGACCATAGGACAGCGCGCAGTCGAATTGCAGCCAGTCACGATCGGGCCGCATACCGCCATGGCGGATCAGGTTACGGGCGTCCTGGTGGCTGAAGAGGTTTTCGCCCGTCGCCATCGGGGCCGGATAAAATTCCGCGAGTGCGGCCTGCAGCGAATAATCGAGGGGATCGCCCGCCTCCTCGTACCAGAACAGCGGATAGTCCCGCAGCATCTTGGCGTAGGCGATCGCGGTCTCCAGATCGAAGCGGCCGTTGGCATCGACGGCGAGTTGCGCGTCCTTGCCGATCTCCTCCAGCACCGCCTCGATACGCGTGCGGTCCTCGGCGATCGGCGCACCGCCGATCTTCATCTTGACGACATTGTAGCCGCGATCGAGATAGCCGCGCATCTCGCCGCGCAGCATCGAAAGGTCCTTGCCGGGATAGTAGTAGCCGCCGGCGGCATAGACGAAGACGCGCGGATTGGCCTTGACGCCGTGACGCTCGGCGAGCAGGCGAAACAGTGGCTTGCCGGCGATCTTCGCCACCGCATCCCACACCGCCATGTCGATGGTGCCGACCGCGACCGAGCGCTCGCCGTGACCGCCCGGCTTCTCGTTGGTCATCATCGCGGCCCAGATTTTGTCCGGGTCGAAATTGTCGCCGGCCTCGTCGAGCAGCGATTTCGGATCAGCTTCGAGGATGCGCGAGGCAAAGCGCTCGCGGATCAGGCCACCCTGCCCGTAGCGGCCGTTGGAGTTGAAGCCGTAGCCGACGACGCGCTTGTCGTCACGCATGACGTCGGTGACGACGGCAACGAGGCTCGTCGTCATCCTGGTGAAATCGATATAGGCGTTGCGGATCGGCGAGGAGATCGGCTTGGTGATCTCGCGGACATCGACGATGCGGACCATGGAGCTTAGCCTTCATTGCCTGATAGGGACCTCGGCATTGCGAGCGCAGCGAAGCAATCCAGACTCTCTCCGCGGAAAAATTCTGGATTGCTTCGTCGCTCCGCTCCTCGCAATGACGGCTTATTTCTTATCCCTGAAATACGGCTCGACCGGGCCGTGCACCTTGATCGTCAGCGGATTGCCATGGCGGTCCTTGGCGTTGCCGGCGGTGACGCGGACCCAGCCCTCGCTGATGCAATACTCCTCGACGTTGGTCTTCTCGACGCCCTTGAAGCGGATGCCGACGTCGCGCGCCAGGATGTCCGCGTTGTAATACGGGCTGTTCGGATCGACCGACAGGCGGTCCGGGAATTCGTCGCTCATGATTGTCTCGCTCACAACAGTGTCTCGATTTGTTGGCGCAGCCCCTCGGGCCGCGCCGTCGGCGCGTAGCGCGCCACCACCTTGCCTGCTCGGTCCACCAGGAATTTCGTGAAATTCCATTTGATGGAGGCACCTAGCAGGCCGGATTGCTGACGTTTCAGGTACTCATACAGAGGATGCGCATTGGCGCCGTTGACGTCGATCTTGGCGAACAGCGGAAAGGTGACGTCGTAATTGGTCGAGCAGAACTCCTGGATCTCGCTTGCCTTGCCCGGCTCCTGGCCACCGAACTGGTTGCAGGGAAAGCCGAGCACGGTGAAGCCGCGCGGGTTGAGGTCGCGGTGCAGGTCCTCGAGGCCACGATATTGCGGCGTGAAGCCGCATTTGCTCGCGGTGTTGACGATGAGCAGCACCTGTCCCTCGAAGCGTCGCACCGGCACGTCCTCGCCGAGAAGCGAGTTGGCCGAAAAATCGTAGATCGCCGACATCGTTGTCCTTCAGCCCACGGGATCGATCGGTGAGGCCGGCACGCCGCCCGCCTCGATCGCCTCGCCGGCGAGCAGGCAGAGGTCCTCACGATAGCGGCCGGAGACGACATGCACGCCGACTGGCGCCTTGCCTACGAGACCGGTGGAGACCACGAGGCCCGGCAGTCCCATGAAGGGAATGGCGATCTGTGGCAATTGCGCGTCCCACACCCGCTTGAAGGACGCCTCATCCTTGCGATCGAGATGATCGGGAAACGGCAATTCGCCGGAAACCGGCGTCAGCACCACCGCGTATTTTTCGAAGAACAGCATCCATTCGCGCGTCAGCGTTGCCCGGCGCATCAGCGCCTTGGCGTAGGCCGCCTGGTCGAACGGGGTGACCTTGGCGCGATTGCCGCGCAGGCAGGCGAGCGCGCCGGGATCGCCCTCGCGCTCGGCGGCTTCGAGCGCGGCCTCATAGCCGTCGCCGATCCAGAGTTTGGTCTGCCAATCGGCAGCTTCCCGCATCGGCGGGGTATTCTCGATCACATCCACGGTCCAGCCTGCCCGCTCGAGCCGCTTGCCGGCGTCGCTGACCGCTGCCGTCACTTCCGGCGCAGTGGCAAGCCCGTCCGGATTGAGGCACAGCGCCGCGCGCTTGGGCATCGCCGGTCCCTCGAGCGGCGCCGGCACCCACCAGGGGTCGCGCACGTCGCGGGCCGCCATCGCGGCGAGCGAAATCCTGATGTCATTGATGGTACGCGCCAGCGGCCCCGAGACGGCGCTGATCTGCGGCCCGATCGGGCGCTCCGGCAGGGCCGCGTTGAAGGCGGGAATCCGGCCCATGGTCGGCCGCAGGCCGTGCACGCCGCAGGCGTAGGCGGGATAGCGGATCGAGCCCGCGATATCGGTACCGTGGGCGATGTGGCCGATGCCTGCCGCAACGGCCGAACCTGCACCGCCGGACGAGCCGCCCGGGGTCAGCGACGCGTCGCGCGGGTTCTTAGTGTCGCCGTGAATCAGATTGGTGGTGAACCAGCGGTAGGAGAAGGCTGGGCAGTTGGTGCGGCCGAGGATGACAGCGCCCGCCTTGCGCAGGTTGGCAACGACCGGATTATCCGCTTTTGCGATCACCTCGCGCTGAATCTTCAGGCCATTGGTGGTGGCAAAGCCCTCCTGGTCGACATTGACCTTCACCGTCACGGGGACGCCTGCCAAAACGCCCGGATCCTCACCGCGGGCGATCGCGCCGTCCACTGCTGCCGCCTGCTTGAGCACGTCCTCCGGCCGATGGTCGATCACCGCATTCAGCTTGGGATTAACGGCTTCGAGCCGGGCAAGGCCCGCCTTCGCGGCTTCGGTGGCAGACACCTTCCTGGATCGGACGAGGGCGGCGAGGTCGGCGGCCGACAGGCGCCAGAGATCTTGCATGGCATGCTCCAAGTGACCGGGTCTTTTAGCGCCGGTCAGGCGGCAAAGCCATGCGCATTACGCAGGGGCGAAATCCGGATCGTCAGTGCCGGGTGGCCGATTGATCCGGCATGTCCAGGAGTGCCTCGGTGAAGGGGAATTCCAGCACGATTTCGCCATCGACATCGGTGACCTCGATGACGGCCTCGAGCAGCGCCGGCTGCGTCCCTTCCGACTTCAGCACCTCCAAAATCATCTGGCGCGCTACTTCCCAGGCGCGATCGGGATTGCGCAGGTCCTCGCCGTCAGGATCCACGATCAATTCGTCGCCGATGCGGGTGTTGAAGAAATATCTGGGCATGCCTGATCCAATGGGGTCGCCTGTAGCCGATTGAAAGCCGCTTCGTACTCACAACTGCTTTATCCCGACAGGGATCACACCCTATCGTCGTTCTTATCTGCACGGGGTTGTTTTGCTGTTTTTGCGTCATCTCCGCGGCGCGATGATGCCTTTTAGCGTTTGCAGCGCAGCATTGCAGCCGCCTACTACCTAGGTCGCGGAAGATTTAACTGGCGAACTTTTCCGTCCGCAGTAGTTTAACGGGGGGCGGACACGTCCGATGTCACAGAAAAGGAGAGCCACAATGGCCTGGAAAGCGCCGAAGATCGTCGAAGTGCCGTGCGGCATGGAAATCAACATGTATGTGAGCGCCACCCGCAAGTAAGGGCGGCTATTTCACGTTGAGCGCAGGTGGATCCTTCGGGCGTGCCACGTTCCCGAACGTAGGGAATTGTGCCGGCTCCGAGATCCACCGCGACACGTGCTTCCAGGAGACGGATCATGCTTCGCGTCGTCGTCCTGGGCGCCGCGGCTGGCGGCGGGGTCCCGCAGTGGAACTGCGGGTGCACAGGCTGCCGGGCAGCGCGCGCTGACTCCGGACAATTGCAGAGAACCCAGACTTCGGTCGCCTTCAGCGCGGACGGCGCCAGCTGGTTCCTGATCAACGCCTCTCCCGACCTCCGGCAGCAATTCAACGCCACGCCGCAGCTTCACCCCAAACCGGGCGCGCTGCGCCACACGCCGATCGCCGGCGTGATCCTGACCAATGGCGAGGTGGACGCCGTCGCGGGCCTGTTGTCGATGCGCGAGGGTTCGCCCTTCACGATCTATGCGCATGACAAGGTGCTCGCGATCCTGAAGGCCAACAGCATCTTCAACGTGCTGAACGAGAAGAACGTCAGGCGTCAGGCGATCGGAGTCGACGAGCCGTTCGAGCTGCGCCTTCCCGACGGTGCACGCTCCGGCATCGAGGTCGTTGCGCTCGAGGTGGCAGGCAAATCGGCCTGGTACCTGGAAGGCAAGGCGCATCCCGGCGGAAGCAGCGGTGCCGGCGATACGCTCGGTCTGAAGATCACGGATAAATCGACCGGCAAGAATTTCTACTTCCTCGCCGCCTGTGCCGAGGTCACCGACGCGCTGAGAGCGCAGGTTGCCGGCGCATCGCTGGTGTTCTTCGACGGCACTGTGTGGCGCGACGACGAGATGATCCAGGCCGGACTCGGCCAGAAGACCGGCAAGAGCATGGGACATGTCGCCATGTCGGGAGAGGACGGCGCGATCGCACGGCTTGCCGACCTCGATATCGACAGGAAGATATTTCTGCATATCAATAACTCGAACCCGGCGCTGCTGCCCGGATCAATCGAGCGCAAGGCAGCCGAATATGCGGGCTGGCAGATACCCGCCGACGGAACGGAGATCGTGCTGTGAACGCCATGACGCTTCCCGGAATGACCGCACTCTCGATCGGCAAGGACATCAGGCTCAACTCGGCCGAGGAGCTCGAGGCGACGCTGCGCCACATCGGCGCGACGCGCTATCACAGCCTGCATCCGTTCCATAAGCTTCTGCACGGCGGCAAGCTCAACAAGGGCCAGGTGCAGGCCTGGGCGCTCAACCGCTACTACTACCAGAGCACGATCCCGCTCAAGGATGCGGTGGTGATCTCACGCTTCCGCGACCGCGCCACCCGCGTGGAATGGCGGCACCGCATCGAGGACCATGACGGCGATATCGGCAGCGAAGGCGGCATCGAGCGCTGGCTCAAGCTGACCGAGGGCCTGGGGCTCGACACGGCCTATGTGGAATCGACCGAAGGCATCCTTCCCGCGACGCGCTTTGCGGTCGAGGCCTATGTGCATTTCTGCCGCGAGAAGAGCCCGCTGGAGGCGATCGCCTCTTCGCTCACCGAATTGTTCGCGCCGAACCTGCATGAGGAGCGCATCTCCGGCATGCTCGAACACTATGACTTCGTCAACCCTGATATCATGAGCTACTTCAAGCGCCGCCTGACGCAGGCGCCGCGCGATGCGAACTTTGCGCTCGACTATGTCAGGAAGCACGCCAGGAATCCGGAGGAACGCGCGTCCGTCTGCAACGCGCTGATCTTCAAGACCAACGTGCTGTGGGTGCAGCTCGATGCGCTCTATCATGCCTATGTCGATGGGCACATTCCGCCGGGCGCCTTCGTGCCCAAAGCGAGCTGAGAGGAAATAAGCAATGGCCGGGCCGCGTCACATCAGCGTCAGCGAGGCGAGCCGGCCCGTGCTGCCGCGGCATGCCAAGCTGAAATACGACGAGACGCGGAAGGTCTGGGTGATCCTGGCGCCGGAACGGGTGCTGGCGCCGGACGAGATTGCGGTCGAAGTCCTGCAGCTCTGCGACGGCATCCGCAACGTCGGCGATGTGGCCGACCAGCTCGCCGCGAAGTATGCTGCGCCGCGCGAGGCGATCCTGGCCGACGTGGTCACCATGTTGCAGGATCTGGCGGACAAAGGCTTTCTCACCGAAGCACGGGAGAAGACGTCATGAGCGACGTACTCGGCGACCCCGGCGTTCCCCACGATGTCAGCGACAGCCTCGCCGTGCTCGAAAGGCAGCGCTCGACGGCGGAGACTTTCGGCATTCCGCTGGCGGTGCTGCTGGAAGTCACGCATCGCTGCCCGCTGCAATGCCCCTATTGCTCCAACCCGGTCGAGCTCGATCGCGCCGGCAAGGAGCTGACGACCGAGGAGTGGAAGAAGGTCTTGACCGAGCTCGCCGAGATCGGCGTGCTCCAGGTCCATTTCTCCGGTGGCGAACCGACCGCGCGAAAAGACCTTGCTGAGCTCATCAAGCATGCAAGCGACGCCGGCCTTTACACCAATCTGATCACCTCGGCCGTGCTGCTGACGCGCGACAGGCTGAGCGAGCTCGCGGATGCCGGTCTCTGCCATGTGCAGATCAGTTTTCAGGGCACCGAGGATATCGTCGCCGACCGCGTTGCCGGCTACAAGGGCGCGCATCACAAGAAGCTCGAAGTCGCGAAGTGGACACGCGAGCTCGATCTGCCGCTCACGGTGAACGCGGTGATGCACCGCCAGAACCTGCACCAGCTCCCCGACATCATCCAGATGGCCGTCGATCTCGATGCCGACCGGCTCGAGGTCGCCAACGTCCAGTACTATGGCTGGGCGTTGAAGAACCGCGCCGCGCTGATGCCGACGGTCGCGCAGCTCGACGAGACCACCCGCCTCGTCGAGGAGGCGCGCGAGCGCCTCAAGGGCACGCTCGCCATCGACTATGTCGTGCCGGATTATTATGCGCTCCGGCCGAAGAAGTGCATGGGCGGGTGGGGCCGGCAGTTCTTCAACATCTCGCCCGCCGGCAAGGTGCTGCCCTGCCATGCGGCCGAGAGCATCACCGGGCTCGACTTCGAGTCAGTGCGTTCCAATCATTCGATCGCATGGATCTGGCAGAACTCGGACGCCTTCAACCGCTATCGTGGCACCGGCTGGATGAAGGAGCCGTGCCGAACCTGCGAATTCCGCGAGATCGATTTCGGCGGCTGCCGCTGCCAGGCCTTTGCGCTGACGGGCGATGCGGCCAATACCGATCCGGCCTGCGCACTGTCGCCGCTGCACGAGACCATCTTCAAGCAGGCCGAGCGCGAAGCCGAAGGCGAGACCAACCGCTTCCTCTACCGCAACTTTGCCGGTGGCACTTTGGAGCCTGACCCTGTGGAGTCCGGCAAGCATGGCGCCTGACGCCGACGCGGCCAAATCGGCCAAACGCGCCGATCCCTTTGCGCCGCTGGCTTCGGAAATGCTCGCCGTCTCCGACGATCACGAGATCTATGTCGAAAGCGTCGGCCGTGCCGACGGCATTCCGGCCGTCTATCTGCATGGCGGTCCCGGCAGCGGCTGCCAGCCCGACCATCGCCGGCTTTTTGATCCTGAACGATTCCATGCCGTGTTGTTCGACCAGCGCGGCGCCGGCCGCAGCCGACCGAAGGGCTCGCGCGAGCACAACACAACGGCGCACCTCGTTACTGACATGGAGCTGATGCGCCAAAAGTTCGGCTTCGAACGCTGGATGGTGATCGGCGGCTCCTGGGGCGCTACGCTGGCGCTGGCCTACGCCGAAGCTCATCCCGAACGCGTTTCGGGCATCGTGCTGCGCGCAACCTTTCTCGGCACGCGAGCGGAGGTCGAGACCGGCTTCACGTCGCGACTGCCGCAGCTCTATCCCGCGCTCAACGAGGACTTTTTGAGCCTGCTGTCGGCTAAAGAACGAGAGCAGCCCATCGATGCGTATTGGCGTCGCATTCTCGATCCCGATCCGGACATCCATGGCCCTGCCGCGCGGGCCTGGCACGATACCGAGCGAACGCTGTCCGAACACAAGCCGGCGCGGACACGGCTCGATCTAGCCTCGCTCAATGTGTGGCGCACGCTGCCCGCGACACCGTTCATGGAAGCACACTACTTCATCAACGACTGCTTCATGGCACCGGATCAGCTGCTGCAAAATGCAGGCAGGCTCGCCGGCATTCCCGGCATCATCATCCAGGGCCGCTATGATCTGCTGTGCCCGCCGGAGACATCCTGGGCACTCGCGAAAACGTGGCCCACTTCCGAGATTCGCATCGTGGAAGAGGCCGGGCATTCGCTCTATGATCCCGGCGTGAGGGACGCCGTGATGAAAGCGATCGCGGACCTCGGCTCGAAAGCCACGCGCTAGAGCTAGCCCCTCATCGTGAGTAACGCTTCGCGAAGGGCAGTGTTGCTGCGCCCCTCCTCGCTTCCCGTCTCCACCAGCACCTACTCTTCGATGGTTGGGACTTGCGACGAGCAACGTTGCACGTGGTTGATCACACGCATCACGAGATGCTGCACCGCCACATAGAATGTGCGCCGTTAATGCTGTGCGCGCGCAGCTCATATGAAAGGGGGACATCGCCCAAATTTGCCTTTGTGCGCGCCTCGGAATGGCTCTAATAAAGCAAGCCTATGATCCAATTCAAAAACCATATCGACGCGTAAGCGTTCGCCAAGCTCAAGAAGGCCGCCGGGTCTTTGGGCCTGCGCGGACAGGGTAGGAATGAAACCGACCGATATCGCGGCCCCCGACTACTTTCACAAGGTAGTCGATTGCCAGTGGGCCTGTCCTGCGCACACTCCGGTTCCCGAATATATCCGTCTGATCGCGCAGGGCCGCTACAGCGACGCCTATATGATCAATTGGAGATCGAACGTGTTTCCCGGCATTCTGGGACGCACCTGCGATCGTCCATGCGAGCCCGCGTGCCGCCGCGGACGCGTCGAGGAAACTCCGGTGGCGATCTGCCGCCTGAAGCGCGTCGCGGCCGACTTCAAGGATGACATCAAGCAGCGTCTGCCACGTCCCTCGCCCAAGAATGGCAAGCGCATCGCGCTGGTCGGCGGTGGCCCAGCGTCGCTGACGGTGGCGCGCGATCTCGCGCCGCTCGGCTATCACTGCACCGTATTCGATGCCGATCCCGAAGCCGGCGGCATGATGCGCTCGCAGATCCCGAAATTCCGGCTGCCAAATTCCGTGATCGACGAGGAGACCGGCTACATCCTCGACCTCGGCGTCGAGTTCAAAGGCGGCCACCGCGTCGAGAGCATGAAGGGACTGCTCGCCGAGAACTATGATGCGATCTTCGTCGGCTCCGGCGCGCCGCGCGGCCGCGAACTCGACATTCCCGGGCGCAAAGAGGCGGCCGCGAACATCCACATCGGCATCGACTGGCTGTCCTCCGTCTCCTTTGGTCACACCGACAAGATCGGCAAACGCGTGATCGTGCTCGGCGGCGGCAACACCGCGATGGATTGCTGCCGCACGGCGCGCAGGCTGGGCGGCGAGAACGTCAAAGTCATCGTGCGCTCCGGCTTCGAGGAGATGAAGGCCTCGCCCTGGGAGAAGGAGGATGCGATCCACGAGGACATCCCGATCCTCAACTTCCGCGTCCCGGTCGCCTTCGTCCACGACAACGGCAGGCTCACCGGCGTCACCTTCCAGAAGGTGCGCGCCGAGTACGACGCCAAGGGACGCCGAAACCTCGTTCCCTCAGGCGAGCCCGACCAGACCTTCGAATGCGACGACGTGCTGGTCGCCGTTGGCCAGGAGAACGCGTTTCCCTGGATCGAGCGCGACTGCGGCATCGAGTTCGACAAGTGGAATATGCCGAAGGTCGATCCGAAGACCTTCGTCTCGACCAACCCAAAGGTCTTCTTCGGCGGTGACGCCGCGTTCGGGCCGAAGAACATCATCTGGGCGGTTTCGCACGGCCACGACGCCGCGCTGTCGATCCACAGGCTGCTTTCGGGCGAGGCGATCGACGAGCGGCCGCTTCCGCAGGTGCATGTCAGCTCACAGAAGATGGGCATCCACGAATGGAGCTATGACAACGACATCTCGCCGGAGAAGCGCTTCAAGGTGCCGCACCGCGACAAGGTCGTCGCCCTGAAGGACATCCGCACCGAGGTCGAGCTCGGCTACGACGTCAAGCTCGCGCTCGGCGAAGCGCATCGCTGCCTGAATTGCGACGTGCAGACCATATTCTCCACCTCGCTTTGCATCGAGTGCGACGCCTGTGTCGACATCTGCCCGATGGATTGCATCACCTTCACGCAAAACGGCGAAGAGGCAGATCTGCGCCAGCGCCTGAAGGCGCCCTCGCCGCATCCCGAGCAGGCCCTTTACGTCTCCGGTGATCTGAAGACCGGGCGCGTGATGGTGAAGGACGAGGACGTCTGCCTTCATTGCGGTCTGTGCGCAGAGCGTTGTCCCACCGGCGCCTGGGACATGCAGAAATACCTCATCGATATGACTTACGCAGGTTCATCATGTCCGACAAAAAGCCGATCAGCAGCGTAAACGACTTCGTCGTCCGCTTCGCCAACGTCAACGGCTCGGGCTCGGCTTCGGCCAACGAACTGTTCGCCCGCGCGATCCTGCGCCACGGCGTGCCGGTCTCCCCGCGCAACATCTTCCCCTCCAACATCCAGGGCCTGCCGACCTGGTATGAGGTACGGGTGACGGAAGCCGGCCATCTCGGCGCCCGCGGCGGCGTCGACATGATGGTGGCGATGAACCCGCAGACCTGGGACAAGGACGTCGCCGGCATCGAACCCGGCGGCTACCTGTTCTACGATTCTACCAAGCCGATGCCGTCGACGAAATTCCGCGACGACATCACCGTGATCGGCGTTCCCCTGACCGCGATCACCAACTCGACCTATACCGACCCGCGCCAGCGCCAGCTGTTCAAGAACATCATCTATCTCGGCGCGCTCTGCGCGCTGCTCGACATGGATCCCAAGGTAATCGAGCAGCTGATCGGCGAGCAGTACAAGGGCAAGGAGAAGCTGCTCTCCTCCAACGTCCATGCGCTGCATCTCGGTCGCGACTGGGCATTGCAGAACCTGAAATGTCCGATCGGGCTGCGGGTGAAGAAGGCCGATAAGGTCGGCGATCGCATCTTCATCGAGGGCAACAGCGCTGCGGCGCTCGGCGCCGTCTATGGCGGCGCGACGGTGTGCGCGTGGTATCCGATCACGCCGTCTTCGTCTGTGGCCGAAGCCTTCACCAGCCACTGCAAGAAGTATCGGCACGATCCTGAGACCGGCAAGGCGAAATACGCGATCGTGCAGGGCGAGGACGAGCTTGCCTCCATCGGCATCGTGATCGGCGCCTCCTGGAACGGCGCCCGCGCCTTCACCGCAACGTCGGGCCCCGGCATCTCGCTGATGACGGAGTTCATCGGCCTGTCCTATTTCGCCGAGATTCCGGCCGTGATCATGAACATCCAGCGCGCCGGCCCCTCGACGGGCATGCCGACCCGCACGCAGCAATGCGACATCATCGCCTGCGCCTATGCCTCGCATGGCGACACCAAGCATGTGCTGCTCTTCCCCGAGGATCCCGCCGAGGCCTTCGAGTTCGCTGCAGCCGCCTTCGATCTCGCCGAACGGCTTCAGACCACGATCTTCCTGATGCTCGATCTCGACATCGGTATGAACCACCGCCTCTGCCGCCCGCTGAAGTGGGACGACGCGCGGCAGTATGACCGCGGCAAGGTGATGACGGCGGAGATGCTGGAAGAGGGCCGCGACTTCGGCCGCTATCTCGACGTCGACGGTGACGGCATCCCCTATCGCACCTATCCCGGCACGCATCCGACCAAGGGCTCCTACTTCACCCGCGGCACCTCGCGCGACCGCTATGCGCGCTACTCCGAGGAAGGCACGGTCTATGCCGACAACATGCAGCGCCTGGTGCGCAAGTTCGAGACCGCGCAGGATCTCGTGCCGCGGCCGCTCCAGGCCAATGCGGAACGGCCGACAAAATATGGCGTGATCTATTTCGGCTCCACGGCGCCGGCGATGGACGAGGCGATCGGCCTTTTGGAAGCTCGCGGGCATCAGCTCGACCGATTGCGCATCCGTGCATTCCCGTTCCATTCGAGCGTGGCGAGCTTCCTCGCCGAGCACGATTTCGTCTACGTCGTCGAGCAGAACCGCGACAGCCAGCTCCGTCAGCTCATCGTCAACGAGAACGGCATCGACCCCGTGCGCCTCGTACCGATCGTGCATTATGACGGCTCGCCGATCACCGCCCGTTTCATCGCAAAAGCCATTGGCGACCACCAGGATCACCTCAAGGTGACCCCGCTCCGCAAGGCCGTGTCATGACCTACGCCTTGCTCTCCTCACCGTCATGCCCGGGCTTGTCCCGGGCATCCACGCCTTTCTTTTTCCCGGCCAAGACGTGGATGGCCGGGACAGGCCCGGCCGTGACGAGGCTGGGATCACAGGTGCTCTGATGACCTACATTGCCAAGCCGAAATTTCATCACCCGGGCCTGAAGAAAAACGAGCTCGGCTACACGCATCGCGACTACGAGGGCAAGATCTCGACGCTGTGCGCCGGCTGCGGTCATGACTCGATCACGGCCTCGATCATCGAAGCCTGCTACGAACTCTCGATCGAACCGCACCGGGTGGCGAAGATTTCCGGCATCGGCTGCTCGTCCAAGACGCCGGACTATTTCCTCGGCAATTCGCACGGCTTCAACTCCGTACACGGCCGCATGCCCTCCGTGCTGACCGGCGCCAACCTCGCCAATCGCGACCTGATCTATCTCGGCGTCTCCGGCGACGGCGATTCCGCCTCGATCGGATTCGGCCAGTTCGCGCATTCGATCCGGCGCGGCGTCAACATGACCTATATCGTCGAAAACAACGGCGTCTATGGCCTGACCAAGGGCCAGTTCTCGGCGACCGCCGATCGCGGCTCGAAATCCAAGAAGGGCGTCACCAACACCGACAATGCGATCGACCTCGTCGCGATCGCGCTGCAATTGGGGGCCACCTTCGTCGCGCGCAGCTTCTCCGGCGACAAGACGCAACTTGTCCCCCTTATCGCCGCAGCGATCCGCCACAAGGGGGCGTCATTCATCGACGTGATCAGTCCCTGCATCGCCTTCAACAACCACGCCGGCTCGACCAAGAGCTTCGACTATGTCCGTGAGCACAATGACGCCGTGAACCGGCTCGATGTACTGGTCGGCCGCGACCCGATCAGCGTCGACTACGCGCCCGGCTCCGTGCAGGTCGTCGAGCAGCATGACGGCAGCAAGATCGCGCTGCGCAAGATCGATGCCGACTACGATCCGCATGACCGATTAGGGGCGATGACCTTCCTTCAGAAACACTCGGCCAAGGGGCAGATCGTCACCGGCCTGCTCTATGTCGATCCGGATGCGGAAGATTTGCACCAGCATCTCAACACGGTCGAGACGCCACTGAACGGGCTGGAGGCGGGCGATCTCTGCCCGGGCTCGACCGTGCTGGACAAGATCAACGCCAGCCTGCGCTAAAGCGCGATGAGATTGGGCGCGCCTGATCTTCTACCGCCCTGCCGTGGCGGGCTGCCTGACGCGTATGGTGATCTTGTCCGATACGACAGGCGGATCGAACGGATAGTGCTTCGCATCACCCAGCACCAGCTGCAGCGTGTGGGAGCCGGGGGAGAGTTCGAGAAAAGTCTCGGTCTGCCCCGCGCCAAAATGCAGATGCGACTTATCCTGCGGAATCGGCTCCTTGGGATCGATCGGGTCGCTGACATCGATCAGCAGATGATGGTGGCCGCTGTTCTGGTACTCGTCGCCGGCATGCGTCACGCCCATGTTTCGCAAGCCGAACCGGACCCAGAATCCGCTCCTGATCTTTTGGCCGTCGTGCGGCGTGATGAAATAGACCTTCGCGTCCTTCGGCGCCGGCTTGCCTTGCGAATAGGCCGCGCCAGAAGACAGTGCGAACGCCGCTGCAAGCGCCAGGCAAACGAACTTCATCGCATCTCCTCCAGCGCCTACGGACTGAGCGCTACCCGGAAGCCATGTGTCGGATAACGGACATTGGTGTCGTAACTGTCGCGATTGGCCGGTCGCACATAGCGCGCATCGTTCTTCCAGGACCCCGAGCGCAGAACATGCGACGTGCAGTCACCGCCGACCCAGGCCGAGCCGTCGGCCGGGGCGCCCTGGTAGTTCTTGTGCCAGCAATCGGCGACCCACTGATCGATGCCGCCGCCCATGTCGTAAAGCCCAAAGGGATTGGGCTTGAAACTGCCGACCTTGACCGGCTGGTCGGCCGAGAGGTCTCCGCAATCCTTGCAAGCCGCCATGCCTGGCTGCGGCTTGTCGCCCCACCAGTATCTCGTCTGGGTTCCTCCGCGGGCGGCATATTCCCATTCAGCTTCGCTCGGAAGCCGGTACGGCTTCTTTGTCGCCTGCGCGAGCCAGCCGGCATATTGCTGCGCGTCGGTCCAGCTGACGTTCGTGACGGGGGCGTCGTCCTTTCCGGTCGCTGTGAATTGGCAGGCCTTCGCCGCCGCACATTCGTTCCATTCACGAACCGTCACGGGATATTTGCCGATCGCAAACGGCTTGATCGCAACCTGGTGGACCGGCCTTTCCGTCGCGTCTTCGTTGCTGCCCATCGCAAAATTGCCGGCACGGATCGCGACCATTTCCGGCTCCTGGATCGACGCCGCGGTCGGCAGCGAGGCCGGTGAAGGCGAAGCGACGGGCGACGGCATTGCCGTGGGCGACGGAGAGGCCGCAGGGGCGACCTGCGGCGCCGGCGCCGTCGAACCGGATTCGGGATGTACGGATTGCGGCGTCGGGGCTGCCGTGGGTGTCACGGCCGGGGGTGCTGCAGCCTGTCGATTGAGCCGGCCTGGCTGTGCGAGCAGATACCAAAGCACGCCGCTCGCGATCACGAGCAACGTCAGGCCGAGGAGAAACAGCAGGATGTTCTCGCGCCGACCTCGCGTCCTGCCGACGGCGTCGGCATCGGGCAGCACGCGATAGACGCGCACGGGATCGGTGATGTTCTTGACCTTGCGGTCCCCGAGAGACTCGTAGCCGCACACCACCTTGTGCTTGATCTGCTCATAGATCGCGCCCGAGATGAAGACCTGACCAGGTTCGGCAATCCCTTCGATGCGCGTCGCAATGTTGACGCCGTCGCCGTAGATGTCGTCCGACTCCACGATGACGTCGCCGAGATTGACGCCAATGCGATATTCGATCCGCGAATGCTTCGGAAGCGAGGCGTTGCGGCCGACGAGGTTCTGCTGGATGACGATACTGCATCTGACAGCCTCGACCGGGCTGTCGAAAATGGCGATAAAACCGTCACCCGTCGTCTTCACCAGACTCCCATGGTGCTCGACGATGCTGGGCTGAATGAGATCGCGTTCGATCCGCTTGACGCGGACATGCGTGCCTTCCTCATCGGCCTGCATCAAGCGACTGTAGGATGCGATGTCGCCGACGATAATAGCGGCGAGGCGGCGAGGCATCCCGCTATGCGGGGGCGGCTCACCCTGATTCCCCGATTTGAAGTTGCGAATCTCGCCCAATGCTGGGGCTCCACAAACTTGCAAATGGTGGCTTGCACGTTCAGCACTTGAAATGCACGACGTGCAAGGTGCAGGCTATCACATCGCGCGCGAGGAACAAGTAAAGTGCGGCCGGGTCAACGTTTTTCGCGAAGCATCGGCATCGGGTTCCAATCGAAAATGCCGCAGGTCGCTTTGAACTTTTTTGATATCGAGAGCGACTAAAGCTCGCAGCAGAACGCCGTCGCGCCAAGCGAGCGTTCGCTCACTCGATCGCTTCATCGGCGCTGGCAAGCACCGCCGGCGGCACCTCGATCCCCATCAGCTTTGCCGTTCTCAAGTTGATGACGAGCTCGAATTTGGTCGGCGCCTGCACGGGAAGATCGGCCGGCTTCGTTCCGCGAAGAATCCTGTCCACGTAGGAGGCGACCTCGCGGAACAGCTCCGGGAAATCGAGCCCGTACGACATCAGCGCGCCGCTTGCCGGAAAGCTGCGGAACGGATGGATGCTGGGAATGCGCAGCTCGTTGGTCAGGCTGACGATCAGATCCTGATGCAGGATCGGCAGGGAGTCGGGGAGCGTCATCAGCCCGGCCCTGGGCAAACCAGCGGCGCTGCGAATGGCGCGCTCGATCTCGCCGGCATCGCGGACGTCGATCGTCTGCACGTTCACGCCGGTTTCACGTCCGTCGCTTTCGATCTGGCGAGCGAACGGCGCGCTAGTGTTGTTGTCGGGATTGGCGATCAGGACGATCCGTTCGATGGTCGTGTCGACGGCCTTGAGCAGGTCGACCCATTTGCCCCCGACCGCGAGCTCGAAATTCGTGAAGCCGGTGAGGCTTCCTCCGGGATGTGACAAGGACGCCACCACGCCGAGCTCGGCGGGATCGGCCACCAACAGGAATACGACGGGTATCGCGCCGGAATACTTGCGCATTGCCTCGAGCGTCGGACTTCCCTGCGCAATCAGCAGGTCCGGCTTCCGCTGCACCAACGAAGCCGACGCCTCCGACAGGGAGGATGACATCGGTTTAGCCAGCCGCAGGTCGAACTCCAGATTATCACCGTCGCGCCAGCCGAGTTCGCGCAGCCGCTCCAGGAGCGCGGCGCGGAGCGGCAGCAATTGCTGCTCGCTGAACGAGGAGACCATGCCGACGAGCTTGCGCGGCACGGGCTGGGCGCTCGCCGCAAGCCATGGCGCAGCCGCCACGAGCCCGATTGCGCGGATGAAGCTACGCCGGATCATGCGCGGCCTGGATTGGCAGGAGTCGACAGCATCACGCGCGTGTATCAGCATTCGGCCATCCAGGGGATAGGTAAATCCGGGCACGCCAGACGCGCCGGGTCATCGCGGCCAGGTGAACGCATCCCGCCCGCGTAGCGACTAACCGCCAAACACCGGCCGCCGGCCGGATACCTCACCGGTTCGAAGCGTTCGGAACCACATGAAACTTCTCTTCGCCGCCCTCACCCTCACCGCTCTCGCCGGCGCCGGTCATGCTCAGGAGGCCACCAAGGCCCAGTCCGACGCTTTTGACGCGCGCATGTTTGCGGGCGCGCCGGGCCACAAGGCCTATGCCTGCTTCATCCGCCGCTACGATGCCGACCATCTGGCTCACCATCCCAAGCAGAAGGTCGCCTCCATGAAGCTGCTGGTTTCGGCCGAATACGAAAACGAGGACAAGGAGCTGCACTACGCCTTCCGCCTTGGCTTCCGATACCGGCATCGCTCCGGCGAGTTCGATTCCTCCGGCTCCTGCGGTCACGCGTTGTTTCAGGACAATGGCGACGAGGTCCGCTTCGGCTGCGGCGTCGATTGCGACGGCGGCGGCATCGGAATCGCGCTGTCGAAGGACGACAAATCGGCGGTCGTGCGGCTCGAGCGCGTCAAGGTCTGGCAGAACAACAAGCTCGACGACGACGCCGAGGAGTCGCTGGTGGCCGGCGCCGACGACAAGATTTTTCGGCTCGACCGCGCCGACACGAGCGAGTGCGCTTCGCTCGTGACCGACCGCAAGGAACTCGCCGCGCTCCGCCACAAATGATAGGTTCGCCCGAACTCGGAGAACGTCATGAACCGACGTAATATCTTGTGGAGCGCAGCATCGGCTTTGGGCGCGGCCTTCGCCACGTCGCGGGCGAAGGCTGCGACCGAACCGGTGGCAGCGGACAGACTGAAGGTCGCCTATCATTTGAGCGATGCCGAGAAGGTCAACTTCGTGCTCGGCAACATCCAGAACCATATCGACGGCGTCGGCGGTCCGGAGCACGTGACCATCGCACTCGTCATCCACGGGCCGGCGCTCAAGGCGTTTCACTCCGCGCAAGCCAATCCCGACGTCAGCAAGCGCGTCGCCGATCTCTCGGGGGATGGCGTGGAGCTTGCTGCCTGCGGCAATACCATGAAGGCGCAGAACATCACGCTGAAGGATCTCCTGCCCGGCTTCGTCAGCGCGGAAAAAGGCGGCGTGGTCCACCTCGCGGAGCTGCAATCGCAGGGGTATCTGTACCTGAGGCCGTAGGTCCCGTACCAAACGCGCTATTGCGCACGTCAATGCGAGCGACTTTTCTTCCTTCTCCCCTTGCGGGAGAAGGTGGCGCGAAGCGCCGGATGAGGGGTCTCTCTCCGCGACTTCAGATGCGAAAGACGAACTCGCGGAGAGAGACCCCTCACCCGGCTTCGCTTCGCGAAGCCACCCTCTCCCGCAAGGGGAGAGGGTGAGAGCATCCTCAAGAGTAGCTCAAGCCGCCGCGGGGATCGGCCGCGGACTGACCACGTACTCCCGCAAGACTTTGTCGTTGGCATCCACCTCGATCAGCGACACGTCGTAGGTCCAGAGATCGGCCAGATGCTGGAGCACGCGCTTGGCATCGGTCTCGTTGAGCTGCGAGCCCTTGATGACGTGGTGATGCAGGATCAGCCGGCGGTCGCCGGCGAGGTCGACGTCGACCACCTCGATATTGGCGTCGATGAAGCCGACATCGTGCTGCCGCGCGAGCTCACGGCGGACACGGCGGAAGCCGCGCTCGTCGTGGATGGCGTCGACCCGGATGCCGGCGCGCTCCTCCGGATCGTCGTGGAGATGGAACATGCGCAGATGCCGCATCAGCCGGGGACTGAGGAACTGCCCGATGAAGCTCTCATCGCGGTAGTTCGCCCAGACGTCGCGCAGCACGCCCATGGCATCGCCCTTGCCGGCAATGTCCGGAAACCACTCACGATCCTCGGCCTCGGGATGCGTCGCGATCCGCTCGATATCCTGCATCATCGCAAATCCGAGCGCGTAAGGATTGAAGCCGGAGAAACGCGGATCGTCGAACTCTGGCTGGAACACCACGTTGGTGTGTGACTGGAGGAATTCGAGGAAGTTGCCGTCGGTGATGCGGCCCTGCTTGTGCAGGGTCGACATGATGCGATAATGGACGTAGGTCGCCGTCCCCTCGTTCATCACCTTGGTCTGGCTCTGCGGATAGAAATACTGCGCGATGTGGCGGACGATGCGCAGCAATTCACGCTGCCAGGGCGCCAGCCGCGGCGCGCTCTTCTCCAGGAAATAGAGCAGGTTTTCCTGCGGCAGGCCGAGCAGCTTGCGGCGCCGCTCGATGCTCAGCACCGACCGGCTCTTGGCCGCGCCCTTGGGCACCGTGCGCCAAAGGTCGTTGAAGACCTCCTCCTCATGCTGGCGGCGGCGGCCGGCGCGCTTCTCCTCGACGCGCAGATCGAGCTTCTTCTTCCCGGGATAGCGGTCGATGCCGTGCGACATCAGTGCATGTGCGGCATCCAGCGTGCGCTCGACCTCGACCCGGCCATAGCGCTCCTCGCATTGCGAGACGTAGTTCTTGGCGAAATCGAGATAGTCCAGAATGCCGTCGGCGTCGGTCCACTGCTTGAACAGGTAGTTGTTCTTGAAGAAGTGATTGTGACCGAAGGCGGCATGCGCGATCACCAGCGTCTGCATCGTCGCCGTGTTCTCCTCCATCAAATAGGAGATGCAGGGCGAGGAGTTGATGACGATCTCATAGGCAAGGCCCATCAGGCCCTTGCGGTACGAGGCCTCGTGGAAGGCGAAGTGCTTGCCGAACGACCAGTGCTTGTAGAACAGCGGCATGCCGACGGAGGAGTAGGCGTCCAGCATCTGTTCGGCGGTAATGACCTCGATCTGGTTCGGATAGACGTCGAGACCGAGCTCCTTCTTCGCGACATCCTCGCAGGCATCGTGAATACGCTGCAAGGTGTGGAAGTCCCAGTCCGCGCCTTCGAACAATCGCCCGGTCTTGTCCGTCATGGAGCGGCCTTCTCCTGATTTGCGCGGCGCTGGAACAGGTCGTGGAACACGGGGAAGATTTCGCTGCGCTCGCTGACCTTGCGCATCGACAGCGGCGCGCCGCTGTTGCGCAGGCGATCATAAAGCGTCCAGAGCGAGGAGTCGGACAGGTCGAACGCGCTGCCGCCGGACTCGCCGACCTCGAGATAAGCGAAGAACTGGCAGACCGGCAGAATCTTCTCGGTCAGCAGCATGCCGGCGAGTTCGCCGTCGGAATAGGAGTTGTCGCCATCGGAGGCCTGCGCCGCGTAGATATTCCAGTCCGACGGATTGAAGCGCTCGCGCACGATCTCATGCATCGCCTGGAGCGCGCTCGACACCAGCGTGCCGCCTGAGGCCGGACCATAGAAGAAGGTCTGCTCGTCCACCTCCTCCGCGCGATCGGTGTGACGGATGAAGACGATCTCGACGTGCTTGTAGCGACGCTTCAGGAAGACGTAGAGCAGCATGTAGAACCGCTTGGCGAGATCCTTCATGTGCTCGGACATCGAGCCGGAGACGTCCATCAGGCAGAACATCACCGCCTGCGCCACGGGCTTCGGCACCGTCTCGAAGCGGCGGTAGCGAATGTCGAGCGGATCGATGAACGGGATGCGCTTGGACTTCGCCTTCAGCTTCTCGAACTCGGCGACGAGCGCCGCGCGCTCGTCCTCGTCGGTGCATTCGGCGATCCGGGCTTCCAGCTCGTCCATCTCGTCCTTACGCGGCCGGCGCAGCGCGATGCGGCGGGCGAGCGCCAGCTTGACGGTCCGGCTGACTGAGATGTTCGCAGGCGAGCCGGACGTGGTGTACCCGGCGCGCTGAATGCCCTCGCTTTCGGTCTGGGCGATCTTGCGCTTGGCGAGATCGGGCAGCTCGAGATCGTCGAGGAAAAGATCGACGAACTCGTCGCGGCTGAGGACGAAGCGGAAGGCATCCTCGCTGTCGCCTTCGCCGGGACCGGAGTCCTTGGCACCGCCCTGCCCCGAGCGCTGCAGATAGTCGCCCTCGATGAACTTCTTGTTCCCGGGTAGCACCATGTCGCGCGTGCCGCCCTCGCGGCGGAAGCGCGGCTCGTGCATCCCGTCGAGGGGGATCGTAACCTCCCCCCCTTCCAGGACGTCCTTGATATCGCGTTCCTGCGAGGTCTTCTTGACGGCGCCCTGCACCAGGGACTTGGCCCGACGCAAGAACCGCTGGCGGTTCTCAAGACTCTTGCCGCCCGGATTCAGGCGCCTGTCAATGATGTGGGCCACTTTCTCATCCGTCTCAACCGGCCTGCTTCACACGCATGTACCATTCGACAAGCCGCCGAACCTGACGCTCGGTGTAGCCGCGCTCCACCATGCGTGCGACAAACTCGCCGTGCTTCTTCTCGGTCTCGCCGTCCTTCTTCGATCCGAACGAGATCACCGGAAGCAGATCCTCGACCTGGGAGAATATCCGCTTTTCGATCACGTCGCGAATCTTCTCGTAGGAGGTCCAGTTCGGATTCTTGCCACTGTTCTGGGCCCTGGCCCGTAACGAGAATTTGACGACCTCGTTCCGGAAGTCCTTCGGGTTGGCAATACCGGCCGGCTTTTCGATCTTGGTCAACTCCTGGTTCAACAGCTCGCGATCGAGCAACTGACCCGTATCCGGATCCTTGAAATCCTGATCCTCGATCCACGCATCTGCATAGTCTACGTAGCGGTCGAAAAGGTTCTGGCCGTAGTCCGTGTAGGATTCGAGATAAGCTTTCTGAATCTCGTTGCCAATGAACTCGGCGTAGCGCGGGGCGAGTTCCGCCTTGATGAATTCCAGGTAGCGCTTCTCGGTTTCCTCGGGCAGCTGCTCGCGGCGGATCGCCTGTTCCAGCGCGTACATCAGGTGCACGGCGTCGGCAGCGACTTCCTGCGGATCGTGGTTGAAGGTCGCGGCCAGGATCTTGAAGGCGAAGCGCGTGGAGACGCCGTCCATACCCTCGTCGACACCGGCGGCATCGCGGTACTCCTGGACGCTGCGCGCCTTCGGATCGGACTCCTTCAGGCTTTCGCCGTCATAGACCCGCATCTTGCCGAACAGGGTGGAGTTCTCGTGCCTGCGCAGGCGCGACATCACCGAGAAACGTGCCATCGTCTCGAGCGTCGACGGCGCGCACGGCGCCGACGCGAGCTCGGAGCCCTGGATCAGCTTCTCGTAGATCTTCTGCTCTTCCGTGACCCTGAGGCAATACGGCACCTTGATCACGCAAATGCGGTCGATGAAGGCTTCATTGTTCTTGTTTGACTTAAAGCTCGCCCACTCGGCCTCGTTCGAGTGCGCGAGGATGATGCCGGTGAAGGGAATCGCGCCGATGTTCTCGGTTCCGATATAGTTGCCCTCCTGCGTCGCCGTGAGCAGCGGGTGCAGCATCTTGATCGGCGCCTTGAACATCTCGACGAACTCGAGCACGCCCTGATTGGCGCGGTTGAGGCCGCCGGAATAGCTGTAGGCGTCGGGATCGTTTTGCGCGTAGGTCTCGAGCTTGCGGATGTCCACCTTGCCGACCAGCGAGGAGATGTCCTGGTTGTTCTCGTCACCGGGCTCGGTCTTGGCTATGGCAATCTGGCGCAGCCGCGACGGCTGGATCTTGGCGACGCGGAATTGCGAGATGTCGCCGCCGAAGGCCTCGAGCCGCTTGTAGCACCACGGGCTCATGAGACCGGTGAGACGCCGGCGCGGAATGCCGTACTTCTCTTCCAGCATCGGCCCGAGCTGATCAGGATCGAACAGGCTGAGCGGGCTCTCGAACACCGGCGAGAGTTCGTCCCCGGCCTTGAGCACGTAGATCGGGTGCAGCTCCATAAGCGACTTCAGCCGCTCGGCCAGCGATGATTTGCCGCCGCCGACAGGGCCGAGCAGATAGAGGATCTGCTTGCGTTCTTCGAGGCCTTGCGCAGCGTGGCGGAAGAAACCAACGATGCGCTCGATCGTTTCTTCCATGCCGTAGAAACCGGCGAAGGCCGGATAAGTGCGGATCGTACGGTTCAAAAAAATACGGCCAAGGCGTGGGTCCTTGGCCGTGTCAATCGTCTGGGGTTCACCGATCGCAGCTAGTAGTCGCTCGGCTGCATTCGCGTACTTCATCGGATCGCTTCGACACGATTCTAGATATTCCGCCATCGACATGTCGTGCTGGCTTCTCGCCTCGAACGACCGAGCGAAAGCGTTGAACAAAGAATCGTTGTACATGATCCCTCTCCGCGTGATTTCCGCTTACTCAAGCTGAAACGAAAGGAGTTACCGGACCGTTCCGTAGCGCCCGTCTCGAATCAGCGTGAGCACATGACGATCATTGGACACCCGAGCGCCGTGTCGGCGCAACGCACAACGTAGGCAACCGGGTGAGTTACGAACAGGCACCTGCCTGTTATTTATGCGAATCTATACCTGTATTCGCTAATTTCCAGCAAATGTCGCCTTGCCGCAACATCCGGGCGTTACCGGGGATGTATCCATCCGGCAGCGCAACATAGCGGTCCGCCGACGGCAAACTTATGACGCTTTGACGGCGAAGCTTTGAGCGTCATGAGCACCCTTCTGTTGCAATGCGGTGCGGTGCTCGCTCGCGTCGTGACACGCCTGGCAGGCTCGCAGCAGCGTCGCGAAGTCCGTCGCGAGCCCGGCCGGATCGATGACGATGAAATCCGTATCGCGCGGCGGCGAGATCGTGCGTCTGACACAGCGAAGTTGCCGCCGCAGCGCCGGCGTCGGCGTCAGCACAACCGTTTTGCATCCCCTGCTTTCGCGCACCGAAACGTCTTCGATCGAGTCCCAGAGCAGGAATTCATTGCCGATACGCAAATCGCGGATGCCGTAGCGGCTGACGATGACGACCGGCCCTCGCTCGGCCGGCAACATCCAGATCAGCCGGCAGGTGACGAGCCCGAACAGCAGGACACCCGCGCAGCCCGCCGCCCGCTCATAAGCGCCGAGCCCGCCCCACAACTCGAAGGCCAGCGCGGCGCTGAGAAGGGTCATGACGAACCCCAGCGCAATGAACCCTCCGAGACGAGAAAAGCTATGGCCGATTTCGAGATCGCCGGACGCATCGAGATCGGTAGGAAAGGTCGGTCGATGCGGCGTGACGGCCATCGCAAGGCCGTCAGAATTTGCGTGCATGCTTATCCCCCAGCATGGCAGTTCATGAATGAACTAACGCAACCTGCTACACGGGCAAATGAGCCCGCGAGACGAAACTCCATTCAGCGAAGGCTGACCCTACGCTACAGACCCGGGCCGAAAAGTTTGCGGCCCACGACTTTCACGCAACAGAACAACCGATCGGCAGGATCGCTATGATCTCAACAGAGTTATGCTGAGAGTATGACGTACATACCCTTGATTGGTTCCCTCCGAAGGTCATGTTAACACACCATAGCGCGTCAGGACCGACGCTGGAACCCCTCGCCCGCCACCGGCTCGGAGAAAAGAGAGATCATGAATCCCGTCAAAGAACTGGAAAAGCACGGTCAAGCCGTCTGGCTGGACTTCCTGGCCCGCGGCTTCATCGCCAAGGGCGACCTGAAGCGGTTGATCGAGACCGACGGCGTCAAGGGCGTCACCTCCAATCCGTCGATCTTCGAGAAGGCGATCGGCAGCTCCGACGAATATGACGCCCCGATCGGCAAGGCGCTGAAGCGCGGCGACCGTACGGTCGCCGACCTCTTCGAGCAGGTCGCGGTCGAGGACATCCAGAACGCCGCCGACGTGCTGCGTCCCGTCTACGACCATCTGAAGGGCCAGGACGGCTTCGTCAGCCTGGAGGTGTCGCCCTATCTGGCGATGGATACCGGCGGGACGGTCGCGGAAGCCCGGCGGCTCTGGAAGGATGTCGATCGCAAAAACTTGATGATCAAGGTGCCGGCGACGCCGGAGGGCCTGCCGGCCATCGAGCAGCTCATCGGCGAAGGCATCAGCGTCAACATCACCCTCTTGTTCTCCAAGGAGGTCTATCTGGAAGTCGCCGAGGCCTATCTTGCCGGCCTCGAGAAATACGTGGCAGGCGGCGGCGATCCGTCGCATGTCGCAAGTGTCGCAAGCTTCTTCGTGAGCCGGATCGACAGCGTGGTCGACAAGCAGCTCGACGACAAGATCGCCCGCGCCAACGACCCCAGCGAAAAGGAGCGCCTGGCGGCGCTCAAGGGCAAGGTCGCCATCGCGAATGCAAAACTCGCCTACCAGGACTACAAGCGCCTGTTCTCCGGGCCACGCTGGGACAAGCTCGCCGCCAAGGGCGCCAGGCCGCAGCGGATGCTGTGGGCTTCCACCGGCACCAAGAACAAGGACTATAGCGACGTCCTCTATGTCGAGGAGTTGATCGGCCCGAACACCATCAACACTGTGCCGCCGGCGACGCTCGATGCGTTTCGCGATCACGGCAAGCTGCGCGACAGCCTCGAGGAGAATATCGAGGAGGCCGCCCGCGTCCTGGATGAGCTCGAGCGCTCCGGCATCTCCCTTGACGAGATCACCAGGGAGCTCGTCAAGGATGGCGTGAAGCTGTTTGCCGACGCCGCCGACAAGCTCTATGGCGCGGTCGCCCATAAGCGCTCGACCGTGCTCGGCACGGCGATCAACCGCCAGCAGCTTGCGCTCGGCGACGGACTCGGCAAGGCCGTGACCAAGACCACGGAAGAATGGCGCGGAGAGGCCAAGATCCGCAGGCTCTGGCAGCGCGACAAGTCGGTCTGGACCGGCACGGACGAGAACAAATGGCTTGGCTGGCTCGACAGCGCGGCAAAGGCCGACGTCGCCGACTACGCCGACTATGCGAACCGGGTGAAGGGCCAGAAATTTTCCGACGCAGTCGTGCTCGGGATGGGCGGATCGAGCCTCGGCCCGGAAGTTCTAGCCGAGACATTCCCGAGAAAGGCCGGCTTTCCCAAGCTGCATGTGCTTGACTCGACCGATCCCGCCCAGGTCCGGGCGATGGAAGACAGGATCGATCTCGCCAATACCGTCTTCATCGTCTCCAGCAAATCCGGCGGCACCACCGAGCCGAACGCGATGAAGGATTATTTCTACGATCGCGTCGCCAAGGTGGTCGGGCCATCGGTGAAAACCGGCCACCGCTTCATCGCGGTCACCGATCCCGGCTCCTCGCTGGAAAAGGCCGCCAAGAAGCTCAGCTATGCCCGCACTTTCCACGGCGAGCCCTCGATCGGCGGGCGCTATTCGGTGCTCTCGCCGTTCGGCCTCGTGCCCGCCGCGACCGCCGGCATAGACGTCAAGAGCTTCATCGGGCACGCGCTGGCGATGGTGCGCTCATGCGGACCGGACGTGCCGCCACATGAGAATCCCGGCGTGCAACTCGGCCTCGCGATGGGCCTTGCAGGCCTGGAAGGCCGCGACAAGGTGACGATCTACACCTCGAAGAAGATCGCCGATTTCGGCGCCTGGGCCGAGCAGCTCATCGCCGAATCGACCGGCAAGGAAGGCAAGGGCCTGATCCCGATCGACGGCGAGCCGCTGGTCGATCATTCAGTCTATGAAAACGACCGTTTCTTCATCGACATCCGCACCGAAGGTGAAGCAGACGCGGTCCATGACGGGATGCTCTCGGCGCTCGAGAAGGCCGGCCATCCTGTCGTGCGCATCCTCATGAAGTCCGTCGAGCATCTCGGCCAGGAGTTCTTCCGCTTCGAGATGGCGACGGCGGTCGCAGGTTCCATCCTCGGCATCAACCCGTTCGACCAGCCCGACGTGGAAGCTGCCAAGATCAAGACCCGCGAGCTCACCGCCACATTCGAAAAGACCGGCAAGCTACCGCCAGAAGAGCCTGTCGTCAGCACCGCGGATGCCGATCTCTATACCGACGACGCCAACGCCGCAGCGCTCCGTGCGGCCGGCGCCAACGGCGACCTCGTCTCGTGGCTAAGAGCGCATCTCGACCGCTCGGGACGAGGCCACTATGTCGCCCTGCTCGGCTACATCGCGCGCGACAAGACCACGATCGAGGCTTTGCAGGCGATGCGGAAGGAGGTGCTCGAAAAGCGCCATGTCGCCACCGCCGCGGAGTTCGGCCCGCGCTTCCTGCATTCGACCGGACAGGCCTACAAGGGGGGGCCCGACAGCGGCGTGTTCCTGCAAATCACGATCGACGACGCCAAGGACCTTCCGGTGCCGGGCCAGAAAGCAAGCTTTGGCGTCATCAAGGCGGCGCAGGCGCGTGGCGACTTCGACGTGCTCACCGAGCGCGGACGACGCGCACTCCGCGTGCACCTGAAGGGCGGGCTGAAGAAAAGCCTTGCGACGCTGAACGCCGCGCTGTCGCAAGCGTTGAACTGAAAGAGGATATTTCAATGCAGCTCGGCATGATCGGCCTTGGCCGGATGGGCGGCAACATTGTTCGCCGGCTGATGCGGAATGGCCATTCGACCGTGGTCTATGACAAGGACGCCAAGGCCGTCGCCGGCCTTGCCGCGGACGGCGCGCAAGGCGCCGCCACGCTGGAAGAGTTCGTCGCCAAGCTCGACAAGCCGCGTACCGCCTGGGTGATGCTGCCCGCCGGGCGCATCACCGAGACGACGATCGAGACGCTCGCAAAACTGATGCAAGCCGGCGACGTCATCATCGACGGCGGCAACACCTTCTGGCAGGACGACGTCCGCCGCGGCAAGGCGCTCAGGGAGCGTGGCATCCACTATGTCGATGTCGGCACCTCCGGCGGCGTCTGGGGACTCGACCGCGGCTATTGCATGATGATCGGCGGCGACAAGGCGGTCGTCGACCGGCTCGACCCGATCTTCGGCGCGCTGGCGCCGGGCGCCGGCGACATCCCGCGCACGCCGGGACGCGAGGGCCGCGATCCCCGTATCGAGCAGGGCTACATCCATGCCGGACCGATCGGCGCCGGCCATTTCGTCAAGATGATCCACAACGGCATCGAGTATGGCCTGATGCAGGCCTATGCCGAGGGTTTTGACATCCTCAAGAACGCCAACACCGAGACCGTGCCGGCGGACCATCGCTTCGACTTCGATCTCGCCGATATCGCCGAGGTCTGGCGGCGCGGCAGCGTGATCCCGTCCTGGCTTCTCGACCTCACTTCGACCGCACTCGCCGACAGCCCGGCGCTGGCGGAATATTCGGGGTTCGTGGAGGATTCCGGCGAAGGACGCTGGACCGTGAATGCGGCCATCGACGAGGCGGTACCCGCCGAAGTGCTGACGGCAGCGCTGTTTGCCCGCTTCCGCTCGCGCAAGGAGCATACCTTTGCGGAGAAGATCCTCTCGGCCATGCGCGCCGGCTTCGGGGGGCACAAGGAGCCGAAACAACCGGGCGCATCCAAGCCCAAAGCCTGAAGGCGCCCGTTCGTGATGAAAGACCCGCAGCCCCAACGCAAACCTGAGAACTGCGCCTTCGTCATCTTCGGCGTCACCGGAGACCTGACCCATCGCCTGGTGATCCCCTCGCTCTATAATCTCGCCGCCGAGAACCTGTTGCCGGAGAAGTTCTGCGTCGTCGGCGTCGCCCGCAAGGGCATGTCGGATGACGAGCTGCGCGACAGCCTGATGAAGGGGCTTCGGGAGCACGCGACCCGTCCGGTGGACGACGTCGTCGCCCAGCAACTCCTGCAATGCGTGACCTTCGTCGAGGCAGACGCAAAAGATCCGCCATCCTTCGACGCGCTGCGCGAGCACCTGGACGCGCTCGAATGCTCCCGCGGCACCGGCGGCAACCGGCTGTTTTATCTTGCGACGCCGCCGGCGGCGTTTGCGCCGACCGCACGCGAGCTCGGCCGCACCGGCCTGATGAAGGAAGACAACGGCGCCTGGCGGCGGCTCGTGGTCGAAAAGCCCTTCGGCACCGACCTCGCATCGGCGCGCGCGCTCAATGCCGAACTCCTGAAGATCATGGAGGAGCACCAGATCTACCGGATCGATCACTACCTCGGCAAAGAGACGGTGCAGAACATCCTGGTGCTGCGCTTTGCCAACGGCATGTTCGAGCCGATCTGGAATCGCAACCACATCGACCACATCCAGATCACCGTGGAGGAACGGCTCGGCGTCGGCCATCGCGGCGGCTTCTACGACGCCACCGGCGCGCTCCGCGACATGGTGCCGAACCACCTGTTTCAGCTGATGTCGCTGGTCGCGATGGAGCCGCCCTCCCGTTTCGACGCTCATGCCGTGCGCTCCGAAAAGGCCGAGGTACTCGCCGCAATCCAGGAGCCGAGCGAAGAGGAGGCACTGAGGAGATCGGTTCGCGCGCAATATCTCGGCGGCCGGATCGGGGACGAGGATATTCCAGACTATCGCAAGACCGAAGACGTCAAGCCCGGCAGCACCACCGAGACCTTTGTCGCGCTCAAGCTGATGATCGACAACTGGCGCTGGGCCGGCGTGCCCTTCTATCTGCGCACCGGCAAGGCGCTGGCTCACAAGCGGACCGAGGTCGCGATCAAGTTCAAGCAGGCACCACTGTCGATGTTCAGCGGCACGACGGTCGACCGCCTGTCGCAGAATTTCCTGACGATCGGAATTGCGCCGACCGAGACCATCGAATTGCAGTTCAACGCCAAGATCCCGGGACCGAGCGTCACGATCGACGGCGTCGAGATGAAGTTCCGCTACGGCGACTATTTCAAGGCCGATCCAAGCACGGGCTACGAGACCCTGATCTACGACTGCATGATCGGTGACAACATCCTGTTCCAGCGCGCCGACGGTGTCGAAGCCGGGTGGCAAGCCGTGCAGCCGTTCCTCGATGCCTGGAAAAAGGCCGGCACCAACGGCATCGAGACGTATCGCGCTGGAAGCGAAGGCCCCTCCTGCGCGGACGAGCTGTTGAGACGCGAGGGGCGAAGCTGGCGGAAGCCGACCTGATGGCCGCGACTGACCAGCCCCGGCTGATCGTCGTCGCCGATGCCGAAGCGCTCGCACGTGCCGCGGCCGAACGTGTGATGGCGCGGATATCAGCTGGCCCCGACCGCATCGCGATCTGCCTCACCGGCGGATCGAGCCCGAAACAGCTCTACCAGTTGCTCGGAAGCGACGCCTATCGCAGCAGGATTCCCTGGCAGCGCGTGCACTGGTTCATCGGTGACGAGCGCTTCGTGCCGGACAGTGATCCCCTCAACAACATGAACGTTGCGCGCGCGGCGTTTCTCGACCGTGACGCGCCGCCCGCCCACATCCATTCGATCCCGACAGCGACCGGCGGCCCCGACGAGAGCGCGGCCGTCTATGCGCGGGAGCTGCAAACGTTCTACGGGGCCGATCGCCTCGACTCGTCAAAGCCGCTGTTCGACCTCGTCCTGATGGGCGCAGGTCCCGACGGCCACACCGCGTCGCTCTTTCCCGGCTTCCCCGCGATCGACGAGACCGACCGCTGGGTGGTCGGCGTGCCCAAGGCCAATGTCGCGCCCTTCGTGCCGCGGGTCACCCTGACATTGCCGGCTCTTGCCTCCTGCCGCGAAATGCTGTTTGAAATCGAAGGCGCTGGCAAGCGACCGATCTTGACGCGCCTCCTCAATGGCGAGAATCTGCCTGCCGTACGCGCGCGCTCGAATGGTGAGACCGTCTGGCTGGTCGACGGAGCCGCGCTTCCGGAGGATTTTCGTGGCGGGCGCTGAAGCACCTTGTGCATTGATCGTGATGGGCGTTTCGGGTTCTGGCAAGAGTACGGTTGCCAGTGCGCTCGGCCAGCGGCTCGGCTGGCGTTTTGAGGACGGCGATAGCTTCCATCCGCCGAGCAATGTCGCGAAAATGAGCGCCGGCCAGCCGCTCACCGACGAGGACCGCTGGCCTTGGCTCAACGCCATCGCCGACGAGATCGCGCGTGTCTGCGAGGCTGGCGATCACGTCATCATCGCCTGCTCGGCGCTGAAGCACACTTATCGCGATGTGCTCTTGCGTGGACGCGATGACGTCCGCTTCGTCTTTCTGAGGGGTAACCAGGAGCTGATCGCCGAGCGGCTCGCCCATCGCAAGGGGCACTTCATGCCGCCCGAGCTCTTGACCAGCCAGTTCAAAACGTTGGAGCCGCCCGAAGCGAGCGAACATGTGATCACCGTCTCGATCGACGAGACCGTCGAGGCGATCGTGGACGGCGTCCTGCGGCAGCTGAAATTCGGCAGCGAGAAGCACAAGGCCATGTCATGACGCCCATCTCACTCGTGGTCTCCGACGTCGACGGCACCCTGCTGACCAAGGACAAGACGCTGACCGACCGCGCCAGGGCCGCAGTGCAGCGGCTGCACAAGGCCGGCATCGGTTTCACCATCACTTCGAGCCGTCCTGCGATCGGCATGCGGTTTTTGATCGAGCCACTTGCGATTACCCTGCCTGTCGGCCCGTTCAACGGCTCCTCGATCATCGATCCACAAATGAAGCCGGTCGAGCAGCACCTGATCCCGAAAGCGGCAGCCGAGCGCTGCCTGCAGATCCTCCGGGAATTCGGCGCCGACGTCTGGGTCTTCACCGCCGACAAATGGCTGATTGACAATCCAAAGGGCGCTTACGTCGCGCACGAGCAGCACACGATCCGGTCCGACCCGACTGTCGTGGCGGATTTTTCGCCATATCTTGCGAGCGGTTGCAAGATCGTCGGCGCGAGCGCCGATGCGACGGGCCTTGAGCGTTGCGAAAAGGTGATGCAGGAGGCTCTGGGCAAAGAGGCGACCGCGGTCCGCTCGCAAACTTATTATCTCGACATCACGCCGCCCGGTTTCGACAAGGGCACCTTCGTGCAGGCGATGGCCAAGCGCCTCGGCATTTCGACTGACGCGATCGCCACCATCGGCGACATGCAGAACGACCTCGCGATGTTCCGCGTCAGCGGTCTTTCATTTGCCATGGGCAATGCCACCGACAACGTCAAGCGGGAGGCGATGAACGTGACCGCGACCAACGAGCAGGACGGTTTTGCCGAAGCCATGGAGACGATCCTGAATCGGAACGGGATCGGTTAAGCCGGCTTATTGCGACCGCTGCACCGCCGGCTTCTCGCTGCGGGTCCTGGCAGCCGACAAATTATGGCCCGTATTAATCAGCGCGATATGCGTCAGCGCTTGCGGGAAATTGCCGGTCTGGCGTCGCGCCACCGGGTCGTATTCCTCGGCCAGGAGCCCGACGTCGTTGGCGATGCGGACGACGCGATCGAACAGTGCCTGCGCCTTGTCGAGGTCGCCGGCGAGCACATGAGCGTCCGCAAGCCACAGGCTGCAGGCGAGGAATGCCCCCTCGATCGGCTGCGTCTCCTCGGACACTTCGCGGGGATCATGCCGTAATACGAATCCGTCACGCATCAGGTGCCGTTCGACTGCGACGATGGTGCCGCGCACCCGCGCATCCTTTGCCGGAAGGAAGCCGACCGCCGGCAATAGCAGCACGCTGGCGTCGAGAACTTTCGAGCCATAGGATTCGACGAAAGCATTCGCCTCGGTATCGAAGCCGCTCCGACAGACATCGCGATGGATGGCGTCGCGCAGGGTACGCCAGTGCAGCAGCGGCGCCTTGAAGCCGAAGGTCTCGGCGCTCTTGATACCGCGGTCGAAGGCGACCCACGTCATCACCTTCGAGAAGACGTAGTGCTTAGGCTCGCCGCGGCGCTCCCAGATGCCATGGTCGGGCTGATCCCAGACCTCTGCGAGGTGTTTCAGCACGGCGCATTCCAGCGCCCAGCTTTCGTCGTCAAGCTTCAGCTTCGCCATGCGCGACTGATGGAACGCGTCGATCAACTCGCCATAGACGTCGAGCTGCAATTGCGCGTGCGCTGCGTTGCCGACACGGACCGGCTTTGCACCCTCATAGCCGTCGAGCCACCCGGCTTCCCATTCGAGCAGCCTCCGCTGGCCCCAGATGCCGTACATGATCTGCATGTTCGCCGGTGAACCAGCGGCCGCGCGCAACAGCCAGCTGTGCCAGGTGGATGCTTCCTCGGTGTAGCCGGAGTTCATCAACGCCAGCAGCGTGAAGGTGGCATCGCGCAGCCAGCAATAGCGATAATCCCAGTTGCGCATCCCGCCGAGCTTTTCCGGCAGCGACGTCGTCGGGGCCGCGACGATGCCGCCGGTCGGACCGAAGGTCAGCGCCTTCAGCGTGATCAGCGAGCGCATGATGAGATCGTGGTATTCATCGTCGCGATTGGCGTGGCTGCACCAGTCCTTCCAGAACGTTTCGGTCTCCGCGAATGCGCGCTCGGGATCGATCGCCTCGGGAGGCGCAAGATGCGATGGCCCATAGGTCAGCACGAAAGGGACGGTCTCGCCTGCGGCCACCTCGAACTCGGCGATTGTGGTCAAGTCCTCGCCGCGGGTCTCGACGGGGGTGCGGAGCACCGTCATGTCCTGCCCGCAGATCGCAAGCACAGCGGAGCGATCCTCGGTCCGCCTGACCCAGGGGATATCGACACCGAAGCCGAAGCGGATGATGAGCTCCATCCTGAGCTTGACGCGGCCTTTCAGGCCGCGCACCAGCCGGACGATGTCGGAGGCCTTGCCGCGCGGCGGCATGAAGTCGATCAAGGCGACGGAGCCGCCGTCCGTCTCGAAACGAGTCTCGAGGATCAGCGTGTTGCCGAGATAGCGGCGGGAGCTGGCCGTGAGGGCTTCGCTTGGCGCAATCTGCCAGCGTCCATTCCTGCTGGTGCCAAGGATCGCGGCAAAGCAGGCGTCCGAATCGAAGGCAGGCCAGCACAGCCAGTCGATCGAGCCGTCGCGGCCGACGAGGGCCGCAGTCTCGCAATCGCCAATCAGCGCATAGTCTTCGATCTTCTGTGACAATTCCGTCTGCCGTCCGAATTGTCGTGGTGAACTCTAACGGTGCGAGCGCTCCCGTGTTGCCGCCTTCAGCGCAGCGCGATCGATGCTCGACGCAATTCTGTCCAGCGCGACCGGCAGCCTCTGGCGCCAGTTGGGGTGCTCGTCGATCGTGCCGGGGATGTTGGGTTGATCGACCACGCCCAGGAGATCCTCGAGCGACACCGCGAGCAGGCGGGAGGGCGTCCGGGACAGAAACGCCAGCACCGAATAGAGATCGTTGGCCTGGATGGAGTTGAAGCGCAGGATGTCGTCGAGCATGCCGAGCGCATGCCAGCGCGCTTCCTCGTTCTCGCCGGGATCGAGCCCGAGCGAGAGCTTCATCTTGAGATCGCTGAAGGACCGCCAGCCGGCATAAGTACAGAGATCATGCGTGTTCAACGTGACCAGCGCGTTGGACTTGTAATGATCGAGGTTGCGGAAGCGCCCGGCGTCATCGCGCTCGAACATCATCACGAGATAGGACCAGATGCCCCAATCCTGCATGGTCTCGCGAAAACCTTCCGGCACGGTGCCAAGGTCCTCGCCGATCACGATGCATTCGTGAGCGGCGCTCTCACGCGCAACGGCCGCCAGCAGCGCTTCAAACGGCATCTGCACATAGGCGCCGTTGTCCGGCTTGAAGCCGCGCGGCACGAGGTAGAGCCGCTTCAGCCCGAGCACGTGATCGAGCCGGATCGCGCCGGCATGGCGCATCGAGGCGGCCAGCATGTCAGCGAACGGCACGAAGGACTGTGCCTCCAGTCCGCCGGCATTGAAGCCGGCGAGGCCCCAATCCTGGCCCACCGTGTTCAGCACATCGGGCGGCGCGCCGACCGCGAGATGGCGGGAGATCGCACCCTGCTCGTTCCAGGCATCGAACCCGTCGGACTGCACGCCGACGGCGACATCGAGATAGAGCCCGACCTTCATGCCGAGCCGGGTTGCGAGCTCCTTGGCCGCACCCAACTGCCGGTCGGCCGTCCATTGCACGAACTCGACGAACTCGACCTCGTCGTGATCGGGGCCTGCGCGCAGTTCTGCGCATTTCGTCTCGTCCGGCCGCTGCCACTCTGACGGCCATTCCCACCACGGTCGTCCGGTGAAGCGATGACGCAACACCTCGAAACAGGCAAAGCGCGACAACAGCGGACCCCGCTCGAGGCGGAAGGCATCGAATGCTTCTCGGCGCCCGGGGCCGGCCTTGGCCTTGAACGCATCGAACGCGGCGCGCAGGCCGCGCCATTTCAGCGGCCCTGCCTCGCGATATCGGACGCGGTCGCCTTCGCGCAAGGATGCCGCGGTGGCGCGCGCCTTCGGCAGCAGATCGGCCGAAAACTCCGGAATCTTCTCGACGTCGATGTAGAGCGGATTGAGGAATAGCCGGCTGTTTGGCGAATAGGGGCTGCAATCAGACGGCCGGTCGTCGAACAGAACGTGCAGCGGATTGAGGCCGACGCCATCGGCGCCAAGCTCGTTGGCAAGCCCAACGAGATCGGCAAGGTCCGTGAAATCCCCGATGCCCCAATTGCGCGCGGAGCGCACGCCGTAGAGCTGCACCGCGAGCAGCCAGCCGCGGTCGAAATCGCCGGTGAAAGCGCGCTCGGGCGCCACGATCAGCGGCGCCTCTTCTGTCGCCCCCGAGGCATCGACGAGCTTCAGCCGATGGTAGCCCGACGGCAGGTTGTCCGGCCAGACAATGACGCGCTCGCGCGCCTCGCCCTGCGCGACCAGCACGGTGCCGTTGGCGACGGACCAACGCAGCGGAAGCTGGGCAGCCTCGGTGAGGTCGGTGCGTGGTCGCCGGCCGGTCCGGACCACGACAGCACCGCTGACGAAGCGGTAGGCGCGCTTTTCCGGCAAGGCCTTGAGGATCGACGAGAGGGCATCGGGCGCGGTGACCCGTAACTTGCCCAAGGCGTCGACGAATTCGGACTGGACGCCCTTGATTCTGGCTTCAGCTAAATGATCCATTCGGCACGCAGTTTGCAGGCCACCATCAGGGGCGACATTCATTTTTGTGAGACGGAGTAATAGGATAGTCGAAGTTAACGCGCTGATAGCGGCTATCGTTCCTGATGGGAACTAATGACACACAAGAGGCTTTCTATATAGGTACCAAGCGTCGGTTCCCGACAGGGGACACGAGACGCTACTTTCTTGTCAATGGCATCACCCGTGAACAAGACAATTCAAACTGTCGAGAGTGTCGCAGCCGGCGGCGCTTTCCTTATTGAAGACGTCTATCCGCTGGTCGATGGCGGCCGCTTTCCCGTCAAGCGCGTCGTGGGCGGGCGCGTCGATGTCTGGGCGGACATCTACCGCGACGGCCATGACGCAGTCCGCGCCGCGCTGCTATGGCGCCGCGAACAGGATCGGGAATGGCAGCGCACACCGATGCTCCATCACGGCAACGACCGCTGGACCGGCGCGTTCACCCCGCCGGAGCCGGGCCAATATGTTTACGCGATCGAAGCCTGGACCGACGAATTTGCGACCTGGCGCCACGGCCTCGCGCTCAGGCAGCGATCCGGAGCCGACGTCACGCTCGATGCCATCGAAGGCGCGGCACTGCTGACCAAGGCCCATGGCGCGGACGATGATGCCGCAGCCATCATCCTGCGGCAATGCGAGGATTTCCTGCAAAGCGGCGAGGTTGCGCCGCTGATGGCGGCTGAGCTGAGGGACGCCATGGCCGACAGCCAGTCGCGGCCCGATCTCACCCGCTCGCCCCTATTCCCGCTGGTCGTCGACCGCGAGAAAGCATGCTTCAGTACCTGGTACCAGATGATGCCGCGCAGCCAGGGCACGGTGGCCGGACAGCACGGCACGCTCAGGGATTGTATCGGACGCGTCCCCGATATCGCCGCAATGGGTTTCGACGTGCTCTATTTCACGCCGATTCATCCGATCGGCCGCACCCATCGCAAGGGCCGCAACAATTCGCCGGTTGCAGCCGCAGGCGATCCCGGCTGCCCCTACGCCATCGGCGCATCCGAGGGTGGTCACGATGCACTACATCCGGAGCTCGGCACCATTGAAGATTTCCGCGCGCTGGTTGCGACCTGCCTGGAATACGGTGTCGAGCTCGCGCTCGATTTCGCGGTTCAGTGTTCGCCGGATCATCCCTGGCTGACGCAGCATCCGGAATGGTTCAAATGGCGGCCGGACGGCTCGATGCGGACGGCGGACTACCCTGACATCGTCGCTCCCGATTTCTCCTGCCTGACCCGGAGCGAATTGTGGAACGCCTTCCGCGACGTCATGCTGTTCTGGATCGACCATGGTGTGACCATCTTCGCGATCGACAATCACGATACCGCGCCCTTCAGCTTCTGGGAGTGGTTGATCCGCGACATCCGCCGCCGCCATCCCGAGGTGATCCTGTTCTCCAAGACCTACGCCCGGCCGAAACTGATGAAAGGGCTCGCCAGGCTCGGCTTCGCCCAGTCGTTCAGCTATTTTCCGTGGCGAACGCAAAAATGGGAGCTGGAGCAATATTTGGCTGAAATGACCGGCTATCCTGAGCGCGACTTCTATCGCCCCAACCTGTTCGTCAACACGCCCGACGTCTTGCCGCATCACCTCCAGAGCGGCAAGCCCTGGATGTTCAAGTCGCGCGCCGCGCTGGCGGCGTCGTTGTCGGGCAGTTACGGCATCTATAGCGGCTTCGAGTTGCTCGAGCACCAGGCCGTTCCCGGGCTCGAAGAATACCTCGATTCCGAAAAATACGAGATCAGGATCCGCGACTGGGACCAGTCCGGCAACATCAAGCCCTACATCGCCGAACTCAATCGCATCCGCCGCGACAACAAAGCACTGCAACAGACATCGAATTTGCGCTTTCTCCGCAGCGACGATGGCGATGTGATCGCCTTCGTCAAGGAGTCGATCGACGGAACCAACACCGTCCTCGTCGCCGTCGCGCTATCGCCCAACGTGCGGGAAGTGTGGCTGCCGCTCGACGACGTCACGATCGGTGTGAACGGGGAACGTCGCTACATCGCACGCGTTGAGAACCTTCTCACCGACGAGCAGTCCGCAATCGAATGGGGCGGAATCCGGCTGCGCATCGATCCCTATCGCGATCCGGCGCTCTTGTTCCGCTGCCTGGCGTGAGGGTCTACGGCATGAACGTTCTTTCCTCCGTTGACGAGAAGAAGATCGAAGCTGCCGAGGTCGTGGACGAGCTCTGGTACAAGGACGCGATCGTCTACCAGCTCCATGTCAAGGCGTTCGCCGACAGCAATCATGACGGCATCGGCGACTTCGCCGGGCTGACCGAAAGACTGCCTTATCTGCAGGATCTCGGCGTCACCGCGCTGTGGCTGTTGCCGTTCTATCCCTCGCCGGGCCGCGACGACGGCTACGACATCGCCGATTACGGCTCGGTCAATCCCGATTTCGGGACGATGAAGGATTTCAAGCGCTTCATCCAGGAGGCGCAGCGGCGCGGCTTGCGAGTGATCACCGAGCTCGTCGTCAACCACACCTCCGATCAGCACAGATGGTTCAAGCGCGCGCGAAGGAGCCCCGCGGGCTCGAGCGCCCGCAACTGGTATGTCTGGAGCGACACCGACCAGAAATATCAGGGCACGCGGATCATCTTCACGGATACGGAGAAGTCGAACTGGACCTGGGATCCGGAGGCCGGTGCGTTCTACTGGCACCGTTTCTTCTCGCACCAGCCTGACCTCAATTTCGACAATCCGCGGGTGGTCAGCGCCATCATCCAGGTGATGAAGCGCTGGCTGGACGCCGGCGTCGACGGATTCCGGTTGGACGCAATTCCCTATCTCTGCGAGCGCGAGGGCACCTCGAACGAGAATCTTCCCGAGACGCATGCCATTATCAAGCGGCTGCGCCACGAACTCGACGCCTACTCCAAGGGCAAGCTGCTGCTTGCGGAAGCCAATCAATGGCCCGAGGACGTGCAGGAATATTTCGGCCGCGGCGACGAATGCCATATGGCCTACCACTTCCCGCTGATGCCGCGCATCTACATGGCGATCGCGCAGGAGGACCGTTTTCCGATCACCGACATCCTGCGCCAGACGCCGGACATTCCGCAGACCTGTCAATGGGCGCTATTTCTGCGCAACCACGACGAACTGACGCTGGAAATGGTCACCGACGTCGAGCGCGACTATCTCTGGTCGACCTACGCCAACGATCCACGGGCGCGGATCAATCTCGGCATCCGCCGGCGGCTCGCACCGCTGATGGACAACGACCGGCGCAAGATCGAGCTGATGAACTCGCTCCTGCTGTCGTTCCCGGGCACGCCGATCATCTACTACGGCGACGAGATCGGCATGGGCGACAACATCTATCTCGGCGACCGCAACGGCGTGCGCACGCCGATGCAGTGGAGCCCGGACCGCAATGGCGGCTTCTCGCGCTGCGACCCGGCCCGCCTCTATGCGCCGCTGATCATGGACCCAGTCTATGGCTATGAAGCGGTCAATGTGGAGGCGCAGTCGCGCAGCCTGTCCTCGCTGCTCAGCGCCACCAAGCGCCTGATCTCGGTGCGCAAGTCGACGCTCGCCTTCGGCCGCGGCACCATGACGTTCATACGCCCGGCCAACCGTTCCGTGCTGGCCTATGTCCGGCAATATCGCGACGAGGTCATCCTGTGCATCGCCAATCTTTCGCGCGCGGCACAGGCGACAGAGCTCGATCTGTCGCCGTGGAAGGACCGGGTCCCGCAGGAGATGCTCGGCCGTACGCGTTTTCCTGCGATCGGCGAGCTGCCTTACATGATCACGCTGGGGCCGTACGGCTATTACTGGTTCCAGCTCCGCGAGCGCGACAAGTCCGAGCCGGTGACACCGCGCGCGGTGCCCGAATTCGAGACGCTGGTGGTGCCGGTCAATTCGACCTGGGTCTCGCTTGCGCGCGAGCGCGGCGTCTTCGAGCGCGACGTGCTGCCGGGATTCTTGTCGCGGACCCGCTGGTATCCGGAGCGCAGTCCCAAGCAGATCCGGCCGACCCTGACCTCGGCGGTCCCGTTCTGCGACATCGGCGACAACCGGCCCTGGCTCGCATTCTTCGAGGCGACGCAGCGCGGTGTCACGTCGCGCTATGTGATGCCGATGCAGATCGAATGGGTACGCTTCGACCGCGAACGCTTCAACCCGAGGGCGCTGGCCGCCGTGCGCCAGGGCGCACGCGAGGGAACGCTGCTCGACGTCGCAACCGACCAGATCTTCGTCGGCCTGTTCCTGCGCAATCTCAGCCAGTCCCTGATCGTCGAGGAAAACAATCTGCGGCTGGACTTCAAGCCGACCAGCCGCTTCGGTGCAGACACCGTCAAGCAGCCGGAGCAGATCCGCGCCATCGAGCAGGCCAACAGCACCGCACTGGTCGACAATCAGTATGTCACCAAGATCTATCGTCGGCTCGAAACCGGCACCAACCCGGAGATCGAGCTCGGCTACTACCTCACAGAGGTCGCCCAGTTCGCCAATACGCCCGCGCTGCTTGGCAGCGCCGAGCTGGTGGAGGATAGCGGGCGGACCGCGGTCGGCGTCGTGCATGCCTATGTCGAGAACCAGGGCGACGGCTGGGCGGTGACCTCGGGCTATCTCGACCGCTACATCGACGAACAGCGCCTGCTCGCTGCAAGTGAGGCGCCGCGCGAGAACCGGGACCAGGTGCCCTACCTGCATTATCTCGCCCAGACCGGCCGGCGGCTCGCTGAGCTGCATATCGCGCTCGCCCGGGCCGAGGGCGCCGATCTCGCGCCGGAACCGGTCACCTCTGCGCACGTCGCCCAGTGGAGCATGGACCTCCTGCATCGCGCCAAGCGTACCTGTGAAACACTGGCCCAGAGCCGCAACGGCTTGCGGGAGGCCGACCGCCCGCTGGTCGATCAGCTCCTGGACCGGCGCCCGGCCCTTTCCGACCTGCTCAGGAAGCTATTGCCATCCGAGATCGGCGGGTTGAACATCCGTCATCATGGCGACTTCCGCCTCGGACAGATTCTGATCGTGAAGGACGACATCTTCATCATCGACTTCGATGGCAATCCGCACCTGCCGCTGGCCGAGCGGCGGCGCAGGGCGCCGGCAGCGCGCGACGTCGCGAGCCTCGTCTGCTCGATCGACCTTGCCGTGACCGCTGCGGTCGACCGTGCGCTCAAGGGTGCGCCAGACGAACAGGGACGGCTCGCGACCGCACTCGGTGAATGGCGCGAGCGCGCCACGGCGACGTTCCTCACCGCGTATCGCGAAGCCATGACCGACCGGCGCCTGCAGACAAATGATCGGCAATCGGCGGACGGCCTGTTAAGATTTTTCCTGCTTGATAAAGCGTTCGATGAGGTGGAGTACGAACTGTCCCACCGGCCGGAGGCGCTCAATGCGCCGCTGACCGGGCTGCTTCGCATTCTGTCCAATGCTGAGAGCGAAGCACATGCCTAAATTGTCTGCCGAAGCCTATGCGATCATAGAGGGACGCCACTCCGATCCCTTCCACTATCTCGGGCTCCATCCCGAAGGCGACAAAAGCGTGGTACGCGCCTTCCTGCCCGAAGCCTCCAATGTCGAGGCGATCGGCGAGCATGGCGAGGTGGCGAAACTCGACCGCATCCACGAGGCCGGTCTGTTCGCGGGCGCGCTGCCCAACGGCGCCAAGCGCTACCAGCTGCGCGCGACGTTCGGCGGCAATGTCGTCGAGCTCGAGGATCCGTATCGCTTTCCGCCGATCCTGACCGATTTCGATCTCTATCTGCTCGGCGAAGGCACGCATCAGCGGCTCTATGACAAGCTCGGCGCACATCCGATGACGCTCGACGGCGTCGATGGCATCGGCTTCGTCGTGCTGGCGCCAAATGCACGCCGGGTCAGCGTGGTCGGCGATTTCAACTTCTGGGACGCGCGACGCCACCCCATGCGCGTGCGCGGCGTCGGCTATTGGGAGCTGTTCATCCCGCATGCGAAGGTCGGCGATCACTACAAGTTCGACATGGTCGGACCGCACGGCCACAATCTGCCGCTGAAATCCGATCCGCTGGCGTTCGCAGCCGAGCTACGACCGAAGACGGCATCGATCGTGTTCGACGAAGCACACCTGCCACGCCCGCGGCCGGCGCCCGACGGCATCAACGCGCTCTCCGCGCCGATGTCGATCTACGAGGTGCATCTCGGCTCCTGGCGGCGCAAGGGTGACAACGAATGGCTGACCTATCGCGAGCTCGCCGAGCAACTTCCGGCCTATGCACGCGACATGGGCTTCACCCATCTCGAATTCCTTCCCGTCAGCGAGCATCCCTTTGACGGCTCCTGGGGCTACCAGCCGACCGGCCTCTATGCACCGACCAGCCGCTTCGGCCCGCCGGAGGATTTCGCCGCGCTGGTCGATGCCTGCCATCGCGAGGGCATCGGCGTGCTGCTCGACTGGGTGCCCGGGCATTTCCCCGACGATCCGCACGGGCTTGGCCACTTCGACGGCACCGCGCTCTACGAACACGCCAATCCGCTGCAGGGTCGCCATCTCGACTGGGGCACGCTGATCTACAATTACGGCCGCACCGAAGTGACGAACCTCCTGGTGTCGAACGCGCTGTTCTGGCTGGAGCGCTACGCCATCGACGGCTTGCGCGTCGATGCGGTCGCCTCCATGCTTTATCTCGACTACAGCCGCCCTGCGGGCGCGTGGATCCCGAACCAGTATGGCGGGCGGGAGAACATCGAGGCGATCGCGTTCCTGCGGCGCTTCAATACGGAAGTGTTCGCGCGCTTTCCACAGGCCACGACCGCCGCGGAGGAATCCACCGCCTGGCCGCAGGTTTCCCGGCCCGTCGAATATGGCGGCCTCGGCTTCGGCTACAAGTGGAACATGGGCTGGATGCACGACACGCTGAACTACATCAGCAAGGATCCGATCTACCGCAAGCACCATCACGGCGAGATCCTGTTCGGCCTGCACTACGCCTTCTCGGAAAACTTCATCCTGCCGCTGTCGCATGACGAGGTCGTGCACGGCAAGCGCTCGATCCTCGGCCGCATGCCCGGCGACGAATGGCAGCGCTTCGCAAATCTGCGCGCCTATTACAGCTTCATGTTCGGCCATCCCGGCAAGAAGCTGTTGTTCATGGGCGGCGAGTTCGCGCAAGGCAAGGAATGGAATCACGACCAGTCGCTCGACTGGCATCTGCTCGAATACAAGAGCCATTCGGGCATCCAGTCGCTGGTCCGCGATCTCAACCGGCTCTATCGCGCCGTGCCTGCGCTGCATCAGATGGATTGCGATCAGGCCGGCTTCGAATGGCTGATCACCGATGATGCCAATCGCAATGTGTTTGCCTGGCTCCGCAAGGGGTTCGACGCCCGCGCGCGCTGCCTCGTGATCGTGAATTTCTCGCCGAACGTCTATCGCAACTATCGCGTCCGGGTGCCGTTCGCCGGCAAATGGCACGAGGTGTTCAATTCCGACTCCGCCCATTATGGCGGCAGCAATGTCGGGAACGTCGGGGAGGTGCAGGCGGCCGGCGACAAGACGCCGGAGCTGCGCCTGACCATTCCGCCGCTGGCTGCGATCTTCCTCGTTCCGGAAAGCTGACCCATGCGACTGACCGCCGGAACGTCCGCACGCCTCGGCGCAAGCTGGGACGGACGCGGCACCAACTTCGCGCTGTTCTCCGCCAACGCGCAGAAGGTCGAGCTGTGCCTGTTCGACAGCCAGGGACGGCGCGAGCTCGAGCGCATCGAATTGCCCGAGCGCACCGAGGACGTCTGGCACTGCTATCTCAACGACGTCTCGCCGGGCCAGCTCTACGGCTACCGGGTGCACGGCCCCTATGAGCCCGAGCACGGCCACCGCTTCAATCCCAACAAGCTCCTGCTCGACCCCTACGCCAAGCGGCTCGCCGGCAGGCTGGTGTGGAGCGATGCGCATTTCGCCTATCGCACCGGCAGTCCGCGCGAGGATTTGTCCTTTGACCGGCGCGACAATGCGCGCGGCATGATCAAGGCCGTGGTCGTCGACGAGACCTTCAACTGGGGCCGGCGCGAAATTCGCCCGAACATTCCCTGGGACGAGACGATCATCTACGAGGCCCACGTCAAGGGGCTGACGCAGAGGCGCGATGACGTGCCACCGAACCTGCGCGGCACGTTTGGCGGACTGTCCTCGCCCGCCATGATCGAGCATCTGAAACGGCTGGGTGTGACCACCGTCGAGCTGCTGCCGATCCACGGCTTCATCGACGACCGGGTGCTGGTGGAGAAGAAGCTCGTCAACTACTGGGGCTACAACACGCTTGCCTTCTTCGCGCCGGAGCCGCGCTACGCGCAGGACAATCCGCTGGACTCCTTCCGCACCACCGTGGCGCGCCTGCATGATGCCGGGATCGAGGTGATGCTCGACGTCGTCTATAACCACACCGCAGAAGGCAACCATCTCGGCCCGACGCTGTCCTTCCGCGGCATCGACAACGCCTCCTATTACTGGCTGAACCGCGAGAACCCGCGCTACTATGACGACTTCACCGGCTGCGGCTCGTCGGTCAACCTCACCCATCCGCGCGTGCTCCAGATGGTCACGGATTCGCTGCGCTACTGGGTCGAGGTCTGCCATGTCGACGGCTTCCGGTTCGATCTCGCCACCACGCTTGCGCGCGGACCGAATGGATTCGACCGCGGCAGCTCGTTCCTGACCGCGGTCCGCCAGGATCCGGTGCTCCAGGGCGTAAAGCTCGTGGCCGAACCCTGGGACCTCGGCCTCGGCGGCTATCAGGTCGGCGCGTTTCCCTCGCAATGGTCGGAATGGAATGACCGCTACCGCAGCGCCATGCGCCGCTACTGGAGCGGTGAAGGCAGCCTGATCGGCGATGTCTCGAGCCGCATGACGGCGTCATCCGACCTGTTCCACCATGATGGCCGCAAGCTGCGCGCCAGCATCAATCACATCACCGTGCATGACGGTTTCACGCTGGCCGACCTTTTCAGCTACAACCAGAAGCACAACGAGGCCAATGGCGAGGACAATCGCGACGGCTCCAACGACAACCACAGCAACAACTGCGGTGCCGAGGGCCCGACCGACGATCCGCAGATCCTGTCGCTGCGCCGCCAGCTCCGCAAGAACGTGCTCGCCTGCCTCATGCTTGCGCAGGGCACGCCGCTGCTGCTCGCGGGCGACGAGGTCGGCAACACCCAGTCCGGCAACAACAATGCCTATTGCCAGGACAATGAAGTCGGCTGGGTGCTTTGGGACAATCTCGGCAAGGATGGCGAGGACATGGTCGAGTTCGTGGGCCAGCTCGCCGAGATCCGCCGACGCTTCTCGCAGCTTCGCAGCCAGAGCTGGCTCGACGGTCGCCGCGCCAACGGCTCCTACGGCGTCCTGTGGCTGACGCCGGCGGCCGAGGAGATGAACGAGAGCGACTGGAATTTTCCGGAAGGGAGATTTCTCGCCTATGTGCTCGGTCCGCTGGAACCCGACGTGCCCGCGATCTTTATTGTCCTGAACGCGGCACCGGAAGAGATCGGATTCAAATTGCCCAGGATGGCCGAATACAGGAGCTGGCAGCAGATCCTGAACACGACCGATGCCAAGTTGAACACGGTCGATTTCCTGCCCGGCACCGAGAGCAAGGCGCCGCCGCGCTCGGTGCTCGCCTTCGCGGGCGCGCTATGAGGCCATCCTTTGGCGCCAAGCCGGGCAAGGACGGCGTCTCGTTCCGACTCTGGGCGCCAGGCGCGAGGCGCGTCGACCTCATGCTCGACAGGCGCCATGCGATGCGGCGCGGCGAGGACGGCTGGTACGTGGCCGACATTCCCGGGCTGACGGCGGGCGCCCGTTATCAGTTCAGGATCGACGACGAGCTTGACGTGCCGGATCCGGCGTCGGCCTTCCAGCCCGACGATGTGTTCGGGCCGAGCGAGGTGATCGACCACGACAGTTTCGAATGGCGCGCCAGGAATTGGCGCGGCCGCCCGTGGCATGAGACGGTGCTGCTGGAATCCCACGTCGGCACCTTCACACAGCAGGGAAGCTATCGCGCCATGATCGACAAGCTCGATCATCTCGTCGCGACCGGGATTACCGGGCTGGAATTGATGCCGCTGGCGGACTTCGCCGGCAAGCACGGGTGGGGCTATGACGGCGTGCTGTGGTATGCGCCCGACAGCGCCTATGGCCGGCCCGAAGACTTGAAGGCGCTGATCGACGAAGCGCACCTGCGCGGCCTCATGGTCTTTCTGGACGTCGTCTACAACCACTTCGGCCCCGAGGGAAACTATCTCGGCCGCTACGCACCGAACTTCTTCACCGATGCGCATACCCCGTGGGGCAGTGCAATCGATTATCGCGTGCCGCAGGTTCGCGCCTTCGCGGTCGAGAATGCGCTCTGCTGGCTCAGCGACTACCGCTTCGATGGTTTGAGGCTGGACGCCGCCAACCACATCATGGCGATCCCCGGCGAGCAGTCGGTGCTGCACGATCTCAGCATCGCCGCGGGCCAGCTTGCGGCGGCGACCGGGCGGCACATCCATCTCGTGCTGGAGAATGGCGACAATCGCGCGAGTCTGCTCGATCCCACCGAGGAGCCGCCAAACGGCAAATATCGCGGCCAATGGAACGACGATTACCATCACGTCTGGCACGTGATGCTCACGCGCGAATCCTCCGGCTATTATGGCGACTATCAGCGCTCGCCACGCAGCGGTCTCGCCCGCGCGCTGGCGTCGGGCTTCGTCTACCAGGGCGAGGTCTCCGCATTCTGGGGCAACAAGCCACGGGGCGAGCCAAGCCGGCAGCTTCCGCCGGACACCTTCGTCAATTTCCTCCAGAACCACGATCAGATCGGCAACCGGCCGTTCGGCGATCGGCTGGAGAGCGTTGCGTCCCCGCAGTCGATAGAGGCGGCACTCGCCGTAACCCTGCTCGCGCCGATGGTGCCGATGCTGTTCATGGGCGAAGAATGGGGCTCGAAGAAGCCCTTCCCGTTCTTCTGCGATTTCCACGGCGATCTCGCCAATGCCGTCCGCAACGGACGGCGCCAGGAATATGCCTGGGCTTACGAGAAATATGGCGACGAGGTGCCCGACCCGCTCGATCCGGCGACGCCGCAATCCGCCGTGCTCGATTGGGAGGCCCGCACGCCCGAGGAAGATGCACGGTTGTCGCTGGTGCGGGAGCTCCTGCGTGTTCGCCGCACCGAAATCGTGCCACGGCTTGCCGGCGCGGTCTTTGGCGACGCCAAGGCTGAAGAGAGCGGACTGTTGACCGCGCATTGGCGCATGGGAGACGGCGCGACACTGCGCCTGTCCGCCAACCTGTCGGATCGCGAAGCTAGCTCACCGAACTTGACCGGCACGCCGATCTGGGGCGGCGAGCCCGGTGACCAACTTGCGCCCTGGTCGGTGGTCTGGCGCCTTGCGAGGTGAGCATGCCTCCCGCCATTCCGCTCGCAACCTATCGCCTGCAATTCACGGCCGATTTCAACTTCGACGACGCCGCCCGGATCGTCCCCTATCTGAAGGCGCTCGGCATCACGCATGTCTATGCCTCGCCGCTGATGAAGGCGCGCAGGGGTTCGACCCACGGCTACGACATCGTCGATCACAGCCAGTTCAACCCCGAGCTCGGCGGCGAAGCCGGCTTTGTCCGCTTCAGCGACACGTTGAAGCAGCACGATATCGGCCTGATCATCGACTTCGTTCCAAATCACGTCGGCGTTCACTTCGCCGACAATCCGTACTGGCTGGACGTGCTCGAATGGGGACCGGCCTCGCCGCACGCAGCCTCCTTCGACATCGACTGGGATCAGTTGCCGTATCGCGCCCGCGGCGGCGTGCTGTTGCCAATCCTCGGCTCGGCCTATGGCGAGGCGCTGGAGCGCGGTGAGATCGAGCTGCGCTATGATGCGGGCGAAGGCAGCTTTTCGGCCTGGTACTTCGAGCATCGGCTGCCGATCGCGCCGGAACGCTATGGCGAACTCCTGCGGATGATCGTCAAGGAGGCGAATGCCACCGAGAGCGCGGCAGGCAAGCACCTCCTGGCAGCCGCCGAACGCTACCAGGGGCTACGACACCCGAACCGCCAGGAGGCACCTGCCCTCAAGGGCGAACTGAAGGCGATCGCTGGCGCTTCCGAAATCATGGAGCGAGGTCTTGCCGCCTATCGTTCGGCCAAGGACCGCCCGACGCAAACACTTGCCCTGCATCACCTGCTCGAACGCCAACACTACAAGCTCGGCCATTGGCGGCTCGCCTCCAGCGACATCAACTATCGCCGCTTCTTCGACGTCAACGGTCTCGCCGGCCTGCGCGTCGAGGACGCCAGCACCTTCGCGGCCACGCACCGGCTGGTCAAGCAACTGGTCGCAGATGGTAGGCTGCAGGGCATTCGGCTCGATCATATCGACGGCTTGCGCGACCCCGCGCAATATTGCCAGCGGCTGCGCCGGATCGTTCGCGACGCGCAGGGCCCTGCAAAGCCGTTCTACACCGTCATCGAAAAGATCCTGTGCGAGCACGAACGGCTGCCGCGCTTTGCCGGCGTTCAGGGCACCACCGGTTATGAATGGATGAACGTCATCACCCAGGTGCTGGTCGATGCAAGCGGCCTGGAGGCGCTTGACGAAACCTGGCGTCAGATCAGCAATCGCTCGCCGCGGCTTGCGCCCTATCTGATGGAAGCCAAGAGGCGCGTGCTGGATACGCTTCTCACCAGCGAGTTCACCGTGCTGACGCGCCTGCTCGCCCGCATTGCCAATGGGCACTACTCGACCCGCGACTTTTCCGCCGACAGCCTGCGGCAGGCGCTCGAGCTCTACGTGCTGCATTTCCCGGTCTACCGCACCTACATCACGACGAGCGGACCGACCGCTCACGACCGCAAGCTGATCGAAGAGACCATCGCGCGCGCCCGCGCGGAATGGTTCGCGGCCGACGACGGCATATTCGACTTCCTGCGCGACGCCCTGACCATGGACCTGCTGAGGCCGGACCGGCCACCCCACAGCACTCCGCGCGTGCGCCGATTTGCATTGAAGGTACAGCAATTCACCGGACCAATGATGGCGAAGTCGCTGGAGGATACGACCTTCTATCGCTATCACCGCCTGCTTGCACTGAACGAAGTCGGCGGCGATCCCGCCGCAAAGGCTCTCGCCCTACCGGCGTTTCACGAGGCCATGAAGGCGCGCGCCAGGGAATGGCCGCATGGCATGACGGCCACGGCCACGCATGACACCAAGCGTGGCGAGGACGCGCGGGCACGGCTCGCCGCGCTCAGCGAGATCCCGGGCGAATGGAGCAGCGCGGTGGCACGCTGGAAGGTGGTGAACGTGCCGCACATCACCACGCATGGCGAGATGCGCGCGCCGTCGGCGACGTTCGAATACATGCTCTACCAGACGCTGCTCGGCGCTTGGGCCTTCGCCGCGCCCGATGCGGATTTCGTTGAGCGCATCCAGGCCTATGCGCTCAAGGCGGCGCGCGAAGGCAAGGAGGAGACGAGTTGGCTCAATCCGAACGAGACCTATGAGTCAGGCCTGCGGAACTTCATCGCGAAAATTCTCGATCCCGCGGTTTCTGCCGAATTCCTGGAGGCGCTTCAAACGCTCGCGCGACGCGTCGCCCTGCTCGGTGCGCTGAATTCGTTGAGCCAGCTCACGCTGAAGGCAACACTCCCGGGCATGCCGGACTTTTATCAAGGCACCGAATTCTGGGATCTGTCGCTCGTCGATCCGGACAATCGCCGTCCGGTCGATTTTGTCGAACGGCAGGAGGCGCTCGCGGGACTGGAGCGCTTCGATCGGAGCGGTCTTGCCCGAGACTGGCCGGATGGGCGCCTGAAACTCGCCTGGACGCGGCAAATCCTGGAGCTGCGCTCCGAGCTTGCCGATGTCTTCACCCGTGGCGACTACCAGGCTCTCGAGGTGAGCGGCCCGCACGCCGACCATGTCATCGCTTTCGCACGGCGCCACGGGCGCGACGCAGCCATCGTACTGGCGGGGCGAACCTTTGCGCCGCTCACGCAAGCTGGCCGCGAATGGCCGTCATTCGAAATGCTCGATGCGACCGTCGATGTGAAGGGCTATGCGATCCCCGGTCACGCGGGTGATAACCTGCGACTCTCGCGGACCTTTGGGTCGTTTCCCGCAGCTGTCCTGAAAGCCCGCATTGCGCGTACGGCAAGAACCGCCCGGCGGCCCGTGCCCGCCTGACACCGAGATCCTACTTCCCATCGCCCTTTGTCAGAAGCAATTGCCCGCGCTTGCGAATGGCGGCCTGCGCCAGCTCGGCGAAGCGCTGCAACAGCCAGGGCAGCATTACTTCGACCCGCACCTGATCCTCGCCGACATCGACCTGGCCGGCTGCGACCTGACCGAGCGCGCGGATGCGGAAATTCATGCGGTCGCCCTCCCAGCGCTCCTCCTCGACGTGCATCACCGGAATGCTGGCGGCTGCGCGGCCAAGCCCGGACTTCAGACGACGCGCGGCCTCCTCGCGACCGAGACGATGCGGGATCGAAACGACGAGCGGTGCTGACATGACGATATCCTCTGCCGACTGATGTAATCACCCCGCGTCGAACGCAAAGGTTCCGCTGCTAGATGCCTTCTTATCACGATCCGAGCGAGGAACTTTCATTACGACGGCAAGTTGCCCCGACGAAAATCGGTCAAGACAACGACCCTTCTTCGAGAGGGCTGGAGGAGATTTGCATGTCTATCGGTACAATCATTCTGATCATTTTGGTCATCGCGCTGCTTGGCGGCTTCAGCGGCATCGGCGGCGGCCCGTTCTACGGCACCGGCTATTACGGCGGTGGCGGACTCGGGCTGATCATCGTTATCCTGCTGATATTGCTGCTGATGGGACGGATCTGAACGGAAGCATCAACGGCGACCGCCCCCAACACGCTCAGTCAGTTCCTTCAAAGACTGTCATCACCCGCGAAAGCGGGTGATCCAGTATTCCAGAGGCGGAGTCGGGATACAGAGAAGCCGCAGCGTACTGGATCCCTCGCCTTCGCGGGGATGACACCAAACTCGCGGTACCCACTACTTCACCTTCCCCGCCAGCTTCTTGATCGCGGCCTTGATCGACGCAGCCGCATCGTCATACCCCTCCCACGCCTTCGATCGCGCCAGCAAGCCCGGGACTGTGCGTAGCGTATAGCGCTTCGGATCGAGATCGCTCTTCGCCTGCGCCCAGGTCAGAGGCATGGAGACGGTGGCGCCGTCGCGAGCGCGCGGTGACAGTGGAGCGACCGCAGTGGACATCCGATCGTTGCGCAAATAGTCGAGGAATATCTTTCCCTCGCGCAGCTTCTTCGACATGTTGAGCAGATATCGCTGCGGATCGTCGTCGGCCATCCAGCGGCACATGCCTTGCGCAAAGGCTTTTGCCTCCTTCCAATCGACCTTGTCCCGCGCACCGTAAAGCAGCGGCACGACGACATGCATGCCCTTGCCGCCAGTGGTCTTGCAGAAGCTCTCCAGCCCGACGTCGGATAGACGCTGTCGCATCTCCCTGGCCGCCTCGATCACGTCGGGGAAAGCCACGTCCGGCGCAGGATCGAGATCGAACACCAGCCGGCCTGGCGTGTCGTAGGCGCAAGGCGCGCAATTCCAGGGATGCAGCTCGACGCCGCCGATCTGCGACACCGCCGCCAGTCCCTCGACCCGATCGACCTGCAAATATGGCTTCCGATCGCCGGAGACCTTTGCAAGCTCCAAAAGGTTCGACGTGCCCTGCATGGCATGGCGTTGGAAGAAGCACTCACCCTTGATGCCGTCGGGCGCGCGAATGAGCGAGCACGGCCGTCCCTTCAGATGAGCGATCATCCATTCGCCGACCGCCTCAAAGTAGCGTGCGAGATCGAGCTTGGTGACGGGATCGCCATCCCCGCCATCCGGCCACAGCTCCTTGTCGGGCTTCGAGATGACGACGCCCATCACTTCCGCTGTGCCGGGCTGTTTTGATTTCGTCTTCGATGCCGCCTTCGCCTTGTCCTTCCGCGGCGACGGCTTGGCAAGCTCCGTCTTTACCGGCGTCTCGGCCTCGACCTCTTCCGCGGGTTTGTCCTGCCGCAAGCCCTTGAACGCCGCCTGGCGGATATTGCCGTCGGCAGTGAAGCCGGCGAACTCGATCTCGGCCACGAGCTCGGGTTTCAGCCAATGCACATCGCGGGTTTTCTTCGGCGCATTCTTGCCGCCGAACGGGCTCTCCTTGGCCTCCGCCGCCTTCAACAGCGGCATGATGCGCTTGACCTTGTCGGCACCAAAACCGGTGCCCACGATGCCGACGAAAGCGAGATCACCGCCACGGTGCACGCCCGCCATCAGCGAGCGGAATTTGCCATTCGTGGTCTTGTAGCCGCCGATCACGACCTCATGGCCGGCGCGGCATTTCGCCTTGGTCCAGCTTTCGGTGCGCCCTGAACGATAGGGTGCATCGAGCTTCTTCGAGACCACGCCTTCGAGCTCGAGCTTGCAGGCCGATTGCAGCACCGCATCGCCACCGCTCTCGAAGTGCTCGACATAACGGATCTGGCTCGACTTCTTCCTACGCGCGCCCAGCAACTCCTTGAGCCGCGTCTTGCGTTCCCCGAGTGGCAACCGGCGCAGGTCAAGGCCTTCGGCGAACAGGAGATCGAAAGCAAAGAACATGAGGTCATCGGTCTTGCCGTCCGACAGCGCCGCCTGAAGCGCGGAGAAGCTCGGCGCGCCGTTGTGGTCGAGGGCGACGATCTCACCATCGATCAGCACGTCAGGCAGCGCGCTACCTTCCTTGGCTATTGATGCGAATTTTCCGGTCCAGTCGAGGCCTTTGCGGGTCTTGAGCGTCGCTTCGCCATCCTCGACACGAAGCTGCACTCGGTAGCCGTCGAACTTGATCTCGTGGCACCAGCCCTCGCCCGGGTGCGGACGCTCCACCGCCGTGCAGAGCTGCGGCGGGACGAAGTCCGGCATCTCCGACACTCTCTTCGCGGACGTTATGTTCGTCCTCTTCGCGGACGTTATGTTCGTCGCCTTGCCTTTCTTCAAGGCCGCGCGCGGCGCAGGTTTGATGGTGTGCGTCTCCTGCTCGGCGCGATTGGACTGCCAGACCGCATCGGCCTTGGCTTTGGTCCCCTTCGCCAGCATGAACGGCTTTGGCGCGCGTCCCTTGCGCTCGGCGATCTGCTCCATCGCCCGGCCGGAGGCGACCGATTTGTCCGCGTCGAGGATGTCGCTGCCGTCTCCCTCGCGGGCGTAGTCGTCACGATGCTTGATCAGCAGCCAATTGGTGCATTTTTCGCCGCCGCGGTTGCGCATGCGCACGAGCACCCAGCTTCCATGCAGCTTGTCGCCATGCAGTGTGAACTTGAGGTCGCCCTTCTTGAAGCCGCGCTCGGGATCCTCAGACTCCCAATAGCCGCGGTCCCACAGCATCACCGTGCCGCCGCCATACTGTCCTTCCGGAATGGTGCCTTCGAAATCGCCGTAGTCGAGCGGATGGTCCTCGACCTCGACCGCGAGCCGCTTGTCATGGGGGTCGAGCGAAGGACCCTTCGTCACCGCCCAGGACTTGAAGACGCCGTCGAACTCCAGTCGGAGATCGTAATGCAACCTGGTCGCATCATGCTTCTGGATCACGAAACGCCGCTGTTTCGACGGCGCCACAGCCGTCTCGCCGGATGGCTCGGGAGTAATCTCGAAATCCCGCTTTTTCCGATAGGTGGAGAGGTTTCTCAGCACGACCGGTCCCGCATTATCTAAAGCGCATTCAAGCCTATCACGGCCAAAGTCCCACCCGGAACCAAAACCCATAAGGTGGGTTGGAGTTCCGAAAACGCATTGAAAACATTGGAGATTGGAATGGCTCCCCGCGCCTATTGGAAAGGAACGTTGAAGCTGTCGCTGGTGACCTGCCCGGTCGTCCTTTATCCCGCCGCGACCGCTGCAGCGAAAACGCGGTTTCACATGATCAACCGGGAGACTGGCAACCGCCTGAAGCAGCAGATGGTCGATGCCGAGACCGGCGACGTCGTCGAGAGTGATCAGAAGGGACGCGGATACGAGCTGCGTAAGGGCAAATATGTCGAGATCGAGCCCGAGGAATTGGAAGCGGTTCAAATCGAAAGCAATCACACGATCGACATCGAAAGCTTCGTGCCGCGCGAGGAAATCGACAAGCGCTACCTCAACCACCCCTACTATGTCGCTCCGGATGGCAAGGCTGCGGTCGACGCCTTTGCGGTGATCCGCGATGCCATGAAGGACGAGGAACGCGTGGCGCTCGCCAGGATCGTGCTGACGAACCGCGAACACGTCATGACCATCGAGCCGCTCGGCAAGGGTCTGCTCGGCACCACGCTGCGCTACCCCTACGAGCTGCGCGATGAGGACCAGTTCTTCGATGACATCAAGAGCCCGAAGATCACCAAGGACATGGTCGAGCTCGCCGGCCATATCCTGCACACCAAGGCGGCGCATTTCGATCCCAGCAAGTTCAAGGACGAATATGAGGACGCGCTGAAGGCGCTGGTGAAGCGAAAAGCCAGCGGCAAAAAGATCGAGCTGCCCGAGCCCGAGGAGCGGCCAAGCAACGTCATCAATCTGATGGACGCGCTGAAGCAGAGTTTGAAGGGGCGAGGCAAGGGACGGGCGTCAGCGCGCTCCCATGCGCGGCGGAGCACGAGCCAGCATCGCAGCACGCGCAAGACGCATCGCGCGGCGGCAACGCATCGCAAGGCAGGTTAGCGTACTCCGTCATTGCTGTGCAAGTTCACTAATTCGCTGATCGAATGGTCTGGGTCTGGACCTCGGCAAATTCCTTTGGTGTCTTGCCGCCGAGGGCCTGATGAGGCCTGAAGTTATTGTAGTAGATTACATA